>PLOU01000111.1:0-31825 GCA_003142235.1 Granulicella sp.
CAGCCATTGTCCGATCCCACCCATGACGATGAGGCCGTCATGGATGGGGCACCCGTGCGACGGGTAATCACAAAGAATGACGCACTCGCGGCGGCCATCAGCGCGAAGTCGAAGAATCGCCACGCCAGGTCGCCCATGCCAAACAGGTGCATGGCGGCGATCTCGATCAGGTACGAGCCGGGCATGTTCATATCACCGATCTCGCGGTAGGGGGCCCAGCCGCGCCCGATGAGCCACCCGATGTAGTGGATCAGCGATGCGTCGCCGACCAGCGGCCAGCGCCAGCTCCACACAAAGAACAGCAGCGCCGAGAGGCTGAGGCTGGCGGCAAGCAAGACGCGAAAGACGCGGGCAGTCCCGTTGCGCACTTGTTTCTCCTTTCGTGGTTGAGTCTAACGGATGCAGGTCCGTTTCGATGGGTGACTTAAGTTCGCCGTTGGAAGAGGGCCAACCTCTCCGAGCGTTCTATGGGCACGCGACGAGCAGGACGGTGATATTGTCGTGGCCGCCCTTTGCGTTGGCGGCGTCGATCAGCGCTTGGCAGGCGCTATCAAGCGCGGATTGCACAGCAAGGTCTGGGGCAGCGGTGTCGCGGCGGCCAGGAGCAAGCGCTGCCGGTCCAGCGGTGCGGGCGAGAATCTGTGCGATCTCGCCGTCGTCCAGCTCGCGGCTCAGGCCGTCGGAGGCGAGCAGGTAGAGGTCGCCGGGCTGCGCGGCGTGCAAGGCGATCCCCGGCTCGACCGTCGGCTGCGTGCCAATGGCGCGGGTGATAATGTTGCGCATCGGCGAAGCTGTGGCCTGCACCCGGCTCAACACTCCGGCGCGCACCTGCTCCTCCACTAGCGAGTGGTCCTGGGTCAGCAGGCGAAGCTCGCCCGAACGGAAGAGATAGCAGCGGCTGTCGCCAACATGGGCGATCCAGAGCGTGGGGCTGACTCGCGCATCCTTTGACCGCTGCGTGTATTCATCCCATAGCAGCGCAACCAGTGTAGTACCCATGCCGTGCAGGCTGGGCGACTTCTGCGCGTGCCGGAATACGGTCTGGTTGGCGGTACGGATGGCCTCGGCGAGCCGGGCGCGGGCTTGCGTTGCTGGATTAGGCTGCGCGAGGCAGTCCAGAAAAACCTCCGTAGCCAGATGGCTGGCAACCTCGCCGCCGGCCGCGCCTCCCATGCCGTCGCAGACGACGAAGGCCCCATGCTCGGCCAGCGCGGCACAGGCGTCCTGGTTGGCCCGGCGCACCTGACCGCGATGGGAGAGCATGGCGAAGGCGCGAGTGGGCGCAAGGGTTGGAGCGTCCACCGCCACCGCGGCTGGGACTTGCGGCTTCGAGGAGTTCAGAGTCGCGGCATCTGCCATTTTGCCACCCCGGATCACCGCAATTTGGGCCCGTCGAAACGATACTCCTCGCCGCGCTGGAATCGAAATCCCTCGCCGCCGGTTCATCGGTGTTGTTTGGATTGTTTTGAAAGGGCGTGGCTTTAGCCGCGCCAACACAGCCAATAAATCTGCGGGACTTTAGTCCCCGAGGGAGAGATTGATGGACAGACTGACTCACAATTGACCCTGGGCCGTTGTTGCGGCATGAAGGGATCTGTTCGAGATACTCTGGAGTGGCAACCATGGGAGGCGGATTGAACCGCATCGTGCAGGGCGACAATCTGGAAGTGTTGCGAGGGATGGCGACCGGCTCGGTGGCGCTCGTCTACATTGATCCGCCCTTCAACACCGGACGGCGGCAGACGCGCCTGCGCATGAAGACGGTGCGCGACGAAGCGGGCGACCGCGTCGGCTTCGGCGGGCACAGGTACCGCACGGAGCTGATAAAGGCTGCGGACGGAAGCACCGAAGTCGGCGATGTTGCGGGCTACGCCGACCGCTTCGACGACTTCCCCGGCTTTCTGCGTCCGCGCCTGCTGGAGGCTTACCGCGTCCTCGCGCCGACTGGTTCCCTCTTCTTCCACATCGACTTCCGCGAGGTCCACTACTGCAAGGTCATGCTCGACGAGATCTTTGGCCGCGATTGTTTTCAGAACGAGATCGTCTGGGCCTACGACTACGGGGCGCGCGCCACCAAACGCTGGCCCGCCAAGCACGACAACATCCTCTGGTACACGCGCGATCCCCAGCGCTACACCTTCAACCTGGGCGAGAGCGATCGCATCCCGTACATGGCTCCGGGGCTGGTGGGCGCTCGCAAGGCCGCGCGCGGCAAGACGCCCACCGACGTCTGGTGGCACACCATCGTCTCGCCCACCGGCAAGGAAAAGACCGGCTACGCCACGCAGAAGCCGCTTGGAATCCTGGAGCGGATCGTGCGCGTGCACTCCAACCCCGGCGACTTGGTGCTCGACTTCTTCGCCGGCAGCGGGACCACGGGCGAGGCAGCAGCCAAGAACGGCCGCGCCTTCTGCATGGTGGACGAGAACTCGGAAGCCATCGTCGTGATGCAGCGGCGGCTGGCGAAGTACGGCCCCAGGATTGAGAGCGGATCGAGCGGTTTGTTCTCCGCAGGCGGGAACAGGTAGGCGAGTAGGCGCGCGCTACCCGCGCCTATGGTGTCTTTCGCGCAGCAGCAGGAGCTATTTTTTAGGGCCGGGTTTTCCGGCTGGTGTGCGGTCGAGGGCCATGATGGCGTTGGCCAGAGCGACCGAGGGGTTCTCGAAGTGTTCGGGCGAGTTGAGCAGGCGTTCAGCCTGATCGTAGTCTCCGGCATTGATCAGGTTGGCGATGGCGAGCATCTGTTGATGAAACGCCGTGTGCTGATCCACCGCGGCCAGGTACTCCGGCGTGCCGCGCAGGTGCAGCGTGTGTTCACTGAGCAGCCATTTACGGATGGCACACTCCTCCGGATGCTGGATGGAACGGGTGGCGCGTTCGCTTAGCGGCTCGCGCATTCGCGCCGCCAGCAGCAGGGTGATCTTCCATCGCACATGGCTTGCGATGGCATCCGGCGCGTTCTCGATCGTCTTTGCTATATAAGTCTCGGCGGGCATTTTACGACCTCACATCTGTTATCGGAGAATTGCTGCAAAATATGAGGCCGCTGGAATCCTGAACGTGAGTGCGCCGGGCGGTTGGGGTGGTTGCGGCTGGCAATCCGTCTGCGAGGGAGGGGGGCGGGATATGGGGCGCGATGCGGCGGGCTTCCCAAATGGAGATTAGAATTCCCTAATCGGGAAAAGTCAGTTAGTCTTCGGCTACTTGGTAGGTTACGCGCTGCGTGTTCCCGAAATGGCGCACGCCGAGGGCCACGGGCTTGGTCTCAGGAACAGGTTTGGGTGGTGTTGCGCGGTAATACCTCTTGCTGTCGTCTTCTTTTCGTCCGGGAATCATTGCCCGGAAATCAGAGCTTAAAGGGGGATGAGATGGGGTCTGGGCGCGGCAGGCTGGGTTGGTTGAGTTGCTGCGCAGTGGGACTGGCTTTCGGGCTGGGTGGGTGCGTGTGGGCGCAGAGTGGAACGGATGGGGCGATCGGCGGGCAGGTGTTGAGTGCTGCAGGCTCGCCGGTGGAGGGCGCGTCGGTGATGGCGCGCAATCTGGAGACGGGGCTGGCGATGCGGGCGCGCTCGGGGTCGAAGGGTGAGTTTCTGCTGGTGCGGCTACCGGTGGGCGAGTATGAGCTGTCGGTCGAGGAGGTGGGCGTCGAGTTGACGCTTCCGGAGCCGGTGCAGGTGGGGCTGGGTGAGGTGACGGAAGTCGTGGCGCGGATGCGGCCGCCTGTCTCTGGACAGCCGAATTCGCCGAGTGGGGCGAGTGGCGGCGGGACGGATTTGCCCGAGGCGGACTTGGCCGCCTTGCCCGTGAATGGCGGGCAGTGGAGTTCGCTGGCGCTGACCGTTGCCGGGGCAAATAGCGCGGCGGGAGTGGATGAGAACTCCGCTGACTTGAGCTTTCGCGGGGTCGCACTCACCCAGAACAGCTCGCGCACCGATGGAACGAGCGGTGACCAGAGCTTCAGCGGTGTGGTTGCGGGAGCGGGCGTCGAGGAGGAGGTTGCGGCGGGTTCGGACGCGGTCTACGACCGGGCGTCGGGCGTGGGAAGCGGCGCGGGTTCGGTGGCCGACGGCGGCCAGCGGGCGGGGTCGTCTTATGTATTCTCGCAGGCAGCGGTGCGCGAGTTCCGCGTACTGGGGCAGGGCGATGCAACGGCGTATGGCTCGGCGCTCTATGGACACGGGGTGGGCGGCGTGGTCACCACGGTCTCGCGCTCGGGTGGGACACGGCTGCATGGGATGGCCTTCTATACGCTGCGCAACAGCGCGTGGGCGGCTGCGAATCCGTTCTCCGTTGCGTCGAGCTATGCGGATGGCGTGGTGACTAGCTCGGTGGTAAAGCCGCAGGACCAACGGCAGCAGTTTGGCGGCAGCATTGGCGGGCCGGTGCCGGGGTTTCTCTCCAACACAAACGATGGCAGTTGGTCGCGCAGGAACGCGCACCAGGGACAACGACTGTTTTATTTTTATGCGTTCGATGCGCAGCATAGAAATTTTCCCGCAATCTCCGCTCCCGGCTACGCGGGCTTCTATTCGTTGACGGCGTCGCAGACGGCGTTGCTGGCCAATCGCGGAGTGACGCCGGCCCAGACCAATGCGGCTCTGAATTACCTCAATAGCCTGACGGGAACCGTCGCCCGGAGTGCGGACCAGACGGTCAACTTCGGGCGCGTCGACTGGCAGCATGGAAGCGGCAGCCGTGTGGTCCTTGAGTACAACCGGGCGCGTTGGAGCTCGCCTGCGGGAGCGCGGTCGGAGCCAGTGGTGGACCGCGGCGTGGCCAGCCTGGGATCGAGCTACGGCAAGGTGGACGCGGGCGTTGCGCGCTGGGTCCAGTTCATCAACAGCCACTTGAGCAACGAGCTGCGCGTGCAGTACGGGCGCCAGTTGCAGTATGAGTCGGCCCAGACTCCACTCGCGCAGGAGCCGAATGTCGGCCCGGGAGGAATGCCGCCCGAAGTCTCCATCGGGCCCCAGGGACTGGTCTTCGGAACACCGTCGGCGCTGGGCCAGAAGGCCTATCCCGACGAGCGCCGCCTGGAGCTGGCGGACCTCGCCGGCTGGGTGCGCGGGCATCACTTCCTGCAGTTCGGCGGCGACTTCAGCGCGCTCAGCGACTACACGGACTCGCTGACCAACGCCGAGGGAACCTTCAGCTACGACAGCAGCACAACTACGGTGACGAACGGGCAGGACACGAAGGTGGAGGTGGGCGGGCTGGCGAACTGGATTACCGACTACACCTTCAACGCGAACGCGTATCCGAACGGCGGCTGCCCGAACGGTCCGTATGTGCTCCCCCCGGCCAAGCATTACTTCTGCTTCAGCTCCTACTCGCAGAGCTTCGGCCAGACGAGCTTGAGCTTCCGCACCCAGGAGTGGGCGGGCTTCTTTCAGGACGATTGGCGTGCAACCCAGCGACTGACCATCCACGCCGGCCTGCGTTTCGAGTACCAGTTCCTGCCGCTTCCGCAGCAGCCCAACGCGGCGCTGGACGTGGTCTTCGGAGCGTTGGGCGCCACCAGCGTCTTTCCCGAGGACCGCAACAACTTCGGGCCGCGGCTGGGCGTGGCCTGGCAGCCCTTCGGCGTGGGCCATGGCGTACTTCGCATCGGCTACGGCGTCTACTTCGGCAAGCTGCCCGGCGCGACCATCCGCGCGGCCCTGCTGGACACGGCGCTACCCAGCTCCACAACGCGGGTGCGCATTCTGCCCACCACCGTAACAGCCTGTCCGCAGTCTGCCACCGGAGTCGGCTTTGGCTACGCGTGCTCGTTCCTCACGCCGCCGACGGGAGTGGTGGCCGCGACGACCTCGGCGGTCGTCTTCGACCGGCGCTTTCGTCTGCCAGAAGTCCAGCAAGGAACGCTCTCCATTGAGCACGGGGTCGGTGCGGGGGTGCTGGGGCGCGTGGGCTATGTGTTGAACCTCGACCGCCAACTGCCCAACTCGGTGGACATCAACATCGCTCCCTCGACCTCGGTCCAGACATTTCAATTGCAGGGAGGGACCGGCGCAATCGGCGTACGGGACGGCGAAACCTTCGCCGTGCCGGTCTACACGGCGCGCGTCACTCCCAGCTTCGGCCCGGTGACGGACCTGGTCTCCAACGCCAATGCGAGTTACCACGGAGTGACGCTGGAGGCGCGGCGCGGGATGGGCGCGAGCCGCTACCGCAATAACGGGGTTGGGCGGGGGCTGGACTTCCGCGTGGCGTGGACCTGGTCCAAGGCGATCGACTTTGGCCAGAGCGCGGGCGCGGTGCCACGCACCAACGGCCAGTTCGACCCCTTCACGGTGCGCTACGACAAGGGTCTCTCGGCGCTGAACTTTCCCCATCGCGTAGTGGCAACCATCGTCTGGTCGCCCCAACTGAACAGCAGTGGCGGCTCGCAGACCTCCGCGACGGCTGAGCGGACGGTGTGGAGGCTGGCCGATGGCTGGTCGATGGCCTGGATATTCTCCGAATCGAGCGGGCGCGGCTACAGCTACGACATCTTCGGCGGTACGCGGCTCGCCGGAGGCCGCGAGAGCATCAACGGCTCGGGCGGCTCAGTGGTGCTGCCCACCGTGGGGCGCAACACGCTGCGCCTGCCCGACTCCGCCAACCTCGACATGCGCCTGAGCCGCACCTTCCGCCTGGGCGAGGGGCTGCGCCTGCGCACCACGGCAGAGACCTTCAATCTCACTAATCGGCTGAACTATTCGGGGATCACCCAGCGTGCGTTCTTGGTGGACCCGGCTGTCAATGGGGTAACTCCGCTGGTCTTCCAGAATGCGGCAACCGTGGCCACCGAGGGGCTAAATGTGCAGCCCTTCGGCGCGTATACCGCTGCCGCAACCAGTCAGGCCCGTGAGCGCCAGATCCAGCTCGGCCTCCGCCTGGAGTTCTAACGCGTCGATGGCGTAGCGGCAGGCGTTGGCAGCGGGCAACGCGGAGGGCACGGTGCAGGAGCTGCGTCCGGGGGTATGGCGGCGCGTTGCTTGGGATTGACTGGACGCACGTAGACGGGAACCTCCAGCGTTCCGACTTTGCTGGTGACGTTGTCCAAAATGCCAACGTGCAGCGAGATCTGTCCGAATGGCAGGTCGAGCTTCTGGACGAATGAAAACGCATGCTTGGCGACAAACTCATCGTACTGCTGCGGGGAGAGGGTCATCGGGACGGTCTGGGTGAGCAGGCCGACGCGCTTGCGGTAGATGTCGTAGGCGACAACGTCGAACTCGAGCGATCCGTGGAGTATCCCATTGGCGTCTTCGGTGAAGGCAATCTCGCTGGGCGGGAATCCGTAGTGAATCTCGTAGCGTACGGTCTTGCCGGACTTCGATTTGGCATCCGGCTGCGATTGGGGGTTGGTGGCCGCGCTGGACGTCAGGTAGCCAGGCCAGACACCAACGTCGAAGAGTATCTGCGTGGCGGCGGGCGTGTTGCCCTCCATCGATGCCTTCATCAGGGCCGGGCCGGGGGCGGGAGCATCCAGCGTCGGCACACGCTCAGCGTTGTATCCCTGGCGGTAGACCAGATGCAGGCCGGGCTGGTCGACGATCGCAACCTTGATGAGGTGGTAGTGACCGTCGTCCTTCTGCTTCGGCGGAATGTAGGAGATGGTATAGAACTGCGAGCCGTGGTCGATGGCCTTGGCGATTGCGGACTTCAGATCGTTGCTGTTGTAGAAGGCCTCGCCGCCGCTCTGCTCTGCCACCGCCTCCGCCCTCAGGTGCGCCATGCTCTGGCCGGCGAGTGCGCGCAGCCCCAAGGAAGTCTCTGCCACTCCGCGCGGGTCCACGGGAGAGACGGCGATCTGCTCGGCGGTGAATCGCTCGTAGACGTCCATCAGGCGATGAACCAAACCCATGTCCGGGCCTCCGAAGTCGTTGCCAAACAGGCCACCTCTGTCGTTCTGGCTTGTCGATGGAGTTGCGCTCCAGCCGTAGCCTCCGTCGCGCATCAGATTGACAGGAATGCCGGGGACGATCCAGAGCAGGTTCTTTCTGCCCTTGATCCCGGCGACGTACGCGGCGATCTGGTTGAACGCGTCGACGGTGACCCAATCCCTTGTGTGTCGGTCCATGGGTTGTACACTCAGGGTCAACTCGACATTGGCTCGGTTGTTGTTGACGGCGCGCAGCAGCGAGTCGCGGTCGGAGGTGAATCCCTGTAGCATGTGCGGTCCGCTCTGGGAGAGCAGGAAGATGGCGACCTTGGTGCCCTGCGGCATCGTGGTCAGATACCCGGCCGCGCCCTGTAGCCCGCGAAAGATATCGACAGGAGTGCTATGCAGTGCGTCGATCAGCAGGATGTTGACCGGGCCGCTGACCGGCGTCGACTGGCTGTTGGTATAGACCCCGGGCGGGAGCTTTGGCGCAGCCGGTTCCGCGACCGGAATCTCTGAGCCGAACTCCCGGAAGCTGCGAATGGGCTGCGGCTTGCCGGTCTCCTCGATGCTGAAGTCGGACTGCTTGAGGCCATGCACGGCGTTGCCATTGGCGTCGGTGACCATCACATCGACCACAATCTCGCGCGAGGTGACGTGCAGCGTGGGAACGTTGGCCTGCGTTGCGTCCTGCGGCAGATCGACAGAGTGCGGGGCAACCAGTGGCGCGGGCTCGTCGTCTGTCTGGGCGGCTGCTGCGACGAAGGCGGGAATGCTGATGGTCAGGCCAAGTGCGATAAGGCTTGCTGGGCGGAGTCGCATCGTTCCCTACTCTCCTGTGCGTTCACTGCTGCCTCTGCTGCAATGCTGAAAGTGATTGCCGATAAGTCGCGCTCCCATCTTAGACCCCAGGCGCTTCAAGAAGATGCGATTGGACACATAAAATAGAGGGATGGCGTTTACCGAGCAGTTCGATGTGGTGGTGGTCGGCGCCGGGCACGCAGGCTGCGAGGCGGCCATGGCCTCCGCGCGCATGGGCCTGCGCACGGCGCTGTTCACACTGAACCTCGACCTGATCGCGCAGATGAGCTGCAACCCCGCCATCGGCGGCATCGCCAAGGGACACCTCGTCCGCGAGGTGGACGCGCTGGGCGGCATCATGGGCGAGGTCGCCGACGCCTGCGGCATTCAGTTCCGCCTGCTCAACACATCGCGCGGCCCGGCCGTCTGGTCGCCGCGCGCGCAGTGCGACAAGGCCCTCTACCGCGTCAGGATGCGCGAGGTCCTGGAGGGCCAGCCAAACCTCTTCATCAAGCAGGCCGAAGTGGTGGATCTCGAAGTACAGGGAACAGGGATCAGGGAACAGGGAACAGAAAATACGCGCCGTGTGACTGGCGTGCGCCTGCGCGATGGCCGTGTCGTCCACGCGGGCGCGGTGGTCGTCACCACCGGCACGTTCCTCAATGGCATCATCCACTGCGGCGAGCAGCAGTACGCCGCGGGACGCAGCGGCGAGCCGGCCAGCGTCCTGCTGGGCGAGGCCCTCAAGCGGCTGGGCCTGCGCGAGTGCCGCCTCAAGACCGGAACCCCGCCGCGCCTCGATGGCCGCACCATCGACTGGACCAGGTTCATCGAGCAGCCGGGAGACGCCGATCCCACGCCGTTCAGTTTTAGAGCAGGGATCAGGGATCAGGGAACAGGGAACAGCGCGTGGGTTCCGGCGCTGCGGCAAGTGAGCTGCTACATCGCCACCACCACGCCGGAGACGCTGCGCCTCATCCGCGAGAATGTGCATCGCTCGCCGATATATACCGGCCAGATCTCCGCCATCGGCCCGCGCTACTGCCCTTCCATCGAGACCAAGATCGTGCGCTTCCCGGACAAGACGCATCACCAGTTCTTCCTCGAGCCGGAGGGCCTCAACACCCACGAGGTCTACATCAACGGCATGAGCACCAGCCTGCCCATGGAGGTGCAGGCTGCGATGGTGCATTCCATCCCCGGCCTCGATCGCGCCGAGATGCTGCGCCCCGGCTACGCCATCGAGTACGACGCCATCGACCCCACTGAACTGGACCGCACGCTCGCGGTCAAGAAGTTCGCGGGCCTCTATCTCGCCGGCCAGATCAACGGGACGAGTGGATATGAGGAAGCAGCCTGCCAGGGACTGATGGCCGGAATCAATGCGGCGCTCGCTGTTCGCGCAGCTCTCCATCCCACCCATCGCGATGAGACCGCGATGGATGGGGCACCCGAATTTTCCGGCTTCACGCTGGACCGCACCGAAGCCTACACCGGCATTCTCATCGACGACCTCATCTCCAAGGGCACCGATGAACCCTATCGCATGTTCACCTCGCGCGCCGAGTTTCGCCTGCACCTGCGCATCGACAACGCCGACCGTCGCCTGACCCCGCATGGCCGTCGCCTTGGCCTCATCGACGACGCAGCCTGGGTGGCGTTCGAGGCCAAGCAGTCTCGCGCCGCTGCCTTTGAACAGTTGCTGACGAAGACGCGCGTGGATGTCGACGCGCTGCCGCCGGCTCTGCGAGAGGCGCTCCGCGGCGACGCGAGCGACCTCGGCGCGCAGACCTACGCGCAGATGCTGAAGCGTCCCGAGGTCACGGTCGAGTCTCTATGGCCGGTCTTCGCCAGCGCAATGGCAGGAAACTCCGAGCTTGCGCCCTGGGTCGCAAGCTCGCGGACGGCGGATGTTTCTCGTCTGTCATTCCGTGCCCTGAGCTTGTCGAAGGGGGAGGAATCCGCTTCTGCTTTTCCCGCCTCGCCCAGGAAGGAATCCCATCTTCCCGCCTGGGTGCGCAACGAGATGAAGACCGTCGAGACGGAGATCAAGTACGCGGGCTATCTCCAGCAGCAGCGCAAGTCCATGGAACGCCTCAAGCGCGACGAGCAGCGCGTCATTCCCGCGTGGTTCGACTACGCGGCCTGCGGCGGCCTCTCGCGCGAGATGGTGGAGACGCTGGGCCGGGTGCGTCCGCGCACACTGGGTCAGGCCAGCCGCATCCAGGGTGTCACCCCCGCCGCCGTCACCCTGGTCAACTGCTTCCTCGAGATCCAGTCCCGCCGCCGCACGGCGTAGGCATAGGTTGAGTTATTGGCTAGTTTTCCTAGCTATTAACAGAGCTACTTTGAGCGCACAGGGCCTCATGGAATAACTTAGATTGCGGCTATGGCTGCACTCACACAAATCACTGAAATGCCCGGCTTGCCTTCCTCCGTTCACACCGAAGTCGCCATCCTCGGCGCGATGCTGCTGGACAGCGTCGCCATCAGCGACGCGACCGAGAAGCTGAAGGCCGAGGATTTTTCCCTCGACTCGCACCAGCGCGTCTTCCGCGCCATCGTTGATCTGATGGCCAAGGGCCAGGGCATCGACTACCTCACGGTTCAGGAAGAGCTGGCCCGGCGGCGCGAGTTGGATTCCATCGGCGGCCCGGCATATCTCGCATTCCTCACCGAGGGCATTCCGCGCAACTTCAACATCGAGAGCTACGTCCAGATCGTCCGCGACAAGAGCCTGCTGCGCCAGTTGATGGGCATCTTCCACGATGGCGGCATTCGCGCGGCGGACCAGAGCGAAGACGCCATCACCGTGCTGGGCGACGTGGAGGCGCAGTTGGCCGATGTGGCCGACTCCGCCATCCAGCGCGGCCTGGCCGGCATCGGAGAGATCGTCGCCGGCAGCTTCGTCTCCATCGACAAGCTCTACGAGCAGGGCCGCGAGGTCACCGGCCTCGCCACGCGCTACACCGACTTCGACAAGATGACCAGCGGCCTGCAGGACTCCGAACTCATCATTATCGCGGCTCGTCCCTCCATGGGCAAGACGGCCTGGGCCATCAACATCGCGCAGAACGCCGCCGTGCAGGACAACAAAGTCGTCGCCGTCTTCTCCCTCGAAATGAGCAAGGAGAGTCTGCTGCGCCGCATGTTGGCCAGCGAGGCCCTGGTCGGTTCGCGCAAGCTCCAGACCGGCTCCATGTTGCGCGAGGACCGCGGCAAGCTGATGAAGGCGCTGGAGCGGCTCATGGACGCCAAACTCTTCATCGACGACACCCCCGGCATCACCCTGCCGGAGATGCGCGCCAAGGCCCGCCGCCTGAAGCAGCAGCAGGGCCAGCTCGACCTCATCGTCATCGACTACCTGCAGTTGATGACCGGCACCAACACCTCCGGCAAGCGAGGCTTCGAGAACCGCACCCAGGAGGTCAGCTCCATCTCGCGCGGCCTCAAGGCCTTGGCCAAGGAGATGCGCATCCCCGTGCTCGCGCTCAGCCAGCTCTCCCGCGGCAGCGAGCAGCGCGCCGGCGACAAGAAGCCCCTGCTCAGCGATCTGCGCGAGTCCGGCTCCATCGAGCAGGACGCCGANNACTACGACCGCGACAACGAGGACCTGAGGGGCCAGGCCGAGATCATCGTCGCCAAACAGCGAAACGGCCCCACCGGAAGCATCAAGCTGGCCTTCCGCGCGGACTACACCCGCTTCGAGAACCTTGCGCCGGACGCCGCCGCCGGATTCTAAGGAATCTCTGGATAGGTACATATTTTGATAGGGCGGGACTTTAGTCCCGCCGCAAGAGTCGCAAAATCAATGGGGCTTTAGCCCCCGAGGGAATCTTGAGAACTTTTTAGACTTTCTCTAAGGGAACAGGGGATGACGGTGGCGATTCCGATGACAAGCTGGATTGAGATCTCCGAAGAGCGGCTGGCGGCAAACTTCCGCGCCATCGCGCAGGCAGCCGGCAGAGAGACCGTGGTGCTGGCGGTGGTCAAGGCGAACGCTTACGGGCACGGGATTGAGCTCTGCTCGCCGGCTCTGGCACGCGCCGGAGCGCCGTGGCTGGGCGTCACCGGCGCGAGTGAGGGCGCGCGTGCGCGGCATGCGCTCGCCGAGGCTGGCATCGCGCCTAAAGATCAGCCGCGGATTCTGGTCATGTGCGGCTTCCTGCCCCAGAACGTGGAGGCAATCGCCGAGCACGCGCTGACCCCGGTCGTCTGGACCCCACAGCAGGTCGGCTGGCTGCAAGGCTCGGGCACCGCCGTCCACGTCGAGATCGACACCGGCATGGCGCGGCAGGGGGTTCACCCCGGCGCGGAGCTGGAGGACCTGCTCGCGGAGATTGACGCCGCCGAGCTCCCGCTCGATGGTCTGCTGACCCACTTCTGCGCCGCCGAGGCCGCCCACTCCGAGTTGACGCAGACCCAGCAGCGCCGCTTTGAATCGGCAATCGCGCAGGTGCGCCGGCAGGGCCTCGCGCCCAAGTGGGTCCACGCGGGCAGCTCGTCGTCGGTGGACAATCCGGCCCAGTCTTCCCCCTGGCTGGTCGATCTCGCAAACTCCGTCGGCGCCCGCGCCATGGTGCGCTGCGGCATCGCGCTCTATGGCTATTGCTCGCCGATCACTGGCGCGGACGCGGCCTCCGTTCCCTCGAAGCTCCGCCCCGCGCTTCGTCCGGTGATGACCTGGAAGACGCGCGTCCTCTCCCTGCGCGATCTGGCAGCGGGCGAAACCGTGGGCTACAACGCTACCTTCACCGCGCCCGCGCCAATGCGCCTCGCCATGCTGCCCGTTGGCTATGCGGACGGCCTCCGCCGCGAGCTCTCCGGCTCCGATGCAAGGCCCGGCGGCTGGGTCATAATTCCCAGCCGCGACGGCTCAGGTCCTCAAGCAGAGACGCAACCAGCAAAAGCGGAGCCGCAAGCGGCGAGCAAGGCTCCTATCGTCGGCCGTGTCTCGATGAACCTTACCATGGTTGACATCACCGCCATCCCCGGCGTCCGCGTCGGCGACGAAGTCGTTGTCCTCGGCGACGGCATCACCGCAGACGACCACGCCCGCCTCGCCCAAACCATCCCCTACGAAATCCTCTGCGCCGTCCGCGTAGGCTGAGTGTGCGGGATTTGCTTCGCGGCATGGCTGGCCGGTAACATCGGGTCTGGATTGAGAGGGGCATTTTGATGACTGAAGGAATCAATGCGGCGCGCCGCACCGAAGATATTGCGCTCGATCTGTTGAAGTTTGTGGCATCGCAGGCGCATGTGGGAACGAAGGCCGCCGGCGGTACCGGCTTCGGCGTCACCGCCTCGTCCAGGCCCGAGGACCAGGTGTCGGAGCTGTTGGAGCTCTACGGGCGCTGCCGCCAGGCGGTTGAGGCGCCGGTGAAGTAAGTGGCCGGAGCGAGTGCAATGCCAGAGAGAGATGCAAGACCGCTGCGCGTAGCGGTGGTGGGCGCGGGGACCTTCGGGCGCAATCATCTGCGCGTCTATCGCGAGCTGGAGCTGGCGGGTGCGGCGGTCGAACTAGCGGCGGTCGTCGATCCCAATGAAGCCGCGCGCCCCGCTGCGACGGCGAAGTACGCCATCCCCGGATTCGCCTCAATCGACGAGTGCCTTGCGGCTTGCAAACTCGATGCGGCTTCGCTCTGCGTGCCCACGGTGCATCACGCAGCGTGCGCGCAAACTCTATTAGCCGCGGGCGTCGATCTGCTGATTGAAAAACCTATCGCCGCGGGCCTCGCCGAGGCCGACGAGATCGTCCGCCTGGCCCGCGACCTCGGCCGCACCGTGCAGATCGGCCACCTGGAGCGCTTCAACCCCGCGGTGCGCGCCGTCCGCGGCCTGCTCAACCATCCCATGTTCTTCGAGGTGCATCGCCTCAGCGTCTTTACCCCGCGCTCGCTGGATGTCGACGTGGTGCTGGATCTGATGATCCACGACCTGGACATTGTGCTCAGCCTGGTCGGTTCGCCGGTGCGCGAGGTGCGTGCCGTGGGGCTGCCGGTGCTCTCGCCCAGGGTGGATATCGCCAATGTGCGGCTGGAGTTCGAGAACGGCTGCGTGGCCAACCTTACCGCCAGCCGCGTCAGCACCGAGCGGGTGCGCAAGATGCGCTTCTTTCAGCCGCACCAGTACCTCTCGCTGGACTTCGCGCGCCAGGACCTGCTGCTGATCGACGTCACGGCTGCCTCTGGGATGGATCCGGCGCAACTGGCCGCGCTGGCCACTGCTGCTGCGCTTGGCGGACAGCCTGCGCCGGGAATGTCGCTGCGCAAGGTCCCGGTCGAGTCGGGCGAGCCGTTGCGCCTGGAGATTGAGTCGTTCCTGAATGCGGTGCGTAGGCGCGCGCAGCCCGAGGTGTCTGTGGAGGATGGCCGTGCCGTGCTGGCCCTCGCGCTCCAGATCAATGCCGCGATTGCGGCCCATGCGCGGCACACGGGGCTATAGCCGCGCTGATGGGGTCGTCCATGTTGGTGACACTGATTCCTTCGGGAATGTCGAGGTTGAACTGGTTGTCGGGGAGCGGTTGGTTGAAGGTGGCCTTGGTGACGGTGATGGTTAGGCTCAGCTCGTCCAGCGGCCGCTGGATGACGATCTTCGTCGGGAAGTTGATCTCGCCGAACTTCTGGTAGTTGTCGTAAGTGGCCTGGGTTTCAATCTTGCCGTCCGCGTTATAGATGTCCTGCCGCCACGGGAGAAGGTTGTCCCGGCTGATATGAACGACGCGCAGCGAGCGGGCTACCTGCCCATGGGGTTCGGAGAGGAAAGCGATGTCGTAGTCCGGGTCCTCGATGAGTTCCTTCCTATTATTGGGGTCTGGGTAGGGAGGCCGACTGTCCTGGGTCATGGAGACGACCTGGTCAGGCTGCATGCCCTGGATGAGCAGCGGATCAAGGATTACGGCGGGACGCAGGCTGTAAAGCCCCTTCTGTGTGCTGTTGGTGACCACATCGGACCCGATAATGGCGCAGTTTTTTGTCGGGAAGGTGATCTTCATCTTGAAGGTCTTGCCGTCGGAGACCATGTCCAGCCCGTCGCTGCCCATCAGCGGAACCTTGAGAATGACGCGGATATCTTGGGGTTTGCCCACGATGATCCATCCGTTCAGGGTGGTGTATTCCTTCACCACGCCCTGCACGCTTCCGCCGGTGCTGATCATCATCTGCACGGTAAGGGTCATGCTCTGGATGCTGGCGTTGCGAGCGTCCACCTGCTTCAGCAACTGATCGAGGGTCGAGTTGAGGACGACATCCGGAAGCCGAGTCTTCAGGACGGTACGCGTGTGCCACGCGCATCCGGTGAGGGCCGGAGTCATCGCGAGGAGTCCTGTTGCGACGGCTTGTCGGATCGTTATGCGCACAAACTTCTAGTATATCTGGTGGCTTGTTCCGATGCGTCCAAAACGGCAAAACGATCTGCAATATGAATTAGATGCGGTCGTTGGAACGGAGCCTGCGACGCAACTTACCGGGCACCGGAGCGGGTGCGGGTGTGGGTACGGGTGCGGGAACGGGAGTGGGTCGGACGGCTCTGGGCTGGGGCCGACTGGTGCAGCGCGCGAGCAGACTGGTGCTGGGCATGAGCATGCACGAGCTCGTGCTGGACGCTGGCGGGGGTGGCTTGGTGCAGGGCGCGGCGGTAGCTTTGCACCTGCTCGGTGTGCTCCTTCAGCGTGGCGGAGAAACGGCTGTGCCCCTCGGCGTCGGCCACAAAGTAGAGAAAGCCGGTGCGCGCCGGTGCCAGCGAGGCCTTCAGCGCGGCAATGCCGGGATTGCAGATCGGCCCCGGAGGCAGCCCGGCGTGGCGATAGGTGTTGTACGGCGAATCGGACTGTAGGTCGGAGGCATAGATCGCGCCGCGATACCGCCCCTCCAGCTGCGCCGCGTAGATCACGCTGGGATCGGTGGCCAGAGGAATGCCCTGGGCCAGCCGGTTGACGAAGACTCCGGCGACCAGAGGCCGCTCTGAACCCTGGCTGACCTCTTTTTCTACCAGCGAGGCCAGCGTCACAAAGTGGGCGATCGAGTCTCTGCTCGCAAGTCCGCTTGTAAGGCCGGGCGCTGAGTTGGGGATGAGGCCAACCTGCGCCGCAGCCTGGCGAAAGCGCTTCACCATCGCCACCAGCATCTGCTCCGGCGTGGCGTGGCGGCTGAAGCGGTAGGTGTCGGGGAAGAGGTAGCCCTCCAGCGAAGTGGCTTGGGGCGAGAGGTCGGCGATCAGCCTGGTCTGGCTGAGTTCGGCGGCCAGAAACGCCTCGCGCGAACCCAGCCCGGCCGCCTCCACTGCCTGCGCTATCTCGAAGATGTTGTAGCCCTCGGGAATCGGCACCGGGATGCTGTACACATCGCCGCGAACCATGCGCGCGTACACCTCGCTGGCCGCCGCGGGCCGGTTGAAGCGGTACTCCCCGGCGATCAGCTTGCCGCCCTTGACCACGCGCAACAGGTCGAAGGCGAAGCGGCTGCGTAGCACTCCCGTCTTCTCCAGTTGCGTGGCGATGGCCCGGGTCCCCGTTCCCGGAGCGATGTCAACGTAGGTGGCAGCCGCGTCGGAGGTCCCCGCGGCCGGGCCGATGGGCGCATAGATCGCCCATGCCGCCAGCGCAGCCAGAACCAGCGCGACGAGCAACAGGGATGCAAGGTACTTCAAGCCGGGCCTTTCGTCTGTCGATTGCACGGGGCAATCGTTCTGAAGTGGGGCAATCGTTCTGGTTGATTCATCCTGATGTATTTTACGGTGCCGCGCACGACACCGGATCTTGCCACCCGCAAATCCGTTCTGCGAAGCTGCCCCCAACGCGCGCTTGCGACACGGACCGTTGGAATCGTCTATCATCGCTGCGCTGTGTATTTGACTGGAGGAATCAACCTATGAAGACTCTGCTCTGCGTCTGCGCCGCTCTGATGATGGCGCTCACACCCATAACCGCACGGGCCGCCACCGATGTTTCCGGCACATGGACCGGCGAGTTCAGTGGCCCCAATGGCGGCAGTGGCTTCCAGATCACATTCACCTTCAAGCAGGATGGCGACAAGCTCACCGGCACGGTGCAGGGCGCGCAGGGAGATCTAATCGCCATCAGCGACGGCAAGGTGGATGGCGACAAAATTTCCTTCAAAGTCTCCTTCAATGGCATGACGATCACGCATGAGGGAACCGTCAACGGCGACGAAATCAAGCTGACCTCCAAATCGGATCAGGGAGACTTCCCCGGCGGCGAGATGACCCTCAAGCGGTCCAAAGCAACGCCGCCTCCCGCCAACTTGAGCGGAACCAGAGTCGAGCTCCCCTGAGGCAAATCCTTCGAGTGGATTTTTCCTTAAGAAAAAGCCACCTTGAATCCTCTTAGCATGGGCACGGTTACTCTGGTTCCGATCTAGGACATCGCCCAATCCCACCCCTGCGATCGCAATGCGAAGCCAGCCGGTCGCCTCGATGTTCCACCGTGAGTCGTCGTCCCGCGGACCTCTCCGGTCAAGGCATCTGCTTGCCAATCAGCTCTTCCACTCGGCCCCAAACCGACGGGTCGTTCTCGATCTCGATGTGCGGCTTCATGAAGGCCCGCGCAAACCACGGGTAGCCGGCGCAGGAGACCGGATGCCCCTTGTAGCTCGACTCGTAGTTGCCCAGGATCGTCGTCTGTTTCGGGTCCATCGCCGCGATCGAGCTGCGGCCATGCAGCAGCCCCTCGGTCTGGTAGAAGTTCACTGCCTCGCGCACATTGGGCGGAATGCTGCCGTCGTTCTCGTTCAACTTCTCCACGCTGTCGATCTGAATGGTCAGCAGCACCGGAATCCCCAGTTGGTCCAGCCGCCGGGCCAGCGTCACCGTCTCCGACGCTCCCCAGCTATGGCCGTAGATGACGATCCGCGCAGCGCTCTTCTCACCTGCGCTCGGCCGCCCATTGCCGTTCGCGTCCAGAAGTTGAAGTACGGTGCGCAGCGCGTCCTTCCAGTCGCTGTTGGCAAACACCGCGGCATGAAGGCCCAGCGGATAGTGCTGCTGTAGCTCTTTGGCCACCAGCGCCTCGCGATGCACCATGTTGCCCGCGCTGATGTTGCCCCCCATGAACCCGATCACGATCAGTTGGCCCGGTGTCGCGGGAGGCTTCTGCGCCGTGGCATTCCGGCCCGCTTCGCCCTCGCCCGGCAACACCAGGCGGCCCGCGACCGCGACCGCTTCCGCCAGGCCTGCGTGGGCCACCGTCGGCAAGACCGTCGGCGAGGCAAGAACCTCTTGCGGCGCGCCAACCGGCTGCGCGACCATCGGCGAACACAGCCCGAACGCCAGAAGCACGGCGGCGCATCCTGTTCCCTTGGCGCGCAACTCGCAGCTCGTTTGCATCGGATTCTCCATGCGGAATCTCAGCAACGCTCGCTGCAATCGGCTCTGCTGCGGGCACACACCACAATCCATCCGTCGCGCGCCGCACATCCCCGCCAAAGTTCTCCCGGCCGGGTCCGGCGGTAGGCTACCGGTTCGCGCAAGCTGCGCTCGTCGCCTTACGGCAGACGTGTGCCACAGATTCAAGACTACGCTCAATCGCGCAGGCGCGCCTGGGATGCACCGCACCGCCCGCTCCAGCGCCGTAGACCCATCACCAAAACAGAACTCACTCTGCCACACGACCGTTGCGTCTCCCCATTCCACCCATTTGAGACGCACCTTTGGCCGCGAAGTCTGGGGAAGTTCTGAAAAAGTCCACGTTTTGAAGGGGTGGGACTTCAGTCCCGCCGGTTGCAGAGCGATTGCAACGCGGCTTTAGCCGCTGAGGGATGTAGAACACTTGTTCAGGCCTTCCCTACGCCACCATCTCCTCCCGCCGCGGAGAAGCCTGGACGGTTCGCACCAGGTCCGCCACCGTCACCAGCGGCGAGTCGAGCAGGCCCGGAAGATAGCTCCGCCCCGTCTCCGCCAGCAACGCGCGGATCGTCTCCCTCAGGTCCTCGCTGTCGAGGCCCAGATCGCAATCGAGATCGTCGAACGGATCGATCGGAAAGGCAACATTCTGATGTCCCTGAAGGTGCCGGTAGGTGGCGCGGGCGAGCTCAGGATCGTATCCGTACTCAGCCAGATACTCCGCAAACGTCTCCTCGGTGCGCCCCGAGCGGTCACGCACCAGCGAAGATCGCCGGCTTCGCGCCGATATGTACAGAACAGTGAAGCCAATCAGTATGCCCACGCCTATGAATAACAACGGCAAGGCAAGATCGGAAAGCCAGTGCTGCACGAAAAGTGGAGTAGACATCACAAATGACCCCGGGAAAAATTGTTCAGGAATTGCAACTCTACGCATTCACGGTCGATGACTCGAATGAAGACAATGATGCGCTCGACCGGAGCAATCTCCGACCCGATAAATTTACTATACTGCACTTATCACGATTAGCATGATGTATCCAACACCAAACTAAATCAGAATTGGAATCTTCTTCCCAAAAGAGAACATCCAACCGCTCACGGAGAGTACCCATCGCATCCCCGCCCCCATCGCCGCTCTACGCAAACGCCTCCGCGGCGCGGTGGAACCAATGAAGAACTTGCATCGTATATTAGGCGTGTCGTCATGCGGAAGCAGGCCCGCCATCACATCGGCGAGCCCGGATTCGAAAAGCCTTCCAGAAATATGGTGCATATCGGCGGATAATCTGCCGCGGACGGTAGCGTTTCATCTTTGATGGTTTGCAAGGTTGATCTCCTCTGTATCCTGCTGTATTGAGGCCTGGGTTGAGAGAAAAGCGTCAGTTCGAGGTCATCGAAAGCCGCCAGATGGACCATCTGGGCGTCTTCCACGAGGTCGCGCGCGCCCTCACCCAGACTCTCGAACTCGAAGAGATCCTGCTCATCATCATGCGCAAGATGGCCCAGTTCTTCGGCCCCGAGCGCTGGTCCATGCTCATGGTCGACGAGGAGGCCCAGGACCTCTACTACGCCATCGCGGTCGGCGAGGACTCCCAAAGCCTGAAGGGACTGCGCGTTCCGCTTGGCGAGGGCGTCGCCGGATGGGTCGCCTCCACCGGCAATCCCCTGGTCGTCCCCGACGTCTCCCTCGACGCCCGGTGGCACGCCTTCTCGCGCGCCCATCCCGAGCTCCGTATCCGCTCCATTGCCTGCATCCCCATCCGCTCGGGAGAGAAAACCCTCGGCGTCATCCAGCTCCTCAACACCAAGCTCGACCTGGAGAGCGAGTACTCCATCTCCTTCCTGCGCATCCTCTGCGACTACGCCGCCATCGCCATCCAGAATGCCCGCTCGGTCAAGCTCATCCACGAGCTCACCATCACCGACGACTGCACCGGCCTCTTCAACGCGCGCCACCTCTACACCCTGCTGGACGAGCAGATCGAGCTCGCCGCAACCATCCCCGAGACCCGCTTCAGCCTGCTCTTCGTGGACCTCGACCACTTCAAGCTGGTCAACGACACTCACGGCCATCTCATCGGAAGCCGCCTGCTGGCCGAGGTCGGCGGCCTCATGCGCCGCGCCCTCGGCCCCGCAAACTCCTGCTTCCGCTACGGCGGCGACGAGTTCGTCGCCCTGCTCCCAGGCCTGGAGAAGCAGCCCGCCATCGACGCCACCATGCGCCTCTGGGAGCAGCTCCGCAAGGCCCGCTTCCTCACCGGCCAGGGCCTCTTCCTCGCCCTCGCCGGCAGCTTCGGCCTGGCCACCTTCCCCGAGGACGGAGCCAGCGTTCCCGCCATCATCCGCGCCGCAGACACCATGATGTACGAGGCCAAAATCACCCGCGACAATATCGCCGTCGCCGGCCTCGGCCTGCTCACCGGCGCCAAGCCTGCCGTCCCCCCCGGCAAGACCGCAACCATGCTCGCCGGCGACCTCGAAGCCCGCAGCTAGCCGCTGACAGTTCCTCACATCCTCAAAATCCTCCGTCATCCCGACCGAAGCGAAGCGTAGTGGAGGGACCCCCGCATTTGTCTTTGCTTTTACTCCGCCTCCCGCCGCTCCAGCGTCACCGGCCGCTTCGGTTCCGGCTTGATGCCATCCCTGTTCTCCGGCGCCACTGGATGCACGCCAAAGTCCCACACTCCCAGGTTGATCTCGTTCTCCGAGACCACCTCCATCAGCGCGTACTCGCCGAAGTCCAGTGGTCGCTTCGGCGTCAGCTTCATCCAGTGGCCCCCCGGCAGCACCTCGCTCGCCATCTCGATCGCGTCCTCCTGTTCCTTCATCCCGCCGCCCAGCACTCCGATGTTGAAGCTGGCCAGCACCCGCGTGTCCGTGCGCACATCCGCCCGCACCATCACATACCCGCTGTCGGGCGAGCCGCCGCTCGAATCCGTCTTCGCCCCCGATCCCGCCCCATGCGTGTCCACCGTCAGCGGAGTCCCGCCCCGCATCACCCCCGAGTCGTCCCCCAGCCGCACATAGATCGCCGGCGTATCCACATGCAGTTGCACCGCCGCCTCCACGCCCTTCAACTGCTCGATCTGGTGCGAGGCCGAGCGCGGATTGATCGCCAGCTTCAATATGTTGTGTCCCGTCGTCCGGTTAAGCTCGCCCTCCGACTGCACCAGCGGCACCAGCTCCGGCGCGCCGTGGAAATAGTCCAGCGCCAGCACGCTGTCCTGCTCCGGCAGCCGCAGGTCCGGCGCTACCTCCGGCGTCCATGCCGCGCGGTCCGTCTCCTCCTTCAGTAGCTCCGGATCGATCGCCGGATTCGGCGCGTGATCCACAGCCAGCCCCTGCCCCGCATCTACGCTCTCCACCGCCGGATGTTGCCGCTCCCACCGGCGCGTCGCGTCCCAGTCGATCAGCTCCGCCGGAATCTCCTCCGTCGCATCGCGCTCCGCGCTGTAGTAACGCACCACGTTGCCATTCACCTGGTAGCTCATCACCACCTGGTAGCTGCCGTCCTTCAGAATCAGCCGCGTGCGATGCCCCCCGGCAACCGCCGTCTGTGCAGACATCGCCGTCTGCGAAGACCCTGCCCGCTGCGTGGAGTTGGCCTGCTGCGCATTCGCCTGCCCCGCGCCCGCACCCGCCTGCGGGCTCTGTGCATGCCCCACCCCCGCCACTCCTGCCGCAAGCGCCAGCGACCAACCCCAGGCCGCAACTCGTCGTATCATCGCCGTCCCACCCCAACTCCAAAGTTTAGACGCATCCCCGCAAGTGCTGTAATAGTTTGTCATTCCGCAGCCCCCTTGTTTGTCATTCCGCACCCTGAGCGCAGTCGAAGGGGGAGGAATCTGCTTCTGTCTTCTGTCTTGCCTTTGTCTGTCTTCGACCCTCGGCAATTAGCATAGAGAGAGATGTTTCACGCGTCGTCGCAAAAAACCCGCATCGCCTTCGCCTTCGCCTGCGTATATCTCTGCTGGGGCTCGACCTACGGCGCCATTCTCATCGCCGGCCAGCACCTAGCGCCGCCGCTGGTGGGCGCCATCCGCACGCTCTTTTCATTCGTGCTGATCGGCGTCATCTGTCTGGCGCGCGGCACTAGCCTCCGTGTCCCGCTGCGCACCGCATGGCAACTTGCGCTGGTCGGCGTTCTCATCATGACTGCCAACAATGTCCTGCTCATCTGGGCCGAGACCAGGGTCGCCTCCGGATACGCCTCGCTGGTCGTCGCCACCATCCCCATCTTCATCGCGCTCTTCGAGACCGTCCTTCCCCACGGCGAGCGGCTCAACCTGCGCGGATGGCTCGGCACCCTGCTCGGAGCCCTCGGAATGCTGGTCCTGCTCTGGCCCACGCTGCATCGCTCAGCCAACGCTGGCGCAGGTCAGCGCAGCCTCTTCGGCTTTGTCCTTCTGATCGGCGCCGCGCTCTCCTTCGCCATCGGCTCCATCCTTGCCCGCCGCTTCCGCTTCCGCGTCGACACCTTTGTCGCCACCACATGGCAGATCGGCGCAGCCGGGGTCGTCAACCTCATCCTCGCCACCGCCGGAGGATGCTTCCAGACTGCTGTCTGGACGCGCAACGGACTCCTCGCCATCGCCTTCCTCGCCGTCTTCGGCACGGTGGTCGGTCTCTCCGCCTACACCTACCTGGTGCAGCACGTCGCCATCACCAAGGTCTCCACCTACGCCTTCGTCAACCCCGTCATCGCCGTCCTCATCGGCGCGGCCCTCTTCCACGAGCGCCTCGCCCCCGCCGAGCTCGCCGGCACCGTCCTCATCGTCGCCGCCGTCGCCACCGTCATCCTCTCCCGCACCAAAACCACCCCCATCCCCTCCGACCCCACCCTGGAAGTCCCCATCGAGGAGTGACACGCCACTCAGCCGTCAACTAACAACCTGCAACCTGCAACTCCCAACCTACTTCCGCTTCCACCGCACCCCGTCCTTCGAGTCCTCGATCGCCACGCCCTTGGCCGCCAGCTCCACCCGGATCGCGTCCGCCCGCGCAAAGTTCCGTGCCTTCTTCGCCTCGGTCCGTTCCGCCACCAGAGCCTCGATAGCCTCATCCGAAAGCGCCAGCTTCGCCACCAGTTCCGGCGCGGCATCACCGATCCTTCCCTCCGCCTCGGCCCACTTCAGCGCCGCCCGCGTCAGCTCCTCGTCGCGATCTTCCAGCACCGCGAAGACCTCGTCGAACAGCATCAACACGCGCAGCACCTCCGCCGCATTCTCCCCGCCCAGCGTCCCCGCGTCCGCAGCCGAGTTCGCCGCCCGCACCATCTCGCTGATCGCCGCCGATGCCTCGGCCGTATTCAGATCGTTGGCCAGCGCCGCCGTAAACTCGCTCGCCGCCTTCGCCGTCGCAGCCGTCACCGCCGCGTCCACCGCACCCGACGTAAACACGCCGCGCAGCATCCGCTCGTGGAACGTCCGCAGCCGCTCAATCGCATTCGTCGCCGCCCCCAGCGCCTCAAACGTAAAGTTCATCTGGTGGCGATACGGCACCGACAGCAGCAGATACCGTATCGCCGACGCCTTGTGCCCCTTCAACAGCAGGTCGCGCAGGGTATAAAAGTTCCCCAGCGACTTCGACATCTTCTTCCCCTCCACCAGCAGGAAGCGCACATGCATCCAGTGCCGCGCAAACGTCTTCCCCGAGGCCGCCTCCGACTGCGCAATCTCGTTTTCATGATGCGGAAACATCAGGTCCTCGCCACCCGCGTGCAGGTCGAAGCTCTCGCCCAATATCGCCGTCGCCATCGCCGAGCACTCGATGTGCCATCCCGGTCGTCCCGCGCCCAGCGCCGTCTCCCAGCTCGGCTCACCCTCCTTGGCCGCCTTCCACAGCGCAAAGTCCCGCGCCGCGTCCTTCTCGTACTCGTCCGCGTCCACCCGCGCGCCGTCCTCCATCCCCTCCAAATCTTTTTTGGAGAGCTTGCCGTAATCCGGAAACCGCTCGATGCGGAAGTACCAGCTCCCATCCTCCGTCTGGTACGCAATGTCTTTCGCCGCCAGCCGCTCGATCAGCGTCACCATCTCCGCAATGTGCTCGGTGGCGCGCGGCACATGCTCCGGCCGCTCGATCCCCAGCGCGGCCATATCTTCAAAAAACGCCTTCTCAAAACGCGCCGTGTACTCGCCAATCGGCTGTTTCGCCGCCAGCGCGTTGCGGATGATCTTGTCGTCCACGTCCGTCACGTTCATCACATGCTCGACGGCCACGCCCTGCTGGCGCAGAAACCGCCGCAGCACGTCCACATGCAGAAACGTCCTGAAGTTCCCAATGTGCCCATAGTCGTAGATCGTCGGCCCGCAGGCATACATGCGCAGCGCTGGCGCGCCCACCGGCTCCAGCCGCTCCACCTTCCCGCTCAATGTATTGAAAAGTTCCAAAGCCGCCACTACGCTCACCGCCGCATCCAGCGCAAAGCGCTGTGCAGTCCACACTTTCCGTCTAAAATAGCTCAGCTAAGATTCTACATTCAGCGCGGAGACGGGTGCTCTAATATGACGGACGAATTCGTTGAAGATAGATTCAACTGGCGACTCCCATTTTATGTGGCTGGGGGTGGGTTGATTATGGTTTTGCTTATCGAGCTATGCCCCGCCTTCATCATTCTCGAAATGTTCTATTTCTTTATCCTTGTTCCACTCCTCGTTTTGATCATGCTCGGCATTGCTATCGCCAGCGCAGTTGGGAAGAGAACCAAAAGAAGCATATCGATCTTACTGGCCATGACTCTCTACTGTGGCTCCTCGTGGCTATTATGGAGGAGCTTCATGGACGTGCGGCCCGCCGAGCGATGGCTGCTTCATTCAAGAACCTACAAGGCCGAAGTTCTGGCACAGCCGAGCCCGAAAAATGGCGAACTTCAGCACATGGAGTGGGACGGCTGGGGATTCCCGGGTGCTGGCAATACTGTTGTTTACCTTGTCTACGATCCTAACGATTCGCTTCTCCCCGCAGCTAGAAGCCATTCCTCCGGCAATTTCAAGGGAATACCGTGCGAGGTGTCGCGCGTTCGTCGTCTGGAGAGCCATTGGTACTCTGTTTTGTTTTACACAGACACCGATTGGGATAACTGCAATTGCAATTAGTACCGCTGCCCGTCCATCGCGATCACCCACATTCACTTCACCCCAGATACAACCGCATCACTGCCGCCCTCGAACTTCGAACCTACTACCTCGACCCCAGCCGCAACTGCGGCGTCGCCACCAATCCCTCCTTGGCAAACTCCCCCGCACAAAACTTCCCCCAAGCCGCCGCCGCAATCATCGCCGCATTGTCGGTCGACATCGCCATCGTCGGAAACGCCACCCGCAGCCCGCGCCGCGCCGCCTCCTCCGCAAACCGCCGCCTCAGCTCGCTGTTCGCCGACACGCCGCCCGACACCACAATCCCCCGCGCGCCAAACGACTCCGCCGCCGCAAACGTCTGACGCATCAGGTTCCCCACCACCGCATATTGAAAACTCGCAATCAGGTCCAACGTCTGCGCGTCGAACGCATCCGGCATCTCCCGCACCGCCTCCGCCGGCCTCATCGCCGGATTCGTCTTCAGCGCCTCCGCCAGCGCCCGCCGCCGTGCCTCCACGCCCGCCCCCATCCCATGCCCCTGGATATACCGCAGCACTGCCGTCTTGATCCCGCTGAACGAAAAGTCAAATGTCGGCCCATCTATCTTTTTGTCAGACATTCCGCCGCATTCTTTGTTTGTCATTCCGCAGCGCAGCGGAGGAATCTGCTTCTCTTCCACCCCCGCCGCAACCCTCCGCGCCTTGATCTGCCCAAACCGAAACTCTACCGCCCGCGGGTTCCCGCTCCTGGCCAGCGCATCCATCCACGGCCCGCCGGGATACCCCAGCCCCAGCAGCTTGGCCACCTTGTCGAACGCCTCCCCCGCCGCATCGTCCACCGTCCGCCCCACATTCCTGTACCGCCATGAACCGTGCCCACCCCCTTTCCGCTCGTCATTCTGAGCGAAGCTCAGAATCTCCGTATTTCGCACCTCGTCCCCGACCTGTTCCGCCAGATAAAGATGCGTATGCCCGCCACTCACCACCAGCGCCAGCATCGGCATCTCCATCGCCTCCTGCCTCTGCCGAGCCTCCATCAGCACCGCGTGGATATGTCCCTCCAGATGGTTCACCGCAATCAGCGGTTTGCCCAGCGCCAGCGCCAGCGCCTTTGCATAAGTAATCCCCACCAGCAGCGCGCCCGCCAGCCCCGGCCCCTCGGTCACCGCAATCGCATCCAACTCCTCAAACTCCACTCCCGCCTCGGCCATCGCCGCTCGCACCACCGGAACGATGTTGCGCAGATGTTCCCGCGAAGCCAGCTCCGGGACCACCCCGCCGTAGTTCGCGTGCAGCGCAATCTGCGACGCCACCACGTTGGCCAGCACCTCGCCGCCTGCGCGCACCACCGCCGCCGCCGTCTCGTCGCACGAGCTCTCAATCCCCAAAATAAGTCCGCCGCCACTCCGCATCTCTCTATCATAAGGACATGCAGGGCGATCTCCCCTCCAACCCGTACTTCCGCGCCGCGCTCGCCATCGCCCGCCGCCTGCGCGACGCCGGCCACCAGGCCTTCTTCGCCGGCGGCTGCGTGCGCGACCTCCTGCTCGGCCTCGCGCCCCAGGACTTCGACGTCGCCACATCCGCCACGCCCGGCGAGATCGTCGCCCTCTTCCCCAAGACCTTCACCGTCGGCGCGCACTTCGGCGTCGTCATCGTTTGCGATGAGATCGACGACACCCCAATCGCCACCGAGGTCGCCACCTTCCGCAACGACGGAGCCTACTCCGATGGCCGGCGCCCCGACGCCGTCCGTTACACCACCGACCCCCGCGAAGATGTCCTCCGCCGCGACTTCACCATCAACGGAATGCTCCTCGATCCCATCGAATATGAAGCAACGGGCGACCTCACATCCGCCACGCTCGACTTCGTCCACGGCCGCGAAGACCTCGCCGCCCGTACCATTCGCGCCATCGGCGACCCCTCCCTGCGCTTCGCCGAGGACAAGCTGCGCATGATGCGCGCCGTCCGCTTCGCCGCGCGCCTCAACTTCCAGATCGACGCCGCAACCGCCGCCGCCATTCGCCGCCACGCCGCCGAGATCGCCCAGGTCAGCAACGAGCGCATCCGCGACGAACTCACCCGCATCCTCACCGAGGGCGGCGCGCGCCGTGGCTTCGAGTTGCTCTTCGATCTCGGCCTCCTCGCCGAAGTCCTGCCCGAGGTCGTCCGCCTGCGCGGCGTCGCCCAGCCGCCCGAGTTTCACCCCGAGGGCGACGTCTGGACCCACACCATGCTGATGCTCGCGCAGCTTCCCGCCGGATCTAGCGCAAACTTAGCCTGGGCCGCGCTCCTCCACGACATCGGCAAGCCCGCCACCTATCAGCCGCCCAAACCCGCAACTCCCGGCAGCAATCAGAAGCCAGACCGTATCCGCTTCAACGGCCACGTCGAGGCCGGCGTGCGCATCGGTGAGACCATCCTCGCCCGCCTGCGCTTCTCTGGCGGCGACACCGCTCAAATCCTCTCCCTCGTCGCAAACCACATGCGATTCGGCGACGTTCTCCAAATGAAGCAGTCCACCCTCAAGCGCTTCCTCCGCCTGCCGCGATTCGACGAGCACCTCGCCCTGCACCGTCTCGACGCCTCTGCCGCCCACGGCGACCTCACCTGCTACAACTTCGCTCGCGCCCACTTCGAAGCCGAGCCCACCCCCGATCTCCGCCCCGCACCGCTCCTCACTGGGCGCGACCTCATCGCTGCGGGCTACCGTCCCTCCCCGCAGTTCAAACCCATGCTCGCGCTCGCCGAGGACGCCCAGCTCGAAGGCGCCGCAACCACTCGCGAAGAAGCCCTCGCCCTGGTCCAGGCAAGCTATCCGCGCCCTTCCCCGAATCCCACCCCGCGCAAATAGATGATTTGCAGCTTCGCCGTCCCGCGCTGCTCACCGCTCGAACACCACATTATGCCGCCGCAGCCACCAGCACGCCCCGCTTCCCGCCTGGGGAAAGATGGACTGGCTGCAACTCACCTCTGCCGTCCCGCCCCAGTCGTACTCTTCCTTATTGTCCTTCAGCGGCAGTACCACGATGCTGCTCACCACCACCGATCCCATCCCGCCGCCCTTGGCCACGCGCAACCGCCACACCGCCCAGTCCCCCACATAGAGGACCGCCAGCGCCACCATCAGCCCTGCCGCCGTCATGCCCAGAATCCGCTTCACGCGCCCTTCAGCTCTCGCTCGGCCCGCAACCAGTCCTGCCGGTCCGCACCATTATTCGCGCCGCGCTCCTTCCAGTAGCGATAGGCCAGTTTCGCGATCGCTTCGCGGGATGGCGTCTTCGCCGTCTCAGGTTTGCCAACCGCCGCCGCCTTCACCACTGTTGTTTTGACTGAAGCTGTGTTCGTCCGTGGTTTCGCCGTTGCCTTTGCCTTCTTCGCTTTCTCAGCCATACAAATCCTCCTTCGCGTCAACTCCCGCCCACACTGCGGGGCCATCTTTTCTAGAATACTTGATTCTGTCAACTAAGATGCGCCTCGCGAGCGAAAGAGTGCCTCGCCGCTAACTCCGCAGCGGATGTTGTGGCCTGCATAGGCCTCCATTCGCAGCAGGTTGCGCTGCCCATGGCTGCAATTTTGGTCCTACGATTGTGGCCGGTTCCCCAGATATTTGCGGACAAAGATGGCCGCCTCCGGCACCTTCACCGTGGATTCCGCAATCTCCTGCCTTCGGCTTGTCTCACCTTCGTCAATCTCCCGCTTCGGCGCTGGCCGGTCGTCCTGCGGGAAGCCGGCGGGCTTCTCATTCTCATAGCCCGAGAGGCTTTGCAGCAGTTGCGCATTCACCTCGTCCGCAATCACCATCAGGGTCCCGGGAAACTGGCCAACGCCGATCAGGTCCAGATTGTGCTGCACCGCCTGGAACAGCGCCACCTGCAGCGCCCGCGCCTCCTCCACCAGCATCGGTGCGCCGAAGCCCTGCCGCCGCCGCCGCGCGCCATGCTGCAGCGCCGCCATGGAGAACAGCGTCATCGATCCCAGCCGCTGCGGATAGCGCAGCCGATAGACGATCTCGTCGATCGCGTCGGGCAGATAATCCGTCTGCTCTTCCTCCGTGATGGGAGCCGCCGTCAGGCCGCCGGTCTCCTTCATGGCCTGTAGCCACGCCTGGGTCACCGATGCGCTCTCCCGTTCCAGCACCGTCGCCGCCAACTCGATGCTTCCGCTGCGCCGCGACGGCTTCTCCTGCGCCAGATGCTGGCGGATCGCCTGCAGGATGGCTCCGGCCTTCACCGGCTTCGTCACGATATCGTCCACCTGTCGCAGGATGGCTGCGGTGGCCTTCGTCATGTCGGGGTTGGCGCTCAGCAGCAGGGTCACGGCCTTTGGATTGGCATGGCGCATCGCCCCCACGACGATCAGGCCGTCGCCGTCGCCCGGCATGTGCAGGTCGCTCAGCAGCACGTCGAAGCTCTCGCTCGCAATGTGCTGCAGCGCCTCGATCACGCTCGACGCGGTCGTGACATTGAATCCTTGCGCTTCGAGGACGGTCCCCAGTCCGGTCAGGACCGATTCGTCGTCATCAACGAGAAGCAGTTTCGCGGGTGCCAAGGAAAAACCCCTTGTGCTGGTTGCACACAGACCGTAAGCCCTAAAAAACAGGCTGTGAAACAGGAGAAGCAATGCAATTAATACAATTCACACAAGCTTATATTGCAGATTACACCGCCCACGCCGGTTCAAATTCATAAAGAAGTAAGCTCCAACCAAAACTCTGGTAACCAGTATCCCATTCTGGCGCGCGGGGCCATTCTGGCCGGGCCCGTGCTAGACTCGAACTTCTCCGCCGTCCGCACCTTGCGCGTCCGCGTGTCTGGCGCGGACAGCAGCAATTGGGAGGGAACTCCATGCATCCGGATCTCGCCATGCTCGTCGTCCTGCAATCGCATGACATCGAAGCAAAGCGTCTGCGCGGCCAGATCGCCGCGCTGCCCCGGCTGGTCGCCGCCCTCGAACTCAAAGCCGCCGCCACCGTGGGCCAGCGCACCGTCGTACTCGACCTCATCGCAAAGGAAGAGGCCCTGCGCCGCCGCCAGGAGTCCGAGATCGCAGACCAGAAGCAGAAGCTCGCGCGCACCCAGAAGAAGATTGACATCTCCACCACCTCCGTCCAGGTCACCGCGCTGGAGCACGAACTCGCCTTCGCCCGCGCCGAGATCAACCGCCTGGAAGACGCCGAGCTGGAGAGCATGGAACGCGGCGAAGCCCTCGATGCCCAGCGCGCAGGCGCCAATCAGGCCGTAGCCGAAGCCGCCAGCAAGCTCGAGCAGGAACGCGCCCGCACCGATGATCTCCTCGCCCGCGACCGCGCAGCCCTCGCCGAGGTCGACGCCATGTGCGCCGCCCTGCGCGCCCAGATCGCCCAAAGCGACACCGGAGAAGACTCCCTCTCCACCTACGACCGCATCAGTCGCTCCAAGGGAACCGCCGTCTCTCAGGCCCTCAACCAGAAGTGCTCCGCCTGCCAGATGATGGTCCGCCCCCAGCGCTGGAACGACCTGCGCGACAACACCCCCGGCTCCGAATCCAGCCAGACCCTCATGACCTGCGAGAACTGCGGCCACCTCCTCTACTACGACCCCGCCCGCGACGCCCCCCAGCCCAAACCCGCTGAATCCATCCCCGCCCCCATCCTCCCCTCGCTATAGCATCGTCCGCCCCGCTCACCCACACACGGTCGTCATACTGGCGCAGGCCCACCACGTCGTCATTCTGGC
>PLOU01000111.1:31838-32585 GCA_003142235.1 Granulicella sp.
CGAGCGCGAAGGACCCCGATGCACCCCGCCCCGCCGCAGCCGCCCGTCCCTTTCTACCGGGAAGCCAGCTCTTCGCCGCGCACCGAAGTAGCCGCATAATAGAAATTGATGAAGAAGTCCCAACTCCCTCCCCGCATCTGCGTTGACATGGACGAAGTCATCGCCGACACCGTCGCCGAGCACCTCGTCCGCTACAACCGCGACTACAGCGGCAACATCACCAAAGAAGACCTGCGCGGCAAGTGGATCTGGGACGTCGTCTCGATCGACCGCCATCCCCGCCTCGAGGAGTACCTCCGCTCGGACGACTTCTTCGACGTCCTCGACGTCATCCCCGACGCGCAGCGCGTGCTCAAAAAACTCCAGCAACAATTCGAGGTCTTCATCGCCTCCGCCGCCATGGAGGTCCCCACCTCCTTCAACGCCAAGTACCGCTGGCTGGAGCGCCACTTCCCCACCATCCCCGCCACCCACATCGTCTTCTGCGGCGACAAAGGCATCCTCCGCGCCGACTACCTCATCGACGACAACCCACGCCAGCTCCGCCGCTTCTCCGGCACCGGAATCCTCTACGACGCGCCCCATAACGCCGCCGTCACCGGCTTCCGCCGCGTCCATAACTGGCTCGAAATCGAGTCCCTCTTCCTCAGCGACATCAAGTAACGCATCCCAGCCTGCCGCAAACGACAGTCCCGTTGAATAGCAGATTGCAATAGCTCACAGCTCATAGCCCATAGCCCATCGCTG
>PLOU01000189.1:0-4917 GCA_003142235.1 Granulicella sp.
ACCAGAATGGCGTGGGTGATGTTCTGCACGATGGCGGAGCCGGGAAGCGGCTGGGCCGTCCAGCGGGCGAGGGCGCGGAGGAGCGCGGCGGGCGGGTGCTGCGCGCCGTTGGCGGCGATGGTGAGGGGCTCATTTGGGAAGAGCCAGAGGGTGTACTCGGCTGCGGGGTCGGAGGGGGTTTTGTCGGCCTTGATCCAGTCGATGGCAGCGAAGACGACGAGGTGGTGCGCGCCGTTGAGATCAATCCAGAGCAGGCCGCGCGCGGGACAGAAGTGGACGACGCAGCCGGAGATGGAGATGTAGCGGTTGTCGTCGGCGAGGACGCTGCCGGGGACGGTGAGGTGGTCGAGCGCGGTGCTGGCGAGCGAGCGATAGCGGCCGTTGACGGGTGTGCCCCAGAAGGTCTGCGGAGCGGTGAGGAACTGGTCGAGGAAGGGGCGGAAACGCTCGTCCTGCACGAGGTCGTTCTCGCGGCCCTGCTTGTTGGTGTCGTCGGGAGTGTACTGCCAGAGCCATTCGACGTTTTCGGGCGCGGACTTGGGCTTCTTGACCGCCTGCGCGGGGGCGAGCGTGGTCAGGAGAAGGAGAGCGGCGGCGAGTTGGAGGAGGCGGCGCATAAAGTTTTAGAACAAGTGCAAATACTTAACACCGATTTACACCGATTGAACCGATCAAAAACAATAAAACAATGATTATTTATAAAAGCAAAAAATTATTTCTACATTTACCAATACAAATCTGAATTGATTAATATCTCTTGCATTCTTTGCTGCATGTTTCTATCGGTTCAACCGGTGTTGATCGGTGTTAAGTCTTTCCTTTAGACGGCGTGCATGGACTGGCGCTGGTCGATGGACTGGGCGAGCGCCTGATGGACTAGCTTGCCCATCTCGGTGGTGGAGACGAGGTGTTGGCTGGCTGTATTGCCGCGGGCGATGTCGGCGGTGCGATGGCCGTCGGCGAGGACGGTGCGGACGGCGGACTCGATGGCGGCGGCGTCCTCTTCGAGGTTCGCCGAGTGGCGCAGGAGCATGGCGGCGGTGAGGATTGCGCCGAGTGGGTTGGCCTTGCCGGTGCCCGCAATATCGGGGGCAGACCCGTGGACGGGCTCGTAGAGATTGACCGTGCCGCCGATGGTGGCCGAGGGCAACATGCCGAGCGACCCGGTGATGATGGAGGCCTCGTCGGAGAGGATGTCGCCGAAGAGATTTTCTGTCAGAACGACATCGAAGTTGCGCGGGATGTTCATGAGGTGCATGGCCATGGAGTCGACGAGCTGGTGCTCGAGGGTGACGGCGGGGTAGTCCTTCGCCACTTCAGTCACGGTGGCGCGCCAGAGCTGGGAGACTTCGAGGACGTTGGCCTTGTCGACGGAGGTGACTTTGCGGCGGCGCTTGCTGGCGAGTTCGAAGGCGACGCGTGCGACGCGGGCGACCTCGGACTTGGTGTAGCGCATGGTGTTCCACGCCTCGCCGGTGGATTTGTTCCACTCGCGCGGCGAGCCGAAGTAGAGGCCGCCGAGCAGCTCGCGGACGAAGAGGATGTCCGCGCCTTCGGTGACCTCGGGACGCAACGGCGAGTTGGCCGAGAGCGCGGGGTAGGCGATGGAGGGGCGGAGATTGGCGAAGCCGCCGAGGGCGTGGCGGATCTGGAGGAGGCCGGACTCGGGACGCTTGTCGGGCGTGAGCGCGTCGAATTTTTTGTCGCCGACCGCGCCGAGCAGGACGGCGTCGGATTCGAGGCAGGCGTCGAGCGTGGCGGTGGGGAGGGGCGAGCCGGTGGCCGTGATGGCGACTCCACCGAGGAGCAGGGGGACGAAGGTGAAGTCGTGGCCGCCAAACTCGGCGACAGCCTTGAGGATGTTGACGGCTTCGTTGGTGACTTCGGGGCCGATGCCGTCGCCGGCGAGGATGGCTATCTTGAGACGCATTTTCTTACTCCAGAAAAAAACAACTGCAATGGCAAAGGCTTAACACCGATTGACACCGATGGAACCGATTTAGAACAAGGAACTGCAAAAGCGAAGACCAATTACGGATTAAGAACAAGCAAAAACGAAATGCGGGGATTCTTCACTTCGTTCAGAATGACAACTGCAAATTTCATGCGAGGGCGGAGACCTTGGGTTCGGGTTTGAGCAGGCGGATGAGGTCCTGGTCGTAGATGGTTTTCTTGCGGTCGGCGAGTTCGGTGAAGCGGTGGTATACGGCGTCGAGTTCGGCGTGGGAGAGACGGTGGCCGAGTTCGATGAGGCGATGTTCGAGGGCGCGGCGGCCGGAGTGCTTGCCGAGGACGAGCGAGTTGTGCGGGACGCCGACGGATTCGGGGGTCATGATCTCGTAGGTCAGCGGGTTGGCGATGACTCCGTGCTGGTGGATTCCGGCGGCGTGGGCGAAGGCGTTGGCTCCGACGATGGCCTTGTTGGGCGCGGCCCCGAAGCTGATGCATGTGGCGAGCATCTGGCTGGTGGGATAGAGCTGGTTCATGACGATGTTGTGGCGGAAGGGGAACTGGTCGCGGCGGGTGACGAAGATGGCGGCAAGCTCTTCGAGGGAGGCGTTGCCGGCGCGCTCGCCGATGCCGTTGACGGCGCACTCGACCTGGCGGACTCCGGCCTGGATGGAGGCGATGGAGTTGGCGACGGCGAGGCCGAGGTCGTCGTGGCAGTGGGCGGAGAGGACGATGTTTTCGATTCCGGGGACGCGTTCGCGCACCATGCGGAACATGCCTGCATAGTCCTGTGGGAGGCAGTAGCCGACGGTGTCTGGGAGGTTGAGCGTGGTGGCGCCGGCCTGAATGGCGACCTCGCAGACACGGACGAGGAAGTCGGGGTCGGTGCGGGTGGCGTCCTCGGGGGAGAACTCGACGTCGCCGCAGTAGGTGCGGGCGAGGGCAACCATTTCGGCGATCTGGTCGAGCGCCTGGGCGCGGGTGATCTTGAGCTTGGCGGCGAGGTGCAGGTCGGAGGTGGAGAGAAAGGTGTGGATGCGGGGACGGGCGGCGGGCTCGGTGGAGCGTGCGGCGGCCTCGATGTCCTCCCGCTTGGCGCGGGCGAGGGAGGCGATGACGGGGGCGTTCGCGGAAGAGCCGACCTCGCGGGCGATGTTGCGGATGGATTCGGCGTCGCCCTCGGAGGCGATGGCGAAGCCGGCCTCCAGGATGTCGACGCCGAGCGCGGCGATCTGGTGGGCCATGCGCAGCTTTTCGGGGCCGTACATGACGCATCCGGGGGACTGCTCGCCGTCGCGCAGGGTGGTGTCGAAGAAGAGGATGCGGCCGGGTTGCGGCTGCTTCCCGTCGCGCGGACTCCGCGGGTTTACTGGGGTAACGTCGGGGACTGATTCGGACATGGGTTCGACCTCGGCTCCTTGTGATATAGAATAACCCAGGCTTATAGTGTTTCGCACATGTATTATTATTTCTAATGGAGATATTCATGGCCAGGCGCGAGGAGTGCGATGGGGGAAGGNNCGAGATGGACCTTTTTCAGTTGGAGACGTTTCTTGCGGTGACGGAGGAGCGGAGTTTCTCGCGGGCGGCGACGCGGCTGCATCGCACGCAGCCGGCGGTGAGCCAGGCGATCGCCAAGCTGGAGGCGGAGCTGGGCGAGGTGCTGCTGGAGCGGTCGTCGCGCGATGGCACGCTCACCGATGCAGGAGAAGTGCTGCGCGAGTACGCGGTGAAGCTGCTGAACCTGCGCACGGAGGCGGCGGGCGCGCTGAATGAGCTGCGGGAGCTGCATCGCGGACGGCTGAACCTGGCGGCGAACGAGTACACGTGCCTGGTGTTGCTGCCGCTGCTGGATGAGTTTCGCCGGCTGAATCCGCGGATCAAGGTGACGGTGCAGCGTGCGCTGGCCAGCCGCATCGCGGACGACGTGCTGGTGCATACGGTGGAGATCGGCGTGCTGAGCTTCCGGCCGGACGACGCGGCGATCCGGTCGGTGGTGGTGTACCGCGATGAGCTGGACCTGGTGGTGAACCCAAAGCATCCGCTGGCGCGGGCGGGCGAGGTTTCGATCCGGCAGCTTGGGGCGCTGAACTTTATTGCGCACAATATTTCTTCTCCGCAGCGGCAGAAGGTGATCGAGACGTTTCGGCGGCACAAGACCCCGCTGCGGATGGGAGTGGAGCTGCCTTCGCTGGAGGCGATCAAGCGGTTTGTGGAGATGGGCAATGGAGTGGCGCTGGTGCCGGGGCTGACGGTGCGGACGGAGCTGGCGAGCGGCGCGCTGGTTCGGGTGCGGGTGAAGGAGTTGCAACTGGAACGCAGGCTGCGGCTGGTGTACCGGCGGCAGGCGAGCCTGTCACATGCGGCGGTGGCGTTCCTGAAGGTGGTGGAGGCGTACGCGGCGGCGCACGGCGATCCCTATTGCTTTCAGGCGGAGCGGGGAGCTTGAGGCGGACTTGGCGAGCAATGTTTCCTCCCGATTGCGAAATATGTTCTGCGAAGCGCAAACAATTCTGGCGGCCTGGTGCGTCCGGGCTGGCGGTTTGTACGTCTGTAGCGTTAGACTTGTCCGCCGGAGAATCAAGCCGGAAGCGACACGGGAGAGCAGCCAAATGAAGATGAATCTGTTTGCAAAATATGCCATGCGCGTTGGCGCAGTGGCGTTGTGTAGCGCCGCGCTTTGCGCGACGCCGATGCTGGCGCAGGCCGGCGGCGGAGCACCGGGCGGCGGAGGCGGTGGTCGCGGCATGATGACACCGGATGCCCAACTGGCCCAACTGACCACCGCTTTGACCCTGTCTGCCGACCAGCAGGCCAAGATCAAGCCGATTCTGGATGCGGATGCCAAGAAGATCGCCGACATTCGCAGCTCCGGGGAAGACATGTCGACTGCACGTCCCAAGATGATGGCGATCCGCACGGACCAGCACGCCGCGATCAAGGCCCTTCTGACCGCAGACCAGGCGG
>PLOU01000189.1:4986-14809 GCA_003142235.1 Granulicella sp.
GGGTTGCGAAGGAACAAGAAGGGGCAGAACGAAGAATGAAGAAGACGATTTTGTTGGGCGTGCTGATGCTGACGGCCGCGGTTGGGGTTGCGCAGGAGAGCCGGCAGGACGTGAGCTTCAGCGGTACGGGGCTGTTCGGGCCCACGATCCACGGGCCGGCGTCGGTGGTGGCGAGTTCAACCGGCGCGCTGGGGCTGCTGACCAGCTACCGGTACATGCTGACCCCGCACAGCGCGCTGGAGGTGAACTACAGTTTCATCCAGAACAACCAGAAGTATATTGTGGGGAACGCCTACAAATACCGGATCCACTCGCGGGAGCAGGAGGCCACGGGCGCGTATATCTTCGGCATGACGTTCAAGCGGTATAACCCCTTTCTGGAGGCTGGAGGCGGCATACTGATCTTCACTCCCGTTCTGGACAATGGGACGACCGAACTGGGCACCAAGGGGACGAAGGGCATCGCCGGACTGTTTGGCGGCGGGCTGGCGTATGAGCTGAGCCCGAGCTTCGACATTCGCGTGGAGTATCGGGGATTTTTGGTGAAGACCCCGTCCTTCGGCGAGAGCAACCTGGTGACCAACCGGTACGAGTTTCTCTCCATGCCGACGATCGGCGTGGCGTACCACTTTTAGCGCGGGTTGATTGTCTGCGTGTGTTTGCGGATTTTGCAATGCAACTGCCCCGCATCTCTTTGATGAGATGCGGGGCGGTTTCGTTTGGGGCGTATCGGGGGGGGGCTTCGGTGGCGGCGTGGAGGGTGGGGAGGACGGTTGTTGGTTGCTGGTTGCTGGTTGCTGGTGAAGAACGGACAACAGCAAGGGCAAAATCAGAAGCAGATCCCCTGCGGGGATGACAAACCAATTGAAGCAAGAGCCAATACAGGGGTCCTTCCCCTTCACTGCGTTCAGGGTCAGGATGACGGCAAGGACAGGCAACGGCAGAAGCAGATTCCTCCGCTGCGCTGCGGAATGACAATTTCCGTAGTGCTGCACTGCGGAATGACAAGCGATTCACTGGCCGCTGAGCACTGCCACTGAGCACTGGACGCTGGCCACTGGTAGGCACTGGACGCTGGTCTTCTATCTGGAGTGGGGTTTGCCAGCGAAGCGGTAGGCAACGCCGATGGTGACGAGCTGGGGGTTGAGGCCAGGGCTGGAGAAGCCGGACCAGCGCTGCATCTCGTATTCGGCGCGCAGGCTGAGGGAGGGGCGGAGCTTGTAGTCGGCGCCGATGCCGGCGGCGAAGAGGTTGTAGGCGAGGTCGGTGGCGCCGAAGGGATAGTTGAAGTCTCCGCGGCCGAACATGATTTTGAGATAGGGGACGAGGGGGCCGTAGGCGCGGAAGTAGCGGCCGCCGAGTTCGTAGGTGCGCTGATAGGACTGGTCGCTGGTGGTGCTGGAGACCTGATGGAACTCCGCTTCAAGGCCAAGATGGGAGCGGAGGTCGAAGTCGGCGTAGGCGGTGAATCCCTGGAAGTTCTGCTGTTCGTAGCCGGACTTGGCGATGGTGAAGCCGGCACCGACCTGGAGGTCGCCGGCGCGCGAGGCAGTGGGGACGGCCTGGGCATGCAGGATGGAGGAGCCACCGAGCAGCAACGCTATCGCCAGTCGTCCGATCACGGGGGAACTCCGAGGGCTGGTGCAGGTCTGGGCGGGGCCAAAGCAGGCGTACACCCATTGCGCTTCGGACGGATCGCGGGAACTCTACCCCTGCGAGAAGCTCAGGGGCAGAAGGACAATTCTAAACTCTCAGGCGCAGGAGGGAACAGGAACTAGTGGCTGAAGCGATAGGCCACGCCGAAGGTGAAGACGGAGGGGGAGATGCCGCTGGGGCCGTAGCCGGGCCAGTCCTGGCTCTCGTAATCGACGGCGCGGATGACGATCTTCTGGTTGTAGATGATGTCGAGACCACCGCCGATGGAGTAGCCGATGCTGGTCCCGCTGGGGATGAGGACGTTCGAGTTGAGAATGTAGTTGTCCTGCTGCTCCTGGATGTAGAGGTCGCGGATGCCGCCCATGGCCTTGCCGTAGAGGATGAACCGGCCATAGGGAAGCATGACTCTGGGACCGACGAGATAGGTCAGTTCGGCGCGGTCGAGGGAGGTGTGGAGGCAGAGGCAGTGGAAGTCGCCTTCCACGCCGAAGTGAGGCATGAAGTCGTAGTCACCGTAACCGGAGACGCCGGCGATGGACTGGAACGCATACTGTGGATCGCTGTTTGTCTGCTGGGTGGTCCAGAAGCTTGGGATGGCGTAGCTGAAAGCGGCACCGACCTGTGTTTTGCCCATGCGCGTGGCGGTTGGCAGCGCCTGGGCCCGCCCCAGGGAGGGGAGCGAGAGCAGGCAGGCCAGCGAGGCGATCGCGATCAGGGTCTTGCGCATTCCAACTCCGGGAAAAAGCGCTGCAAAGTTCAGCTCGGACGATCTGTGTTTCCGGGGGTGAGAGACCGCGGCAGGAGGCGGCCGCCTGGCCCATGCCCGGAGACGTGCTATTGGGCCGGCGCGGCGGGCGGGGCGGCCTGCTGGGCTGCCGGTGGATTTGTGGTGGCGGCGGCCGGGGGCTCGGCGGCGGGCGTTGCCTCCGGGGACTTGAAGTAGGTGAGCTTGAGATAGACCGGCGTGACCTCGAAGGGCATCTTGTCGCGGTCGGTGATGATGGGTTCGAAGGTGGAGTGCATCTGGATGAGCTGATCGGTCCAGGGGTCGAAGCGGAGGAAGCTGGCTAGCGGCATGGCGGCCTGCTGCTTGAGGTCCTTCATGTCGAGCTTGATGCCCCTGGGAACCAGGGCGGCCATCCAGAAGGAGTTGTCGTTGTCGCTCTTGACGAGGCCGTCTCCGATGACCGGCTGATTGAGCGCGGGGAGCGCCTTGATGCGCACCTGGAGTTGTTCGAGATAGAGGCCGAAGTACTTCTGGCCGTCGGCGAGTTCCTTGACGCCCAACAACTGCATTGCTTTCTTGGCAGCTTCGGCATTCTCGGCGGCGGTGTGGTGCATGGGGATGCGCTCGAAGACGGAGGTGGAGGGAAAGAGGAGGCGGTCGTTGAATGCGAACTTGGTGTCGAGGCGGTGTCCGAGGACGATGTGGGCCAACTGGAAGGCGAGGATGGCATTGAGATTGCCCATCTGCTGTGCGCCGTCGGCGGTGACGACGCTGGTGGTGTCGAGCAGGCCCTTGGAGACGATGATGGTGTTGCCGATGGCGAGGGACTCGAGGGGTTGGGTGAGCAGGGTGCGCACGCGGATGGGGCGAGCGGTCTGAATGTTGTTGTAGACGAGGATGTTTCCGGCGAGGGCCTCGAGGGTCTTGTCGAAGTCGCTGGGGGCGTCGAGCAGGCCCGCCTGGAAGAGGCGGGTGATGACGTTGTCCTCGGCCTGCTGCACCCACTCGCGCTGCGCGCCGAGGGGGTTGACATCGGGCGCGTCGTTGGAGACGTCCTGCGCGGTGCTGGCGGCGACATTGAGCGAGGTGTTCTCAGCGTCGGTCTCCGGGACCCTGAGGGCGTATCCCCAGATGTAGTTAATGGCCTTGAACTTGAGGGTGCTGCTGGTGCTCTTTGGGTCGCTCTCCTCGACATAGAAGGAGGTGGGGAGCCAGAGGTCGGGCTGGATGTTGGTGCGCCAACTGTCGAAGTGGTAGAACTCCTTCAAGGTGATGATGGAGCCGGCGAAGTCGCCGTTGAAGCGGACGACGTTTCCGCCCTTGGTCTCGATCCAGATGCGTCCGGAGAAGCGGCCGAAGTCCTTTCTGGGGTTGGTGGGGGTGACGTCGAAGACGGCGGTGGGGACGTTGCCGAGGAAGTCGTTGCGGACGAAGAGGAAGGTGTAGTGCTGGCGGTCGAAGTTGTTGGAGTCCATGAGCATCATCTGGGTGAATCCAGACTCGTGGAAGGTGAGATGAAGGCTGTTGGAGATGCCGGAGAGCGCGGTGAGGGAGTCTTTGAAGGATTCGAAGCGGCCCTTCCTGGCCTGGAAGTTTCCCTTGTTGTTCTTGTACTCGTCGTCGTTGATGACCTTGCTGAAGTCGACGCGGGCGAGGAAGTGCTGGTCGGAGACCGGCACCTGGGAGAGGACGGGGTCGGGCTTCATGTTCTGGATGTATGTCTCGACCAGTGGGGCGCGCTCCCTGACGGTCTTGATGACCTCTTTCTCGCGCAGGATTGCCTTGTCGATGAGGGCATACTGGGCCGCGGTGGGCTTGCGACCGGGCAGGTTGTCCTGGGCGGGCTTCTTCTTTCCGAAGAAGGAAGGCAATCCCACTCCGGCCACGGCAGGCAGCGTGGTCGCGAGGAGAATCGCCAGAAGCGCACCGGCGATGGATCTTGAACGGTAAATCATGATTTACAGCTCCCTGTGGCGGCCTTGAGGCCACCATCGCATGTAAAAACTAGCGTATTCGCGTAGCGCGCGTTCGTGAAGCGATTGGCCCAAAAGAAAAGTGACACAAGAGGTACGGGCGAACCCGAGCGAACAGGCAACGAGCGACGGACATGGCTGCTACCCCGCGATCTGAAAGGTGACATTGACGATGACAACGGATGCGACCGGATGACCGAAGCCATCGGTGGCGGGCTCAAACCTGGTGGCCATGACGGCGCGCTTGGCGCTTTCGTCGAGGCCGTGGCCAAGGCCGCTGACCACGCCCAGAACTTCGACCGAGCCCGTTGCCGAGACCCCGACGCGGAGGGTGACGACGCCTTCGATATGGAGCTGACGCGCCTCGGCGGTGTACTCCGGCTTGGGCTTGGCAGTGAGCTTGGCCAGCTTGGGCTGCACCAGCGAGGCGACAGGGGCGGGCCTGGGCGCGGGCGGCGGCGTGGCCTGCGCGAGGTTGACCTGGCTGACGGCCTGGCTGGCGCCTGTGCCTGCGGGGACGCCGTGGGGAATGCCGGCGACCGCGACCACGCTGTTGCCATGGATGCTGGTGCCTCCGGGAGAGCCATTGCCGAGAACGACCTTGGTGGAACGCGGGCCGTTCCCTGTGTTTGCGGAGTTCATGCCGGCAAAGCCAGCGCCCAGATTGACACTGGAGACCGAGGGGCCGTGGAGGTTGTTGAGGGGGCTGTTTGGATTGCCCAGGCGGACGGCGGAGGGATGCGGGTCGTTGTTGGGCACCGAAGCGGCCTGAGGCCTGGCGGCGAGGTTCACCGTCTGCGGGGCAGCCATGGCGACGACCCTGACGGGCGCGGGCGCATTGATGATGGGCTTGGGCGCGTCCATCTTGACTTCGGGCGGCTTGGGAATATCGGGCGGTTTCACGACAACAATCCGGGGAAGCTGCACTTCGATCCTGGGGACATCCGCAAGGACCGGCGGGGGGGGTGGGGGAGGGGGGGCGAACTTGGGCTTGATGGGCTCGACCTTCTTGGCGACGACCGGCTCGGTGAGTTCGGTGAGCAGATGCCGATTGTCGAGGGACTTTTTGGCTGCGGCGCTGATGACGATGGCGATGAAGAGAATGACAACATTGAGCACCACGGAGACGAAGATCGATGGCTTGCTCTGGCTGCCGGAGTCGAGGACGCCAAAGTGGGCAAACTGAACGTCTTTCGGTTGGCTGAGTTCCTCGCTCCTGAGTGGCATTGCCATAGTCGTACAGTCCTTCGATAATCGCTCCCGGAGAGAGCGATGGGTTGATCTTAAGTATGATGCAATCCGAGACGCAGGGGCAACAAATTGCGCAACCAGGAACACGGAATGAAACCGGGTGTTTTCTGAAAAATTGCGCAGATTGCTCAGAAACGACCGATTGCGGATGCTATTCGCTGCATCGCTTATCGAATCGCTGCTTCGGTTACCGATTGGATGCGCCAGGGAGGGCCGGAACAACTTTTACTTTCCCTCGGGGGCTAAAGCCCCATTGTGGATGCGACGCAACCGGCGGGACTAAAGTCCCGCCCCTTCAAGACGGCGACTTATTGAGAGCTTTCCCATCCCAATGGAAGGACTGAATCAAGTTAGATGCGGGCTGCCGCATTCCGCCAGGGTCAGAAGCGGCTGCGATTGCGTCCGCCTTGCGGTCCTCCTTTCGAGCTTTCGCGCACACCGATCTATTTTCCGTTAACCCGGTTGTTGCAGGAATCACTCTTTTTGCGCTGCAATCCCTATACTTTGGTTGTAGCGGCAAACAAGGTGCAGGGAGAAACGATGCGGATTCTGGTAACTGGTGGTGCAGGGTATATCGGCGGAACGGTGGCAAGACTTCTGCTGGCTGGCGGGGACGCGGTGACGGTGTACGACAACTTGTGCCATAGCAAGCGGGCGGCGGTGGCGGCGGGGGCTGAGTTCGTCGAAGGCGATGTGGCCGACCGGGCGCTGATGGAGAAGACACTCGTGGCCGGGCGGTTCGATGGAGTGATGCACTTTGCCGCGCTGATCGAGGCGGGCGAGAGCATGGAGAAGCCGGAGATTTATTTCAGGAACAATACGGTGGGGACGCTGACGCTGCTGGAGGCGATGCTGGCGACCGGGCACAAGCGGCTGGTGTTCAGCTCGACGGCGGCGTGCTACGGCGAGCCGGAGACGACGCCGATTCTGGAGGACGCACGGCTGGCGCCGACCAACGCGTACGGCGAGAGCAAGCTGATGGTGGAGGAGATGCTGGGGTGGTTCAACCGCATCCACGGGCTGAGGGTCGCGAGCCTGCGGTACTTCAACGTGGCGGGGGCGATGGAAGGATACGGCGAGGCGCATGAGCCGGAGTCGCACCTGATTCCGCTGGTTCTGGATGTGGCTCTGGGACGGCGGAAGAGCATCCAGATATTCGGCGAGGACTATCCGACGCGCGACGGGACGTGCATCAGGGACTACATCCATGTGCGGGACCTGGCGGACGCGCACCTGCTGGCGCTGGCGGCGCTGGGGACGCGGGAGCGCGCGGGCGGTCTGGGCGCGTTGATCTACAACCTGGGCAACGGGCAGGGGTTCACCGTGCGGGAGGTGATCGAGTCGGCGCGGCGGGTGACGGGCAAAGAGATCCCAGTGGAGACGCGCGCGCGGCGGGCGGGCGATCCGGCGGTGCTGGTGGCCAGTTCGGAGAAGATCAAGCGGGAGCTGGGATGGAAGCCGAAGTTCGCCGAGCTGGACACGATTGTGCGAAGCGCGTGGGAGTGGCAGCAGAGACGGTACGCGTGAGAGAAGAGCAGCGAGTCAGCGAGTCAGCGAGTTGGAGGACGGTTCAGAAGGGTGCAGATGGGAAGCTGGCGTCTGGGCAGAGGACGGTGGATCGCGGTTGTGGGGCTGCTGGGCGTTGTGGTGGGATTGCGGGTGGGGGTGGCGCAGCAGACGACCGTGCCGACGATCAAGGTGACCGCGCGCGAGACGGTGGTGGATGTCACGGTGACGGATGCGAAGGGCAATCCCGTGCATGGGCTGACGCGGACGGATTTTACCGTCAAGGAAGATCGCAAGGAGCAGCCCATTCGCAGCTTTCACGAGTACGGCAGCGAGGCGGTGCCTGCGGCGGAGAAGCTGCCGCCCAACACCTACAGCAATCGGCAGCCGGCGGCGGTGAGCAGCGCGGTCAACATTCTTCTGCTGGACTTTGCCAACGCAGCCTCGCCTCTTTCGCTCAGTATTGGCGGCGCTGAAGACACGCTGGCGCGCTCGTTGGCGGCGCAGAAGCTGGCGAAGCAGGATGCGATGAAGTATGTGGCAACCATGCCTCCGGGGACAAAGGTCATCATGCTGGGACTCTCCAAGTCGCTGCGCACCTTGCAGGGAGCGACCTCCGATCCCGCGTTGCTGAGCGCGGCAATCGATACGATGGATACCAACATGGAGGGCAGGGCTGGGAGCCATGAGGAGTGGTGTAGTCAGACGGAGACGCATGCCCGTGTGACGATGGAAGCGCTGGATCAGATTGCGGCAGACGCATCCGCGATGAAAGGGAAGAAGAACCTGCTGTGGTTTTCGGTGGGGCTTCCTTGGCTCACCGATCCGAGCGCTCGGGCAGAGTGCCTGCCGGATTACTTCAATGACATGCTGAAGGCATACGGACTGCTGGCGGCGGCGCAGATCTCGGTCTATCCCATCGACGTGCGCGGTGTTCAGACGATGCCAGGTGCATTTGTCACATCGATGGGCAGGCTTTGGGCAAACACTTATCTTCTGTTTGGAAAGCCGTACATTGACGCGCAACAGGATTTTCGACAGACAACGGCAGAGGAGCAGTTGGCGATGGAGTCGATCGCCGAGGCGACCGGCGGCGCGGCGTATTACAACTCGAACGATCTGGCAAGCCTCATCGCAAAGGCTGTCGACAAGGGAGCAAACTACTACACGATGTCGTATGTTCCACCGGGTACAAAGTACGATTGGGGTCACCACTCGATCAAGGTCAGCGTCGATCAGCCGGGGCTGCATCTGGTCTATCGCGAGAGTTACGACGCCGTTGATCCCGCGACAATCAAGCCCGTGCCGGGGCTTACGCTTACCACTGACGCGCCCAATGCCGCCGATGGCAACATGCGCGCCGCGATGAGCCGCAGTATGCCGACCTCCGAGCAGATTATTTTCGATGTGCGCGTGGAGTCGAGTGCGGTGGCGGCGACGGCGGGCGATCCGCCGGTGATGGGTACGCTGGACGCAAGGTTCAAGGACAAGCCGCTCACCCGCTACGAGTTCAGTACCTCCATCTCTGCTGGTCAACTCGCCTACAGCAACGGCCCCAACGCGACGCACAACGGCTCGCTTGAACTCGACCTTGCCGCCTACGACGCGGACGCGAAGCTGGTCACCGGTCTCAGCCAGACCATAACGATGTCGCTGAACGACACGACGGTCGCCAACAAGCAGCCACTCAACTTCTCCCAGCAGCTCGACTTGCCCGCAGGCCAGCTCTTCGTCCGCGTCGGCGTCCTCGACCACACTTCCAACAAGGTCGGCACGCTGGAGATTCCGCTGAAGGTGGAGAAGGGACTGGCTATAAAGAAACCAGATGCTGCGAAAGGTACACCGGGAGGAACGAGTCAACCATGATTTCCAGAAGATTAACCATGGCCATTTCGGTGGTTGCGCTTGTGGGGTTGTCGTCTGTGCTGTGGGCGCAGCAGACGAAGACGACGGCGCAGAAAGGGCAGTCATCCAAGCAGCAGACGGAGACGCCGACGCTGGAGGGGATACTACAGCGGCTACAGGAGAATGTGGACCAGTATCAGGCGCTGGTGCCCAGCTTCTTCTGCGACGAGCATGTCGTAGCCTCCATGGGGACCGCGTACAGAGTCGGGGTCAACCTGACTGTCACTGATTCCAACTTTCGCCTGAAGCGCGTCCCCAATCCCGACGGAACGATCACTCTTCAGGAGTCGCACGAAGTGAAGAAGGTGAATGGCCGACCCGCGACGGGCGATTCCGTCAGCGGCCCAGCATTTCTTCGTGGAGCTTTCTCCAACGGTCTCGCGCTGGTCTCCGCCAACCAACAGGCCTGCATGCGCGCTACGATCAAGCCGATCCGGCAGAACAAGCCGAGCGATCCCATCACCATTCAGTTTGCCAGCGTGCCTGCCAGCGAGAGGCCAGCCGACTGCCTAATGCAGGAGGACATCAGCGGGCGCGTATTCATCGACCCTGCCACAATGCAGATCCGGCGGATGGAGTTTCATGCTCCCAATCACGTCATCGGGCCTGAGAGCAAGACAAGCAACGGCGTTCGGATTCCATCGACTGTGGGAACCTGGGATGTCACCGTCGAGTATGCTCCGGTGGTGCTGGGTGGGGAGAGCTTCTGGCTGCCGACGAAGACCTCAGAGACCATGATAGACAGGACCGGGACGAACGAATGGTTGTACGAAGCTGCCTACCGCAACTACCACAAGCTGGAGGT
>PLOU01000099.1 GCA_003142235.1 Granulicella sp.
CCGTTGCTCAGAGTGGCTTGCGTCTCGTGGTCTGGGGAGACGGAATTGTTCTGGAACTGCGCGAAACCGGTCAGGATGCCGTTGACGGAGAGCTTGCCCAATGGGCCAGCGTCGAAGGTCGCCGGCGGAAGCCATGTCAGCGGACCCGTTAGAACGAACGTGGAGAGCGGGGCTGGCGCTGCCGCTGGTGCGACAGCCTGCCGCGGGGCCTCCGTCTGTCCCGCAACGACTCCCTGTTGCGTCGACTGTCCCATCGCACCTCGACTCAGCGCGGCCAACCCCACTAGTCCGGCAACGATGCAATATCTAAGCAACCTCATGGCGACCTCATTCATATCTCCATGAGATGGCCGTCGCCTGTAGGAAGTCCGTAGACAATCTGTTAAGAGTCGGTAAGTTTATCTGTCCCAGCGGGTTCGAATCGATACCCAATCCACGGTTCGCTGAGGATATACTGCGGCTCGCCGCCCGGCTCGATCTTCTTGCGCAGTTGCGCCACCAGCACGCGCAGGTACTCCGGCTGATCGGCGCCAGCCGCGCCCCAGACCGCCCGCAGCAGCACCTTGTGCGTCAGCACGCGGTCCGCATTGCGAACGAAGTACAGCATCAGGTCGAACTCCTTCGGAGTCAGGTGGACCTCCACGTCGCGCACCAGCACCTGGTGCCGCTCCACGTCGACGCGGAAGTCGCCCAGCTCGATCAGGCTCGCCTGCACCTCACTGGCAACCATGCGCCGCGACTGCACGCGCACCCGCGCCAGCAGCTCCTGAATGCTGAACGGCTTGGTGATGTAGTCGTCCGCGCCCTCGTCCAGCGCCGCCACCTTGGCCGCATCCTGGCTGCGCACCGAGAGCACGATGATGGGCACCTGCGAGCGCGCGCGAATCTCTCGCGTCAGCTCGATCCCGTCCATCCCCGGCATCGCCAGGTCGGTAATCACCAGCTCCGGTTGCGCCTTCATGAACTTCGCCAGAGCCTCCGCGCCGTCCTGCGCAACCATCACCTCATGCCCATTGCTCTGCAAGGAAGTGCGCAGCACCCGCGTGATCTGCGGCTCATCGTCCACAATCAGAATCCGCATAGCCCCAACCCTTCAACTCCACCAGCTCGAACCTCGAACCTCGCAACTATGCCGGCTGCTGCGTCACGAGATGCACGTCGACGTGCGGAGCGTCGTTCATGAACTGCTGCAGCGCGATATAGTACAGATACTTCTTCCATCCCTTCACCGCCGACCGCCCAAAGATGACCTGCGTGATCCTGTTTCTGGTGACGTACTCGGCGGTCACCGCGGGGACGCTGCCGCCCTTCAGCCGGACCACCCTCGCGCCCACGTTCTCGGCAAACTGGATGTTGGCCTCCAGCGTCCGACGGAGGTTCTCCGGCACCTCCATCGCGCTCTCGACATGGAGCACGAAGAACTCGGCGCTGATGGCCTCCGCCAGGCGCGCCCCGCGCGCGATCAGGTCGCGCGACTCCGGGTTGGAGCTGATGCAGACGGCCACCCGCTCGGCGATCTGCCAGTGCCCGCTCAACTGCTTGCGCGTCACATAGTCGTCCAGCGTACGGTCCACCGCACGCGTCACCCGCTGCAGCGCCATCTCGCGCAGCGCGATCAGGTTGCCGCGCCGGAAGAAGTTCTGCAGCGCCCGCTCCACGCGCTCCTGGGGATAGATGTCGCCGCGGTCCATGCGGTGCACCAGCGCCTCGGGCGTCAGGTCGCTCATCACGATCTCGTCCGCCCGGTCCAGCACCCAGTCGGGAACCGTCTCCCTCACTGTCACCCCGGTCAGGCTCTGCACCCGCGGCGTAACGCTCTCCACGTGCTGGACGTTCAGCGTCGTCAGCACGTCAATCTCCGCCTCCAGAATCTGCAACACGTCCTGGAAGCGTTTGGGGTGCGCGCAGCCTTCCACGTTGGTGTGCGCCAGCTCGTCGATCAGCACCACCTCGGGCCGTCGAGCCAGCACCGCATCCACGTCCATCTCTTCGAATATCGCGCCTTTGTACTCCATCTGCTTGCGCGGGACCTGCTCCAGTTGCGCAGCAAGCTCGGTCGTCCTGCTTCTTCCGTGCGTCTCCACGATGCCGATCACGACGTCTTCGCCGCGGCCCTTGCGGCGGATCGCCTCGCTCAACATGCTGAAGGTCTTTCCGACGCCCGGCGCGTACCCCAAAAACACCTTGAACCGGCCACGCTTCTGGCCTTCCGCCGTGGCAAGCCACTCTTCGGGAGTTTTAATATGAGGCTGTTCTGGATTCATCTGGCCCATCTTTCTATACAATTCTGATTGTGTCCATCAAACGAATAGTCGAGGCGGCGCGCTGGATTCTCATCGCGAGTGGGCTTTTCGGTATTGTAGCTCTCTACCATCACTTTCCCCGGGCAAACAATACCACCGTATCGCTCACTCTGCTTCTGCTGGTGCTGCTCTTCGCCGGCAGTTGGGGCCTGCGCTACGCCATTGGCGCATCGGTTGCCGCGACTGTCCTGTTCAACTACTACTTCCTTCCGCCGGTTGGCACCCTCACCATCAACGACACCCAGAACTGGGTCGCGCTGTTCGCCTTTCTCGCCACCGCGATCTATGCCAGCCATCTGGCCAGCCGCATCCGCGAGGAGTCGCACGAGGTCGACACGCGCCGTCTCGAATCGGAGATGCTCTACCGCCTTGGCCGCCAACTGCTGCAACCTGAGAACGTAGCCCAGTTGCTCAACTTCATTCCATCCAGCGTGGCCAACGCCTTCAACAGCCCGGCCGTCACGCTCTATCTGGCCGACGGCGACCGCATCTATCTCTCCGACCCCAAGCGCATCTCCAGCCCGAACGTGGCCTGGAACCCAGGCGAACCACCCGGCACAACTGGCGTAGAACTCAACCGCGCGGAGATTGTCCACGATCTGCGCGAGGCCATGCTGCATCCCGTCACCACCTCCACCGCCGACGGTTTTCCGGCCGTCATCCCGCTGCGCGTCGGCGTGCGTCCCACCGGGGCCGTGTTGATCGAATCCGTCTCCCTCTCGCGCGAGACCATGGAGGGCCTCAGCGGGCTGGTCTCCATGTCCATCGAACGCGCCGAGGCGCTGGAAGACAGCGCCCGCTCCAAGGCTGCCAAGGAGACCGAGCGCCTGCGCACCGCGCTGCTCGACTCCGTCACCCACGAGCTGCGCACTCCGCTCACCTCCATCAAGGCCTCCATCACCTCGCTGCTCACCCAGCAGGCCCTCGATGCGCCGGCGCGCAAGGACCTGCTCAGCGTCATCGACGAGGAGTCCGACCGACTCAACCACCTCATCGAGCAGGCCGTCGAGATGTCGCAACTGGATGCGCACAAAGTCCAACTGGAGTTGAAACCGCAGTCCATCGCGGGTTTGATCTACGTCGCGGTCGAGCAGTGCCGCTCCACCCAGCCCACCCGCGACTTCCGCGTCTCCCTCTCCAGCTTTCTGCCCAACGTGCTTGCCGACAAGGCCTGGATCGAGAAGGTGCTGGCCAACCTGCTGGAAAACGCCTCCAAGTACTCGCCGTCCGACCAGCCCATCTTCGTCTCCGCCGACCCCCAGAAAGATATGCTGTCCATCAGCGTCGCCGACCGCGGCACCGGCATCGACCCGCTGGAGCAGGGCATGATCTTCGACAAGTTCTACCGCGGCCCAAGCCAGCGCAACCAGGTCAGCGGCACCGGCATGGGGCTGGCCATCTGCCGCGCCATCGTCAACGCCCACGGCGGCACCATCGTCGTCACCAGCCAGCTCAACCACGGCTCCGTCTTCACCTTCACACTGCCTATCGCGCGGCCCTGACTATACCAGCTCGATCGTTACGCGACGTCCTACTACGGCAGCCGCCCGCTGCAGGCTCTTGAGCGTGATGTCGTCTTTGGCATTAAGCAGCCGGTCAACCTGCGTGCGGCTCGTCTTCAGCAGCGTCGCCATTTTGTTCTTCGAGATTTTTTCCCTGTTCATGGCCTCGGCGAGTTGCCACGCGACGACCTCTTTGATCGCCTGCGCTTGCGCCTCTTCAAAGATGCCCTCTTCCTTAAGGAAGTCGTCAATGCTGGAACCCATATGTTTTTTGCTCATCGCTCCAACTCCTTCTGACGCTTTCGCGCCGTTGCCAAATCCTCATCCGGCGTGGCTCGGGTTTTCTTGATGAATCCGTGCAACGCTACCAGATGCTCGCGGTAAAGGCAGAGCAAAACACGCGCCGTCCGCTTGGTTGGAAGGTCCGTGCGAACCTCCCACAAGCCGTTTCCCATCGGGCGGCACAGCGGCATCCCCACCGGCCATCGCCATTGTGCCCGCAGCAGGTCCTTCCCCACCATCTGACGCTCGGCTTCATCCAGCCCTTTTAGCCACTCCCTCACCGGCTCGCTACCCGCCGCCGTGCGGTAAAAAATAAGCGGGACTTTTTGCCTCTGTGGTTCGCCTGTCATGATGTACCTTATCTAGTACAATGTACCATAAAAGGTTCATACTCGCAAGGGTTTCCCCTCCCTCGCCCGGCCCAACTGAAATTACCTCGTTTATAGATGCAGGAAATATACCGGCGCGCACCCCGCCAGCCACGCCGCGGCCTGTAGTCCAAGCACCCGCAGGGTCTGTCTGGGCGCGCGCCGCAGCCACTTCACCACAAAGAACAAGGTGATCGGCCACTGCACCGTCATCAGCAACTGAAAGAGGTGCGCGATGGCCCCTTCGTCAGGATCGCGTGCGATGTGCCCACCATGAGCAAGGTCCACAGCAACCGCGCCCAGCACCATCGTCAATGCAGCCAGCGACATCGTCACCGGCAGATACGCGCTGGGCAGCCTCATCATCGCTCGGAAGGAACCGGGCTCTCGATCCATATTGCCTCCTCGATTTAGGACTTCATGGCCCGGGGCCCCATTCATCGCGGCCCAAATGCAAGGGCCGTTTCCTCCCGCTCCGCCTCACGATTGCGGCGCAGCAGCCCCCGCCGCCGGCCTGCGCAACTGCTCCGTCGGCACATTCATCCTCGGCATTGTCCCCCGCATCCATTCCTGCGGCAGATAGTCTGGCCCCACCGACTCCATCACAAACGCCAGCGACTGGTTGTAAATCTCGTGCATCAGCGAGCGCGGGTTGCCCAGGTTCGGCCCACCCGAGCGCGGGTTGCCCAGGTTCGGCCCACGCCCCAGCTCGCCCAGCGTTACGCGATAGCAACTGAACTTCTGCGCCGGATCGAACTGGAAGAGCTTCGGCGCCTCGGCTTCGACCAGGTCATACGCCGCCGCCAGCTCCTTCATCTGCTTCGGATCGGTGGTCAGCTTCGCGGCCAGTGCGCGCAGATAGCGGAAGCGCCACAGACCCACGTCGAGCGTGGTATTGCAGATGGCAAAGTGCCGGAACCAGTCGAACCGCGTCGCAACCTCCGCCGCCTGCGCCTGGGTCAGATGCGGTTTTGCCGCCTCCAGCGCCGCCGCCATCTCGTCGATGCGCCCCATGCAATCGGCCTTCTGCTTCTCCATCCGGGCGACATTTTCCAGCGTTGGCTCAAGATACGCCGCGTACTCCGGCAGATAATTCCGGTTGGTATAGCGCAGCAGCACCTCGCGCCGCGCAATGCTGCCGGCAAAGTCCGCGTTGGTGGACGATCCATGGCCCAGCGGCGACCAGCACCACGTACACGCATCCTCCGACGCGCGCATGAACTTCACCATCGCAGGCGCGGCCGCCTCGCCGTAGATGCCGGCGGCCCACGTGTGCCACAAGGTTTCTACGTTGGCGTTGGCGTTCCAGGCCAGTTCGCGCCAGAAGAAGACGCAGTGATTGTTGATAATGTCGGCGAAGATGTCGAACGTGGCCGGCTGGTTGGTTCCGCCGGCGTAGATCTCCGTGCCGCCGTTTCCGCCGATCAGCTTCAGGGCCTGCTTCATCGTGCTTGCCGTGTAGTTCACCGTGGAAGCAGGGAAGTACTGCCGCCCGATAAACTGCCCCACCATCTGGTACTCCGCGATCTCGGTATGCGGCGCGCACTTGCCCAGCAGCGTAGTGAAGCGCGCATTGGGCTCGCAGTCCGAGTGGTACACCTTGGTCTGCATGATGACGTCGGCGGGTGTCTCCTTGATCACGCGGGCCCACAGCTCGGGATGGCTCAGGCCAAACTGCCCATAGCCCGGCGCGTGAACGTAGTTCGTCCCCAGCCAGTGCGGGCAGCCGCTGGACCATGTGCGCAGATGCAGCCGCTGCCCCATTGGCTTCAGCAACGCGTGGTAACGCGAGATGAACTCGTATAACTCGTTGGGAAACTTGTCCAGGCCCGACTGCTTGCAGCGCGCGTCCTGGCAGTACGCGCTGTAGTTGTCCCAGAAGGTGGCGGAGATGCCATCGCCCCCGGTCTGCTCCGCCCACTCACGGACGAAGGCTTCGATCACCTTCCACGTCAGCGGATCGGATGGGCACAGCGCCGCCGACTCATGCGAGTTCGCCTCCGGCGTGCCCTTGGCCGAGGGATACGCCTTCAGCACCGCCGCATACAGCGCCGGCGACCACGTCGCAAAGTTGTTGCCATAGGGCAGAAGCGCAAAGACATCCACATCGGCGTCGTGGAACTCCTTCACCCGCGCAGCGTTCTGCGCCTTGTGCGTCTCGCCGCTCGCCACCAGGTCCTTCTGCTGCGCCGCGGTGAGTTGCGCGTAGACATCGGGCAGCGCCTGGAGCGCGGGCGAAGCATCCAGTTTTGCGGTATAGAAGTTTGCTCCGAAGATGGAGGTCTGTTCGGCGACCGGGTAATCCGGATGCCATTGCGCGGTGCGAATCGCAAAGTCCGGATTGCGGCGATAGGGAACGGTGCGGAGCGCGGCCCAATGCTCCGGCTCGCCCGCCGCAAACAGCAGCGACCGCGGACGCGCGCCGTAGACTACCGTGCCGCCGGTGTATAGCACGGTGTAGCCGTCCTGCCTGGGGGCTTCGGTCGCGGGCAGCTTCCCATCCTTCGCCAGCGCCAGAACGATGGCCCCGGCCGTGGGCTTCGGCGCGCCGTCGTAGGTCGAGATTGCGGATTCGTCCAGCTTCAGTTTCTTGGCCAGAATGCGCGCCGCGGAGTGAATCGCAGCGTGGCCATTGGCCGGAACCAGGACCGACTTGGGGCTGGACGCAGGCGCGTCGGCGAAGAGATTGAGGGGGCGGATGAGGCTGGCCCCTACGCCGGTCATCCCCGCCAGAAGAAGAAAGTCGCGTCGCGTAGTGGACAGATCGGCGGGATTTTTGGACGACGAGTTGACAGCTAGTTTGGACGACGAGCCGGTAGCTTGGTTGGACACGGGGAAGCCTCCTGGGTTGTTCTGCGGCGTGCATTCGACAATACGCATCCGACGCCAGACTAGTCTCAATCGCGCTGCAAATAATACGGAATTCGCGGCGGTGCGCAGCTTTCAGCCAAGGCCCGCTCACCGGGTTATTTTTCATGTGGCATGAGCAAATAAAAAGCGAATATAATGGAGGGCGATGGAGGCGTATGGCCCCATGATCTCCAACCACGATCCCCAACCCGACACTCCCCAACCCGACGCTCTCCAATCCGACCGCTTCCGCTTCCTCTACGTCGATCTCAACAGCTTCTTCGCGTCGGTGGAGCAGCAGTTGCACCCGGAGTATCGCGGGCGGCCGGTCGCCGTGGTGCCAACCCAGGCCGATACGACCTGCTGCATCGCGGCCAGCTACGAGGCCAAGGCGCTGGGCATCAAGACCGGAACGCAGGTGGGCGAGGCCAAGCGCATCTTCCCGGAGATCGTGCTGGTCATGGGCGAACACGGCGTCTACGCGGACTACTCGCGGCGCATCGCGGCTGCGGTCGAGCGATGCTGTCCCGTCGCGCACACGCCGTCCATCGACGAGATGGTCTGCGAGCTGATGGGGCGCGAGCAGGAACCACCGCGCGCGCGGGGGATCGCGCTGGCCATCAAGCAGGCCATCAAGGACGATGTGGGTGAGTCGCTGCGCTGCTCCATCGGAATGGCGCCCAACCGCTTTCTGGCCAAGATTGCCAGCGACATGCAGAAGCCCGACGGGCTGATCGGCCTGCTTCCTTCGCAGCTTCCCCGCGCCATCGCGCACCTGGAGCTGCGCGACATTCCCGGCGTCGGCGCGCGCACCGAGGCGCGGCTCAACGCCAAGGGAATCCACACCATGCAGCAGCTGCTAGCGCTCGACCGCAAGGGAATGCATGCGCTGTGGAACTCGGTCTGGGGCGACCGGCTCTACCACTGGCTGCGCGGCGCGGAGACCGGCGACGACGGCGCGCCCGTGGACTCCGGCGCGCAGAAGTCCCTCGGCCACTCGCACGTCCTGGGGCCGGAACATCGCACGCCGGAGGGCGCGTGGGCCGTGGCGCACAAGCTGCTGCACAAGGCCGCGATGCGCCTGCGCATGGAGCGCCTCACCGCCAGCGCGATGCATGTGACCATCCGCTACGCGCTGACCCGTGAGCAGGTCTCGCAGGCGGAGGGCGCGGGCAAGCGCGCCAAGCGGCACTTCAGCGGACTGCGCCACTCCGGCTGGTCGATGGAGGCGCGCTTCGCGCCCTGCCAGGACACGCTGACGCTGCTCGAAGCGTTGCGCGGCATGTGGGACAGGCGGCCCGAGGGCGCGGAGTTTGCGCGTCCCTTCTTCGTCGGCGTGACGATGCACAATCTGATCGCGGAGAGCGACCTCCAGCCCTCGCTCTTCGCCGATCCGAACCACCGCGCGGACCTTGCCGCCACCATGGACCGGCTCAACATGAAGTACGGCAACACCACGCTGCACTTCGCCGCAATGCTGCCCGCCAGGCAGTCCGCGCCAACCCGCATCTCCTTCACCCAGATTCCCGTGAAGTACGGCGTGGATTACATCTAGATCAGGTTCGGTAAAACGTTCTACTGCGGCGGTGTTGTGGGCTGAGGCTGTTTGTCGCCGCCGCCGAAGATCTTCTGGATCAGGCTCTGCGGAGCCTCGCCGCCCATGTGGCTGCATGTGCTGGCCGGGACGGTGCCATCGAGGAACGCGAGATTGTAGTCCTCGGGGCAACTGTCGTCGGCGGGCAGCCAGGTGTTCTTGTCGATGCGCACCAGTTGCACGCCGTCGGTCGGGCTGAAGGAGTGCATGTCGGAGTACTGCGGCAGCTTGATGGCGCGGTTCATGAACTCCGCCCAGATGGGCGCCGCAGTGTCCGCTCCCTGCAGTCGATGTGTCAGTCCATGCGAGATGTCCGTATAGTCGTCGTTGCCGACCCAGATGATGCAGAGCAGGTTGGAGGAGTAGCCGGCGAACCAGGCATCGTGCTCGGTGCCGGTCTTGCCGGCGGCAGGAGCGCTGAATCCGTGAGCGCGAACCGCAGACGCAGTGCCGTAGTTCGCGGTGAACTCCAGCAGCGACTGGGTGAGGTAGGCGGCGCGCGGGTCCATCACCTGTTTGGCCTCTGGCGCGAAGTCGGCGACGATGTCGCCATTGGCGTTGCGCACACTGGCCAGCATCCACGGCTTCAGGTGGACGCCGTTGTTGGCGAAGACAGTATAGGCGCCCGCCATGTCGATGGGGGTTGCGTTGTAGGTGCCGATGGCCACCGAGGGCGTGCCTCTTGCGTTGGTGATGCCTGCCGTGCGCGCGAGCGCCGCTACATTCTCATAGCCGATCTGCTCGGCCAGGCCGATGGTGGCAATGTTCAGTGAGTGGGCGATGGCCTGGGCGGCCGTGACCATCCCTGGGTATTCGCCCTTTTCGAAGTTGCCGGGGTCGTACGGCTTGCCATCGAACATGAAGGTGTGTGGGTCGTCATTCAGCCGGGTCAGCGCGGTGAAGATGCCGTTGCCGCCCAGGTCCATGCCGTTGAGACTGGTGTTGTAGGCCGCGGCGTAGACGAAGGGCTTGAAGATGGAGCCGGTGGGCCGCTCGGCGGTGGCGTGGTTCAACTGCGAGACGCCGTAGTTGCGCCCTCCCACCAGCGCCAGGATCTGCCCGGTGTGCGGGTTGAGCGCAACCAGCGCGACCTGCGGATACAGGATGTTGCTGTCGGTCTTCTTATGCAGCTTGCGCACCATGTCGTCGACGTTCTTCATCCCGGCTTCCACCGCATCGGAGGCAGCGCGCTGCAGCTCGGGGTCGAGCGAAGTGTAGATGCGCAGCGCGTCGTGGCCCAGCTCCTGGTCGCCCACGCGCTGGGAGAGCTGGTCATGGACGAGATCGACGAAGTAGGGGGCCTCGGCCGCGTCGATGTTGGGCGCTGCCAGCCGCAGCGGCTCGGCCTTGGCGCGGTCGGCCTCCGACTGGGTGATGGCCCCGGTCTCGACCATCGAGTCGAGCACCAGGTTGCGCCGCTCCATGGCGCGGTCGGGATGGCGATAGGGATTGCGCCAACTTGGGTTCTGGATCAGCCCCGCGATCAGCGCGCACTCCGCCAGATCGAGCTGCCGCAGGTCCTTCCCGAAAAACGACTCGGCCGCCTCGCCGAAGCCGTTGATCTCGAACGACCCGCGTCGCCCAATGTTCACCTGGTTGGCGTACATCTCGAAGATCTGCTGCTTGTTGAAGCGCGCCTCAAGCTGGAAGGTGATCATGATCTCGATCAGCTTGCGGGTGAACTTTTTCTCCGGCGAGAGGAAGAACCCGCGCGCCAGTTGCATGGTGAGCGTCGATCCGCCGCATTCCTTGTGGCCGGTGAGGGTGTCCTCGACGGCGCACTTGGCGATGCGGACGTAGTTGATGCCGCCGTGCTCGAAGAAGCGGCGGTCCTCGATGGCCAGCACCGCCTGCACCATGTTGGGCGGGATTTCGCCGTACGTGACCAGGCGGCGCTTGGTGCGGTTCTCCCCGGAGAGCGCGGTGATCAGTTGCGGTTCAAGCTGGTACGCTGCCAGCGGCGCGCCGTTCTCCGCGGTGATGGATTGCACCACCGGGCCGCTGCTTGTGCCCGTGTCGGCGCTCTGGCCGGTGGCGATGGTGGCGCCGTCGGGGGAGTGGTAGCTCCCGGGGCCGGGCTTGATCCGGATGCTGTTGCCGCTCAGGGTAAAGGTGCCAAGCTGCGGGTTGGTGTTGTAGCCGGCCGTGCGCAGTTCCTGCGCGATGAACAGGACGGTCAGCCGCTGGCCCACGCGCACCTCGCGCGGCGCGGCGTAGATCTGCGCCACGTTGGCAAAGATGGGGCCGGAGGCAAGCCGGTCGTCCACGATGGACTGGTACTTGAAGTAGCAGATGCTGAGGACGCACACACCCAGGACCATGCAGGAGAGCGCGGCAAGAAGCAGGCCGCGCAGAAAGCGGTGCTTGAGGCCGGGAAGGCGTCCGCGAGAGTTGCCGTTGCCGCCGAGTTTGAGTTTGATGGCCATGAAGAAGGTTGTTGGTTGCCGGTTGTTAGTTGAGAGACAAAGCGGTCTGCATCTGTTGGACGGCTTCGCCCACGGGAATGTCTGTGGTCCGGTTGGCGAGGCGGTCGAGCAGCTCCACTTTGCCCTCGGCCAGCTTCTTGCCGACGGCGATGCGGAAGGGTACGCCGATCAGCTCGGCGTCCTTGAACTTCACACCGGCGCGCTCGTCGCGGTCGTCCAACAGCACGTCGATTCCGGCTTGATCGAGGGCGAGTGCGATCTCTTCGCCTGCGGCGAGAAGGGCTGGTTCGCGGACGTTGGTGATGGTGACGACAACCTGGAACGGCGCAATCGACGGCGGCAGCGCATAGGCGTCAGACGCCTTCGGATCATTCGCACTCTGCGCGGCGAACTTCGCCGCCGACTGCTCGATTGCCGCCGTCAGGATGCGCTCGATGCCGATGCCGTAGCTGCCCATGATCGGAGTCATCTCCTTGCCGTCGCGGTTCAGCACCGATGCGCCCATCGACTTCGAGTACTTGTATCCCAGCTTGAAGATGTGGCCAATCTCGACCGCCTTGGCGATGCGCAGCGGCTGGCCTCCGATGGGATCAAGCTCACCCTCGTTGACGCTGCGAACGTCGGCCACCAGCGTCGGCTTGAAGTCGCGCATCGGCGTCACATTGCGCAGGTGGTACTCCTCCTTGTTCGCTCCGGCGATCAGGTTGGTGCGGCCTTCGAGCGCCTTGTCGAGAATCACTAGCGTCCCCGGCTTCTTGGGGTGCGGCGCGGCAGTGAGCCCGATTGGCCCGAGGAATCCGGCGGGCGCGTTGAACGTCGCAACAATCTCTTCCGCCTGCATCGGGCGAAGTTCGCCGCCCGCGATCGCCGCCAGCTTGGTCTCGTTGAGCTGATGGTCGCCGCGCAAAAATACAACCACGGCGCGCGTCTTGCCCACGGTCTTGATCTGCTTCTCGTCGCTGTCCGCGTGCTCGACCATGTAGGCCATTGTCTTCATCTGATACACGCGCTCGACGCCGAGGAATGCTCCAACCTCGTCGATGGTCTTCTGATTCGGCGTGTGTACCAGCTCCGGCAATCCATCGCCGGTGGGTGCGAGGTCCGCGACCGGCGCGAGCTTCGATGTCGCCTTCTCGACGTTGGCCGCGTAGCCCGAACTGGAGCTGGCGATGAGGTCTTCGCCCGCGTCGGTGGAGACCATGAACTCCTGCGAGCCGGTTCCGCCCATTGCTCCGGAGTCGGCCTCGACCACCAGGAACTCCAGCCCGCAGCGCGTGAAGATGCGCCGGTAGACGGCCTCGTGCTTGGCGTAGCTGGCGTCCAGGCCCGCCTCGTCGATGTCGAACGAGTAGGCGTCCTTCATCAGGAACTGGCGCACGCGCAGCAGGCCAGACTTCGGCCTCGGCTCGTCGCGGAACTTGGTCTGGATCTGGTACCAGATCTGCGGAAGCTGCTTGTAGCTGCGCAGCTCGGAGCGCGCAATCGAGGTCATGATCTCTTCATGCGTCATGGCCAGGCACAGCTCCGCGCCCTTGCGGTCCTTCAGGCGGAACATGGTGTCGCCCATGCTGGCCCAGCGTCCGCTCTCGGCCCATACTTCCATCGGGTTCAGCGCGGGCAGGTGCATCTCCTGGCCAATGGTGTCCATCTCCTCGCGCACGATGGCGACAATCTTGTTGATCGCGCGCGTGCCAAGAAAGAGATGCGAGTAGATGCCCGCGCCGAGTTGGCGGATGTAGCCCGCGCGCAGCAGCAGTTTATGGCTTGCGACCTCGGCGTCGGCGGGGGCCTCGCGGAGGGTGGGGATGAAGAGTTGCGACCAGCGATGCATGGGGTGTGGGAGAACGCTTTCCGGCGTGGATCGCCTGTGGGCCCTGACGCTTGCGGCCTGCTCGACGAGCGAGGCGCGGGCGCGAAGGAGCCAAAGACCATTCTAAACCGGCGAGGGCGAAGGCATATCAGCGCGCGCGCCGCGCGATCAACGGATCGTGATGTTGCCGGAGCCGGTGGCGGCGCGGACGGTGGGGCCGCCGCCGTTGACCGTCCCAACAACGTGCTGTTTGTTGAGCTGACCTTGCATGAGGACGGGCAGATCGACGCGGACGGAGCCGCTGCCTGTCTCGGCGTTCAGGGTGAATTTGGCCGTGCTGCCCACATTGGCGGCAACACTGCCCGATCCGCTCTCCAGACGCCACTCGGCGGTTGGGTTGCCCGCGACCTCGATGTTGCCCGATCCGGCCTCGGCGCGCAGTCCGCCGTTGATGCCGCGGATGCGGATGGAGCCGCTGCCGGTCTGCGCCTTCACGTCGCCTGCCCCGCTCAGATTAAGGTCGAGGTCGCCGGAGCCGGTCTGGAGCGTCGCCGCGCCGTGTACGTTCGCGGCATGGATGGAGCCGGAGCCGGTTTCCAGCCGCGCATTCGCGCCGATATTCTCGACCTTCATATCACCCGATCCGGTGTCCGCGGTGACCGTGCCTTCAATGCCGCCGATCTCCAGGTCGCCGCTTCCGGTCGCGGCCTTCAGCGTGGTGCCGCTGGGCGCGGTGATCTCGTAGTCGATCGAGACATTATTGAAGAAAGAGGAATCGCCGCGGTTGGCGCCGATGGTGATAGTGTTGCCGGACTGTTTGATGGGCGGGTCGGCCACGATCTGCCTGACCCGGGCCTCCGCATCGCCAGCGCCGCCGAACAGACCGGCCCGGACGTGGACGCGCCCGATGACATGCACCTGGCTGCCGGAGCCGGAGTAGACATGCACGTAGCCGGAGCCGGTCGCAACCGAGAGGCTCGGCGCGCTGCTGACGGCAAGTGTCTTCTCGAAGCTGCCTTCGGCGGCAAAGGCTGCGGTTGCGGTCAGGGTAAGGGCTGCGATCAGAAGGGCAAAGCGTTTCATGGCGACTCCTTTTGGGGACAGCGCACACCAAGAATGAGAGACGAATGCGGACGAATGAAGATAGACGCGAAACTCCTTCGGCCCAACCGTCTCGAAAGAGTGCTACGCAGAGGCGCGCGCGGCGGTTCCATGAAAACGCATCAGGCGTACTTGCGCAGGATTCCCAGCACCTTGCCCTGGATGGCGACGTTGGCGGCGGGCGCGAAGATCGGCGCCATCTCCTTGTTGGAGGGTTGCAGGCGGATCATGCCTCCCTCGCGGTAGAAGCGCTTCAGCGTCGCGTCGTAGCCGTCCACCAGGGCGACGATGATCTCGCCCTCGCGCGCGGTCGCGGTGCGCTCCACCAGCACGTAGTCGCCGCTGACGATGTGCTCGTCGCGCATGGAGTCGCCGCGCACCTCGAGCGCGAAGACCTCGCGGTTGCCGATGATGTCGCCCAGCGAGATCGTCTCCGCCATCTCGACGGCCTCGATCGGCTTGCCCGCCGCGATGCGACCCACCAGCGGCAGGCGGTCGAAGCCCTTCTTGCTGGAGCGCGGAGGCAGCACCTCGATGGAGCGGCTGCGGTTGTGCGCGCGCTGCAGCAGCCCCTTGTTCTGCAGGTTGGTCACATGTTTGTGAACGGTTGCCAGCGAGGTGAGGCCCAGTCCGTGCGCGATCTCCTCGTAGGAGGGCGAGTAGCCGTTCTTCTGCGTGAAGTTGGTGAGGAAGTCGATGACTTCCTTTTGCCGCCGTGTAATAGCCATGCGCCGATTGTAGCGAATAAACGGCGAACTGCAAGTCCTTTCGCAAAAATAATTCATTGCCGGACTGGGTTCCGTGCCAGACTGGGTTCCCTGCCGGAGTGGCTTCGCAGGCTGCGGAAAAAGGGTTGTTTGGCGCTACGAGCAAAAGACCCGGGGCTAAAGCCCCTTGATTCGATTAGTCTTATTCAGGGGGCTGAAGCCCCCTGCTCCCTCCCAAAGGCAAATACAGGAGTATTTCCGCAGCCTGTTCGGCCCCGCTCTCACGCGAGTTGGCTGAATTTTGTGCGCACCTGCGCAAAGTCCGCCCGTCCCAGTCCGCGCCTCTCGGCCAGCTTCAGATACGGCAGCGCGCCGGCGTCCAGGTTCCAGTACGCCTTGGCGACGTACGCGTCCAGCGCCACCGGATTGGTTCCCGCAACCAGCGTCTTGTGCAATGCCACGTCCTCCACATTGCCGCCCGTCGGCCCGTTGCGCAGCAGTACGCGGTAGCAGTCGAGCAGGGTCAGCGTGGGCATCATGAAGGCCGCCAGATCCACCAGGCTCTGATGGATCTGTTGATGCAGCCGGTTGCGCTCGCCGCCCAGGATTCCGTACCAGTTCTTGAATCCCAGCGTCACGCCGGTCAGGTCGTGCTGCTTGGCGATGGGCAGGTTGATGACCTTGTCGGCCTCCAGGAACGGCCCGAAGACCTGCCAGCTCTGCAGCACCTCGCCGCCCAGGTTCACCTCACGGAAGCGCGACGGATCGGGCAGAATCACATCCGCACCCTCGCCGCGCGCCGAGGCCGCAATGCCGGAGCGGTGGAAGCAGCGCTCGGCCTCGTTGCAGCTCACATCGGTCACAATCACCCGCTTCGCCCCGGCTTGCATGCACTGCTTCACCGTCTCGGCAACCACGTCGGGATTGGTGTTCGCCGCCTGCTCCGGCGTGCGGTCCCAGGCGATGTTCGGCTTCAGCACGACAACGTCGCCGTGCGCGATGAACCGCCCCACTCCGCCCAGGTCGTCGAAGGCCCGCCGCACCAGCGCGCGCGGATCGTCTCCCTGCACCACCACCATCTCCGGCAGCGCGGCGTTGGCCTCCACCGTGTGATCGCGCCGCGCGTTTGCCGCCGCGGTCGAGACCGGCAGCGCGCTGTGCTTCGCCAGCCACACCGCCGCCGCCGCCGTGCCCGCGCTCGCGCCCGTCAAGCGCAGCAACCGCAGCATCGCCTCGCGCCGCGTCATCCGGTCCTTCGCGGTCGCATTGCCGGAGGCCGGAGTCTCGAAGCTCGAATTGTCGGCAGCCGGGTTCTCGGAAGCCATCCCCGTCTCCTTACGCAATGCGTTGCTCGATCAGCGCAATCCGCGCCGGATCGTTCGTCCCCAGCCTGTGCTGCGCGTCCGCCGCGGTCGCCAGGTAGGTGATCGGCGTGCCCTTCTGTTCCAGCGTCGGCAGGCCCTTCTCGGCGCGCTTGCGCTCGACGATCCCGGCGCTGATGGTGTCGATCGCCACCTGGTCCTCGCCCACGATCAGGCCGTTCTCGTTCCACGCGTACTCCGGCCGGTAGCTTGGGCCGCCCTCGTACACCGCGGTCATCATATCGCCCACCACGAAGCGCACCCTCTGGCGGATCTGCGGAACCATGTTGAGGTCGGCGATATAGGGGTTGCACGCCGAGCCGTGCATGGTGCTGGGATTGTTGATGACGCCATACATGTTCTTCATCGCCATGGTGACGCCGATAATATTGTGGTTCTTCAGCACCGGCATATTGATCACCACATCGCACTGGGTGAGGACCTTCGCCAGCCGGGTCGTCACCGATCCGTAGCGTACCGCCGCGTCCTCATATCCCGCCGTGTCCGAGCCCATGAAGCGCACCGCGCCCGGCGCGTTCGACAGCTTGAATCCAGCCGCTTCCAGTTCGCGGCTGCCGCGGTCCCACACAATGATGTCGCCCGCCTTGATGCCGGCCTGCTGCAGCCGCTCGCAGATGGTCGCCACCAATGCCACGCTGGGCGACAACATGCGGCCCAGCGAGTTCAGCTTCAGGCCGACCACCTGGCCCGGACGCACGATCTGCTTCCACGGCTGGACGGGATTCTGCGCATTGAAGTAGGTCTGCATGGCGTGGTCCAGCAGCGCAGCCACGCGCTTCTCGTCGGGCGCGGGGCCCGGCGTGCGCAGCTTCGCGTCGCGCACGATCACCACCTTCGACTTCTTCGCCGCGCTCGTCTCGCCCCATGCCAGGTCCGTCCCTGCTCCCAGGACCGCGGCCCCCGCCACCATCTCCTTCACAAACTCACGCCGGCTTTGCATCCTGCTCCTCCGTGCCTCTGGCCCAATCTGCTCTCTGCGGTCCGTCAATCTGCTCGCTGCAATCTGTCATGCCGCTCTCTGCGGGCTGACCTACAGCTTGCCCTCAATTCCGTGCGCCAGCGCCATTAGCGCGTCGCTCTCGCCCGGCGCCGCCTCGAAGGCCGTGATCCGCACCAGGGTCACCCCTTTGCGGAAGACCACGCTCTGCCCGTACAGCCGCGCGGCATCGCCCAGCGGCACGCTCTTGCTGTCGGCGGTCGGAGGGTCGGCGTCGAAGATCGTCTTCGCCCCGTCCGCCGACTTCATGGTGTAGACGTCCACGGTCGCCTCCAGGTTTCCTTGAAACTTGTAGTCCGAGGTTGCCACGCCCACCACTCCGGCGCTGATGTACTGCTCCGCCCCGCCGTCGATGTACTCGTACAGGTTCGCCGCATCGAAGGTCTGCGTCTTGCCGCTCTTCTCCCAACCGGCCACAGCCCCCGAGGCAGGGAAGGGGTCCACAATCTTCTTCTTGCATCCCACGCCTGCCAGCACAACCACCGTCAGCAATGCAGCCACCACAGCATTTTTGATCCTCTTGATCGTTTCGGTCTTCATCATTATTCCCTCAGGGGCTAAAGCCCGGTTGTGGTTCCGGCACTTACGGCGGGACTGAAGTCCCGCCCTTTCAAAACACGAACGTACTCCGAGCTTCCCGCATTTCGTTCACGACTGTGCCTTTCCCTTTCTTCTGGTTAATAAAATCTGGCTGTCCGGCGACCGGCTCTCTCCGATGCTGGTCACATATACCGCCGGATGCTCCTGCAGCGGACACGCGTACTCGCACGCTCCGCAGCCCACGCAGCGGCTGGGATCGACGTGTGGCTGCTTCAGCAGCTTCTTGTTGCCGTCCGCGTCCAGTTCCTCCACCTCCTGCAGGTAGATCGCCTTGGGCGACACCGGGCACCACTCCTGGCAGACGATGCAGTCGGTCGCCATGGCCCACGGCAGGCATCGCCCGCGGTCGTAGAACGCCGTCCCCAGCCGCACCGGCGGAGCATTGCCTTCGCCCACGCCCACCACCCAACCCTTCGCCTGCGGCGTCAGCTTCCAGATCGCCCCCGTGGGACAGACCTCCGAGCAGAGCACGCAGCTCGGCTCGCAGTATCCGATCCTCGGCGTCAGCACCGGCGACCAGATCCCCTCCAACCCCGCTTCGGTCAGCGCCGGCTGCAACGCATTGTTGGGACACACCTTCATGCACTCGCCGCAGCGAATGCAGCGCGCCAGAAAGTCCGTCTCATCCAGCGCCCCCGGCGGGCGGATCAGCCGCTCGTCCCTGCTCTTTCCCAGCGCCGTGTTGGCCCGCAGCAGCGGCACCGCCGCAATCCCTATAGCCAGCCCGGTCAGCACCTTGCGCCGCGGCAGGTTCGGCCCCGCAACCTCCGCCTCCTTGCGGAAGAAGCGGAACTCCAAACTCTGGTGCGGACAGGCGTCTAGGCAGTTCATGCACATCAGGCACTCCGCCTTGTGCCACGGCACCGCGCCGATGGGATCGTCGCCGCCCTGGCAGTGCAGCAGGCAGCGATTGCACTTGTCGCAGCTCGCCGGGTCCTTGTGCAGCCCGAAGACCGACCACTGCGACGCCACGCCCAGCAGCGCGCCCAACGGACACAGCGCGCGGCACCAGAAGCGCGTCACCCGCAGGTTCGCCGCCAGCAGGACAAAAAAGATCAGCCCCAGATAGATTCCCTGGCGAAAGTGCGGCTGCTTGAAGTTCAGCACAGTCGCCGCCAGCGCCGCATGGAGCCCCATCCCCACAGCCTGCACAAACCCCACGCCGCTGTGCCCCAGCCCGTTCAACCCCGCATTCGCCGCGTAGTTCGCGCCGGGCAGAATCGACAGTCCCATCGACCGCACCAGCAGGCTGAACGGGTCGAACCACCCCACCAACCCCGTCCCGCACACCGCCGCCACCAGCACCGCAATCAAAATGACGTACTTCGTCCTCTGCCAAGGCTTGTATCGGTTCGCCTCGATGCCCTGCTTGCCGCGTTTCTTCTCCGACCTCAGATTGCCGAAGAAGTGGTGGATCGTCCCCATCGGGCAGATCCATCCGCAGAAGAACCGTCCCAGAAACATCACCGGCAGCAGGATGATTAAGCTCCACAACAGCCCGCGATAGAGCGCATGGGTCGCCAGCGCATTGCTGAGCGCCGCCAGCGGATCAATCTCGAAGAACAGCCGCACCGGCCAGTGCATCCGCACGTCGCCGCCCGCGCCCACCGTCCCGCGAAACTCCGTCCTCAGCAGGAGGAACAGAAACAGCAGCAGGAAGAAGACCTGCGACGCGCGACGCAGCGCCACCACCCGAAGCTTGCCGCTCGGCTCTCCCGCGAACCATCGTCCCATCCGGAATCTCGCCAACATAGCTCGGATCGACAGCCCCCCTCGCGCCAACGCACCTAGCCCATCCGGTCTACGCCGCGCGGCAAAACGCAATCACCTCGTCCATTACCAGAGACGCAGCCGCCGCGACAACAGACGCATCTGGCACTCAATTTCGCCAGCCGCACCAGGCGCGCCTGGCGTGCCTGGAACCAGAACCGATTGTTCGCTTCGTACACCGCCCCGATCAGTGATGCCCATCACCAGCAATCGGCGAGGGTCAGGGCAGGAGTCAAATTAGGTTGAATGGTTGTGGCGTAAGTTATTGATTTTATGGTGCGCCCGGAGAGATTCGAACTCCCGACCCTTTGGTTCGAAGTCTAATATCTAACGTAGTATCAACAACTTACGCGCCGTGACCGGTAGTCTAAAGTGTTGATAAGTAATGGTGAGGAAGAACGAGGAAGTCTTACTGTGGGGCTATTGTGGGGTCGGCGGTCGCACAGCTTACGGCTGCAATGTCTGGATGCTGCTCAGTGGGTAGCAGGGACGACGGGGCTCGAACCCGCGACCTCTGCCGTGACAGTTAGAAGCTGAATCACAACTCATTGATCTACAGCGCACTGATGGCTCAGACGAACGGAGTGTGGGACAGCAACTATACAGCCGTCTATCATTTGGCTAACACAGGGACAGGCACAGCGGCGGACTCCACCTCGTATGGCAACGGCGGAACACTCACGTCGGTATCGGCCGCTTCGGGCAAGATCGATGGTGCAGCCAGCTTCAACGGTGTCTCCAACTACATACAAATTCCCCAGGCGGACTTCCCGACATATCCAACAGCAGACAGTTTGAACGGAACCATACCCAGCGGGCAACCACCCTTTACTGCCTCCTTTGGACTCTGGTTCAAGACCGCATCCCCCGGAGGTCTCTTGGCTCAAATGCCAGATCCGGACTGTAGTTATTTAGGTGTATGTATTCCGATCGGCAATCCAGAACCTGGAGATTGGGACCCACCGTCGAATCCAATGCTATATGTGGACGACAACGGTAATCTTGAGGCTGATAACGGCAGCATTGTCACACACGCAGCGTATAACGACAATAATTGGCATTATGCTGTCATTACGAACGCCAGCGACGGAACTGGTACTGTGTATGTTGATGGACAGAATGTTGCTTCCCAGCCAGCGTTTATCTCTGCCTACAGTCCAAATTATGTGTATTTTGTGGGAACGGCATATACATGGCTGAGTGACTTGGGGAATTCAGACTGGTTGTATTTTAATGGAAGCATCGACGAAATCAGGGTATCTAGTATTGCGCGGTCCAGCGATTGGATTAAGACGGAATACAACAACCAAGGGTCGCCTACTACGTTCTACACGTTCAATCCAGCCAGTTCGGTTCAGGTTGTTCCATCGGGGGCAACCCTCTACGGATCGCAGGGCCAGCAATTCGCGACCACGGCCTTATGCAATACCGTAGTCGCCTGGTCAATGACAGCGGGTGCGCAGGGAACTCTAACTTCAGGCGGTTTCTATACAGCGCCAGCCGGCATCACAACGCCGCAAACGGTCACGATCACGGCCACAAATCAAGCAACCGGCGCAACAATTGGCTCATCCGTGGTGACCCTGCTGCCTCCACCCCTCCCGATCACTCTCTCGGCGGCGGCCCAACCTCCATACACAACGGGAAGCTCGCAAGCGCTTTCAGCCACGCTCAAAGATCAATACGGCAACGCAGAGACTGGCGTCACCGTAACGTTCATCGTCTCCGGCGTGAACAACAATATCGGCAGCAGCACTACCGACAATAACGGCATCGCCTCGTATTCCTACTTTGGCGCCAACAACGGAAATGACAATATTCAGGCCACAGCAGTCGTCAGTGGTCAACTATTGACTTCAAACAGCGTTTCAATATTCTGGACCGTTCCTGCGGAATCGAACTTGGCGGCAAACATTGCGCTGGCGGAAGAACCCGCGCTCGGCCTTGGGGGACTGATCGGAGCATTCACGGACAACAATGGCGCCGTCATCGAACCCATAGCCATCGGAGCTTCTCCGAGAAGCTATGTGGTACCGGCCGGCGCAACCCAACTTCAGATGGGGATTAATGACTCCTACCTGGCGGACAATGGTGGCGCGGGATTTACCGTCGCGGTCAATGGAAACCCAGTACCAGTTCCAGCCACCACCAGGCCATGGAATTGGGTGACTGGAGGGCTGAACAATAACTACCAATACGGCATCGGGACCGCATTCAATCCAAGCGGTGATGGAACCAGTCCGGCTGTAGTGAAAGGGCTGACGCAGGGACAGAGTGTGAGCGTTCTCTATCAGAGAGGGACTGTATCGACAAACTTCCCAACCAAGTCGCCGGTCAATGCCGACGGCGATCAGATGAATATTACAGGAGGCACGCTATTCCAGGGGGCCTATTATCCTACGCTGTATACGAATACTTCATCGTATCCTGTGGACCAGCCCATTACATTCAATGCACTGGTAACTAATTCGTCCGGTACACCTCTATCGAATATTCCAGTAACGCTGTATGTCACAGGAGCCAATCCGGGACAATACCAGGCAACGACAGACTCCACAGGAACGGCCGCGTTTATGTATTCCGGTCTGTATGAAGGAACCGATAGTTTACTGGCTCAGGCCTTCCCGTCCGGTCAGTCGGGCATTGTCTCCGGCCAGGCCAGCATCACGTGGACCAATTTCCCGACTCCGCCGCCTGTGGGCTCGCTCACATTTACGGATGATCGTATCTACGGCCCCGACAACGAACAGGGTTTTATCGTTGCGGCGACGGATGCTTCCGGTTCTCCGGTCTTCGATGCAAACGTGGGATTCTATGTATGGGGCGCCAACAACTATTCTGCATCCGGAATGACGGATGTTAATGGTGAAGTTCCATTTACCTTCGAGCATAATCCTGGAGCATGGAACGCTGTGGCCGTTGACTCCGTTGGCAGAAACGTTGTTATCACCAATCCGCTCAGTGGTGTGTGGACATCGTCCACCACATCTAACCCGCCCGGTTATGAGATTACCGTCGGTATTTCGGCGCTGAATACGGTAACAATGCCGAACATACTGCGATTGAATGGAACCGCCACAGATAACCTAGGCAATACACTTACGGCAACTTGGAGTCAGGTAAGCGGGCCCGGCACTATCACCTTTACCCCGGCGCAGCAACAGGTTACGAACGGCTCCGTTGTTGCGAACGCTTCCTTCAGCGATGCTGGGAGCTACGTTCTGCAACTAACTGCGTCCGATGGTTTGGGCAGCAGCGCTTCAACACAGACCACGGTTACAGTGACTCCTCCGTTACGAAATCCGCAGGGATGGATCGGAAGCCCCGTTTACGGCTCTACCGTTAAAGGAATTGTTCCCATCACGCTCGAGTCTGGAGTTACGCTCCAGCCGGGCGGCGTCCTGACTTATTATCCCGCGACCAATAGCAGTAACAACACGACTCTTTCAATCACCGCCGAATCGGGTACGATTAGCACGCTGGACACAACTGTGCTGCCAAACGGATCGTACTGGATTCAGCTTCAGGCAACGGACACGAATGGGGACCAACAATACAGTCTCGTGCTGGTCACGGTTGTCGGCAACTACAAGCCGGGCCGCGTCACAGCAACCGTGACAGACTTGGTGGTTCCCGCTACTGGGCTTGCCATCAACATCCAACGCACCTACGACAGCCTCAATGCCGGCACAAGCGGCGATTTCGGCTATGGCTGGAATCTCGGCGTCAATGTCAACCTAGTGGTGGACGACGTCGGCAACGTGACCTTCACTCTGGGGGGGCAACGCAAGACCTTCAATTTGACGCCGGCAATGCCGCCCTGCTCGGGTCTAGTATGCCTCTTCCCGTACTACTTTGTGGCCTACACGCCTGAGCCAGGTCTTCACGGAACGCTTAACGATGGCGGCCAGGCGTGCCCGTTCGATATCGTGGTTCCCGATGGCTCTCTGTGGTCTTGCTATGGCGGAGGTCAGTACACCCCGACTTCATACATTTACACCGACCCCAACGGCACTTCCTACACCATCAGCGCGGCAGGTAACTTGCAATCCATGCAGGACCGCAGCGGCAACGGGCTGACCATCACGCCCACGGGCATTACCAGTTCCACTGGCCTGTCTGTTCCGTTCGTGCGCGACTCGAGCAATCGCATCACGCAGATCACCGATCCGCAGGGCAACATCTATCAGTACGCCTACGACGGCAGCGGCAATCTCGCCTCCGTCACCTATCCACCCACAACGCAGACCAGCGCGCTATGC
>PLOU01000171.1 GCA_003142235.1 Granulicella sp.
TCGGAGACATTCGCCGGGGAGACGACGCAGCTTACCGCGAGCGGCAACCTGACCGGCGTCGGCGGCCCGCAGAACCTGACCAACCAGGTGACCTGGCTCTCCAGCAACGTGCAGGTCGCTACCGTCGGCGCAACGACAGGGCTGGTGACGACCCTGGCCGCCGGAACGACGACGATCATCGCCGAGTCCGGTGGGCTCAATGCAAGTTCGACCGTCACCGTCACGCTCCCGGCATCGGGCACGGGGTCGGGAACCCCGACGCTCATCGTGACCCCGAGTTCGGCTTCAGAGACGTTTGCCGGCGAGACAACGCAGTTTCTCGCCACCGGCAACCTGACGGGCGTAGGCACCTCGCAGAACCTGACCAGCCAGGTGACGTGGTTCTCCAGCAATGCGCAGGTAGCCACCATCAACGCCGCCGGGCTGGCAACGGCCGTGGGCGCGGGGACGACAACCATCGTGGCCCTCGCCCCCACAGGAGGACTCAACGCAAGCGCCAGCCTCAGCGTGACCATCTCGGGGGCGGGCAGTGGCAGCAGTATCGCCTCGATTTCAGTCATTCCAGGCTCTCAAGCGGTCTCCTCGCCGGGCAATACCAGCCAGTTCATCGCCATCGGAACGACTGGCGCGGGGGCTACGGTGAACCTGACCAACCAGGTGGCTTGGAACTCAAGCAGCGCACAGATTGCCACAATCGGCGGCGCTACCGGACTTGCCACGGCGGTGGGTCAGGGAATTGCTACGATCTCTGCCCTCTACGCCAACTCCTCGGGAGGAACCGTGGTGGCGGGGACGGCGACGTTCACCGTGGCGGGCGGAACAACCGAGCAGTACACCGCGGTCATCATCCTGCCAGGCTCCCAGAATCTGTCGGCGTCGGGTCAAACCGGGCAATTCATTGCGCTTGCCACCCTCGGAAGCACCGGCCTCGAGACGGATGTCACCAGCTCGTCCCAGATCACGTGGAGTTCCAGCATTCCAACCATTGCTACCGTCAGTGCGTCCGGGCTTGCCGAAGGCGTTGCCGCGGGGTCCACCACCATAATGGCGAAGTTGGCGAACCCCGACGGCAGCGTGGTCTCAGGTACTGCGACCGTCGTGATCACAAGTACACCCGCGCCGGAGCCTCTGCTTTCGCTCGCCATTGTTCCAAGTACGATTGCAGTGGGCAATTTGCAGGATACCGGGCAGTTCCTGGCGATCGGAACGTACTCGTCCGCTCCATATACCAGGGACCTGACAAACTTGCCCAGCCTCACCTGGATCTCCGACGTGCCCAGCGTCTTCCCGGTCAGCACCAACTCAGGGGGCAATTCGGGGGCGACCGCCGGGATCGTTACTGCCTACGGGATTGGAGTCGCCAACATCATTGCGGAAGCAACCAGCACCGATGGGTCGATCCAGACCGCTACGGCGACGTTCAGTTGCCCCTATACCGCACCCCAGCCAGGATCTCCGGGTTCTGGTACGTGCTACCCGGGTTCACAGGCGTTTGCACTGCTGTCAACCCTGACGATCTATAACGAAGGCCTGAATACCAGCAACTGGGAACTGACCGCTCCCTCCGCTACCGGCACGCCGAACGTGATCCATTGCGGCCCAGGCTGGGCAGCGAACGGAGGGTCTGGCGGCTCAGTCTGCACGGCGACCTATCCCATGGGAACCACCGTCATCTTGACAGCGCCAGCCCAGACGGGAGTCGCCTTCGGCGGATGGTCCTACAACTGCACGCCAAGTGACGTAAATGGCAATCCGCTCCCTGGTCCAACCTTCTGGACAGCAGCCGGGCCGAACTATTGCACGGTCTCGTTCTCGATTGCTGCCCAAAATTCCAACGTTGCCGTGGGAGGTATCTTCAACTAGCCGCTTCACGCCACAACCTTAGCTTCAAACACGAAGGCGGGCCATGCGAACAAACGCGCATTGGCCCGCCTTAAAATTTGTGGAAGAGTCAGAACTTGTGGAACATGAAGAAGGCCCCCGCGACCAGGCATCCGGCCGCCGCCGCGTGGTTCCAGTGCAGCCTGTCGCCGAAGTAAGCCACCGTGAAGACGCCAAAGACGCTGAGCGTAATCACCTCCTGGATCACCTTGAGCTGCTCCGGCGAGTACACCTCGGAGCCCAGCCGGTTGGCCGGCACCTGCAGGCAATACTCGAAGAGGGCAATCGACCAGCTCACCAGAACCACCTTCCACAACGCCACTCCCTTGAACTTCAGGTGGCCATACCACGCGAAGGTCATGAAGATGTTCGATCCAATCAGCAGTACTATTGGCCAGATACGCGCGCCCATCGATTTCCTTTCTGAATCGCACTAAGAATTAGACCTGAAAAGCCATAAGATGCTTCTAGTATGACTCTGGCCGCAAACCTCGCCCGTATCCGCGAACAGATCGCCGAGACCTGCCGCCGCGCCAACCGTTCGGAGGCGGAGGTCGCGCTGATGGCGGTCACGAAGACGCACTCCGCCGAGGCTGTGATGGAGGCGTACGCCGCCGGGGTGCGCCTCTTCGGCGAAAACCGCGTGCAGGAGTGGCAGGAAAAGCTCCCGTCGCTGCATCACCTTTTTGATGCCACGCGAAGCGTTTCGCCGTCCGCGCAGGACTCCGCGCAGGACACCGCCGCGCAGATGCACCTCATCGGGCCGCTGCAGTCCAACAAGACCGCCCGCGCCGCGGAGCTCTTTCATGCCATCGACGCGGTCGATTCGCTCAAGATCGCCACTCGCCTGGACGCCGCCGCGCGCGCGCTGGGTAAGTGCCTGCCCATCCTGATCGAGGTCAAGCTCAGTGACGAGGAGTCCAAGCAGGGCGTCTCGCCCGCCGGACTTCCGGAGCTGCTGGCGGCCCTTGCGCCACTCGAAGGCCTCATCCCCGCTGGTCTGATGACCGTGCCACCGTGGTCGGAAGACCCCGAGCACGCGCGCCCCTGCTTCCGCGAACTTCGCCTCCTGCGCGATCGTTCGCTGGCCGCGTGCCCCACGCTCACCCAGCTCTCGATGGGAATGTCCAACGACTTCGGGGTGGCCATCGAGGAGGGCAGCACCTGCATCCGCATCGGCACCGCGCTCTTCGGCACACGGCAGTACACGGCAGGCACGCTCCGCTCAGGATGATGGGATGTGGGGGGGGGGAAGAGAATACGGGCAGACGGCGGCAACGTGCTGTCGAGCTAGTTGATGCCGGTAAACATTGCGACCACGCAGGGTGAGAGCAACATACCGACAAAGAGCGCGGCAATCAGAAGGCTGTGCATCGGGAACGTCCCTGTTCTGCCGGAGCGCGGTGGCGCTGCCGACCCTTCCAGAATCAGCTTATGGGGCCATTTTCCCCATTCCACTTCAGTAGTCCCGCTATTGCACTTTTGTGTTAGCTGGGAGGGTGTGTTCTGGAGCAGTCTTCTTGGGCGGCAGACTGGGGCGGAGCAGCGATGTCATAAGATAGAGGAATGCCAATCGATATGAGCGCACCCCTTGCCGTCGCGGACCCGGAGATTGCCAGCCAGATTCAGCAGGAGGTCCTGCGCCAGCACGAGGGGTTGGAGATGATCGCCTCGGAGAACTTTGTCAGCCGCGCGGTGCTGGAGGCGGCGGGCACGGTCTTCACCAACAAGTACGCCGAGGGCTATCCCGGCAAGCGCTACTACGGCGGATGCGAGTTCGCCGATGTGGTGGAGGACCTGGCGCGCGACCGCGCGAAGCGGCTCTTCGGCGCGGAGCATGTGAACGTGCAGCCGCACTCCGGCTCGCAGGCCAATGCGGCGGCCTATATGACGCTGTGTTCTCCCGGCGATACGATTCTGGGGCTCGATCTGGCCCACGGCGGGCATCTGACGCATGGGCACAAGCTGAATTTTTCCGGAAAGCTGTATCGCGTGGTTGGGTATCAGGTGCGGCGCGATACCGAGACCATCGACTACGACGAGCTGGAGGCGACCGCCGTGCGCGAGAAACCGAAGGTGATCGTCGGCGGTGGAAGCGCCTATCCGCGGCAGTTCGACTTTGTGCGGATGCGGGCGATCGCGGACAAGGTGGGCGCGTCGCTGATGATCGATATGGCGCACTTCGCCGGACTGGTGGCGGGCGGAGTGCATCCTTCGCCGGTGCCGCACGCGCACGTCGTCACCACGACCACGCACAAGACCCTGCGCGGGCCGCGGTCGGGGATGATTCTGTGCCGCCAGGAGCTGGCGGCATCCATCGACCGCAGCGTCTTTCCTGGGCAGCAGGGCGGGCCGCTGATGCACATTATTGCGGCCAAGGCGGTGGCCTTCCGCGAGGCGCTACAGCCGGAGTTTGCCGAGTACGCGCGGCAGACGGTGGCCAATGCCAAGGTGCTGGCCGAGGCCCTGGCCGAGGGCGGCTTCCGCATCATCTCCGGCGGAACGGACACGCACCTGATGCTGGTGGATGTCTTCCAGAAGGGAATTCTGGGCAGCGAGGCCGAGTTCGCGCTGGGCCAGGCGGGCATCACAGTGAACAAGAACGCGATCCCGTACGACACCAACCCGCCGAT
>PLOU01000194.1 GCA_003142235.1 Granulicella sp.
GATGGCGCTGGCCGCCTTCCGCGCCTGCGACTGCTCCGGCCTGGCCCGCATCGACTTCCTCATGGAACCTGCGACCAAAGGCAACAGCAAGCAAGCCAGCGGCAAGGGCAGAAAAAAATCCAGGCCCCGCATCTTTCTCAGCGAGATCAACACCATGCCCGGATTCACCAGCATTTCGATGTACCCCAAGCTCTGGCAGGCCAGCGGCATCCCCTACAGGAAGCTGATCGACCGCCTGATCGCGCTCGCCCTGGAGCGGCACCGCGAGAAGCAGAAGACGCGCTTCACCAAGCCCTGATTCCCCCCTCGCAACGTCGGCCCGCACGTTCTAAGATCGGAATGGGGCGAAGCAGTCAGAGCCATCAGCCCCAAGGAGCCAGTTGCCAATGAAGCGAGCAATCTTCACCGTCCTCCAGTTCGTGTTGTTCCTCGTTGCGTTTGCGATCGGAGGCTTTCTGCCGATCCTGAGCGTCTTTCTCCCCAGCTTTCTGCGCGTGCCCTCGGTCATGACGAAGTGGGCGGATGGGACGCGCGGCTTCCAGTGGGACGGCGTCTTCCTGATGCTCGCGCTCCTTGTCCTCATTCTCCTCATCGAGGTCCTGCGCAAGCGCATTCGCTCGGCCGCCCCGTGGACGGCGCTGGCCCTGGCGCTGGCCGCGGTCGCCGGACTTGCCATGAAGTTCGGCTTCATGAGCTTCGACAGATAGGCCGCGACAGGGAATTTGTTCGTCTCTCTCAGCCCATGACCGGCGAACGTTTGCCGCTATGCACGATCCGCCCCGCTTGCGTTTGCTAGACTGTAGCCAGGGGCTGACGTCTCTCACATATCTACCGTTGCCAGACAATTTTTCCGATGTATTGGTAATATCCCGGATGGGAAATAGTACGTCCATCGTTTCCCGTCGTGAATCCTGGTTCTGTAGTACTTGCACATTTTAAAAAAGGACGATTCATCCATGGGCCTGCCAACCTCCGACCCGCGCGACCTCGATGTTGACGGCCCCGATCTTTCCAAGCGCCGGATCGCGTATTTTTCCATGGAGATCGCTCTCTCCAGGGAGCTGCCGACCTACTCCGGCGGCCTTGGAATGCTGGCCGGCGACACGCTGCGCTCCGCCGCCGACATGGCCGCGCCGATGGTCGCCGTCTCGCTGGCGCATCGCCGCGGGTACTTCCGCCAGAACCTGGACTCGGTCGGCCAGCAGACGGAGTCTCCCGTTCCGTGGTCGCCAGAGACCACCCTTCCCAGCGCACGGCAGGTGGTGTCCATCTCCATGCAGGGGCGCAAGGTTGCGGTCTGCGCATGGCGGTACGACATAAAGGGGGACGCCGGATACGTCATCCCGGTCTTTCTGCTGGACACAGACCTCGAGGGCAACGACCCCTACGACCGGACCCTGACCGATACCCTCTACGGCGGAGACACCTACTACCGCCTCTGCCAGGAGACGGTGCTCGGCCTGGGCGGAGTGGCCCTGCTTCGCGCGCTCGGCATCGAGCCCGAGGTCTTCCACATGAACGAGGGCCACGCCGCACTGCTCGGCATCGGCCTGCTGGAGGAGCGGCTGGGCGCCGCCTCGCTCGATCAGGCGACCGAGGACGACGTTGCGGCCATCGCCCAACGCTGCGTCTTCACCACCCATACGCCGGTGCCCGCCGGACACGACCAGTTCGGCATCGACCAGATGTACGCCGTGCTCGGCGACGAGCGCGGCAGAACCATCGAGCGCTTCGGATACCTGCACAATTCACTGCTCAACTTGACCTATCTGGCGCTGCGCTTCTCGCGCTATGTCAACGGCGTGTCCATGCAGCACGGCAAGGTATCGCAGGAGATGTACCCCGAGGTTCGCGTCCACTCCATCACCAACGGCGTCCATGCGGCGACGTGGATCTCCGGGCCCTTGCAGGCGCTGCTCGACGCGGAGGTCCCCGAGTGGCGGCGCGACAACCAGTACTTCCGTTCCATCTACGGCGTATCGCTGACCAAGATCGCCAACTGCCACGCCAAAAGCAAGCAGCGCCTGCTCGATGAGGTGGCACGCCGCACCGATAAGCAGTTCAACCCCAATGTCCTGACCCTCGGTTTTGCCCGCCGCGTGGCAACCTACAAACGCGCCAGCCTACTCTTCTCCGATCCCAAGCGTCTGGCAAAGATCGCCAAGAAGATCGGCGGAATACAAATTCTCTTCGCCGGCAAGGCCCACCCCGCAGACGCCGCGGGCAAGGGCCTTATCCGCGATGTCTTCACCGCGGCCTCCAGTCTCAAGGTGGACAGCGTCAACATGCTCTACCTGGAGAGCTACGACTGGGAGCTGGGCGCGCTGCTCACCCAGGGCGTCGACCTCTGGGTCAACACCCCGCTCCGCCCATACGAGGCCTCCGGAACCTCCGGAATGAAGGCCGCGCTGAACGGCGTGCCCAGCCTCAGCGTGCTCGACGGATGGTGGATCGAGGGCTGCGCGGAGAACCTCACCGGGTGGGCGATCGATAGGGCCGACACCGAGGAGGGCGAGGCGGCCAGCCTCTACGACAAGCTGGAGAACCTGATCGCGCCGCTCTACCAGAGGCCCAGCGCATGGGCGCGCATGCAGCAGCACTGCATCGGCATCAATGGCACCTTCTTCAACACCCACCGCATGTTGGGGCAATACTTCTCGAACGCGTACTTCCCTCAGATCTCGCCCCAGGAGGCGGTCCAGATCGGGGTCGATCTTCAGGCAGACGCCGCGAAGTCCTCCGCCGGCAAGGAAAGCACGAAACCCTCTGTCGCCAAGGAAAGCAAGAA
>PLOU01000045.1 GCA_003142235.1 Granulicella sp.
TTGGCCTCGCGGTTCAGCTCCTGCAGCAGAAAATCCAGCCGCTTGCCCAGCTCGCCGCCGGCGTCCAGCATCTCCACAAAGCTCTCGATGTGCGCGCGCAGACGCACCAGCTCCTCCTCGATGTCCGACCGCTCGACCAGCAGCGCAGCCTCAGCCAACACCCGCGATTCCGTTGCCTGAGCAGCCGCAGCCTCATCGGCTTTCAGCAGCTCCCCGATGCGCGTGCGCAGCCGTTCGTAGTGCGCCTCGCGCGCGCCCGTGCGCAGCTCCGCGGCCTCCTCGGCCAGCGCCCGCAGGCGCAGCATCTCCGCGCGCAGCTCCGCCGCCAGCGCCGCGCCCTCCGCCGCGCGCACCTGGTTCAACTGGTCCAGCAGCGACGGCACCAGCGCCATCACCGCGGCCTCCAGCGCTGCCCCACGCGTCGCATCCGGCGCAGCCGCGCCCTCGGACGACAGCACGCCAGGCATCAGCAGCAACTCGTTCAGGTTCGGTTCCACGTTGAAGTGGTGCAGCTTGGCCGCCTCATGGAAGACATGGACGTGCGCCGCCAGCAGCTCGCGGTTGAGCTGGATCGTCACCGCGGCCTCGCGCGCGCGGCGGTCCGGATGCAGCGTCACATCCACATGCCCGCGCCGAACGCGCTCCTTGATCAGCCGCCGCAGCGCAACCTCCAGCGCGTCGCAGTCGCCGGGAAGCCGCAGGCTGAGGTCGAGGAAGCGATGGTTCACGCTCTTCAGCGTCAGCGTAAAGGCGAGGTCGTCCTCGCTCGCCGACTGCGCGCTGGCGTAGCCGGTCATCGAATAAATGGGGCGCGTCTGCTTGGTCATCGCTTGCTGCTTGCTCATAGTTCTCCTTACAAAGCCTCTGCTTCGGCAAACTCGGACCCGTTCGCCAAGCGCTGCTCAATCTCGGACGAGTCGAACTGAAGATCGTAGAGCCGCCGGTAGGTCCCCGACTGCCGCATCAGCTCCTCGTGTGTCCCGGTCTCGGTGATGCGCCCGTCCTCCAGCACCACGATGCGCGTGGCCCGGCGCACGGTGGACATGCGGTGCGCGATCACAAACACGGTGCGGTCCTGCATCAGGTTGGCCAGCGCGGCCTGCACAAACGCCTCGCTCTCGGTGTCCAGCGCCGAGGTCGCCTCATCCAGGATCAGGATCGGCGCGTTCTTCAGGATGGCGCGCGCAATCGCCAGCCGCTGCCGCTCGCCGCCCGACAGACGCACGCCCTTCTCGCCGATCATGGTGTCGTAGCCCTCCGGCATGCGCAGGATGAAGTCGTGCGCCAGCGCCATGCGCGCCACCTCCTCGACGCGGCCCAGCGGCACGTCGGGCTGGCCATACGCAATGTTGTTGCGCACCGTGTCGTTGAACAGGATGGTCTCCTGCGTCACCTTGCCGATCTGTTTGCGCAGGCTGGCAATGGTCACGTCCCTCAGGTCGTGCCCATCGATCGCGATGCGCCCGCCCGCCACATCGAAGAAGCGCGGAATCAGGTTCACCAGCGACGACTTCCCCGCCCCGCTCGGCCCCACAATCGCGATCACCTCGCCCCGCTTCACCTCCAGGTCGATTGCGTGCAGCACCTGTTTCAACTCGCCTTCGATGGCGTAGGCAAAGTCCACCTGCTCGAAGCGCACCGAGTCCTTGAAGCCCCGCAACACAAACGCGCGCTTCTTCTCGACCACGTCGTCCTCGGCGTCCATGAAGCGGAAGATCTCAACGCTTGCCCCCAGCGCCTGCTGAAAGCTGTTGTAATACAGCGCAAACTTGCGCACCGGATCGTACAGGCTGAAGACCGCGAAGATGAAGACGATGAAGTCGCCCAGCGTCATCGTCCCATGCATGATTTTGTCGCGCCCCAGAAGCAGCAGCAGCGCGATGCCCACCGCGCCGAACGCATCCATCAGCGGCGAGCTGATGGCCTGCACGCTCACCGACTTGAGGTTCGCGCGGAAGAGCCGCCGCGCGGCGTGGCGGAAGCGGTCCATCTCCCACAGCTCCATCCCGAACGCCTTCACAATGCCGTTTCCGGTGATCGTCTCGTGCAGAATGTTCTGTATCTCCGCCAGCTTGTCCTGTCCCGTGCGCGTGGTTGTCCGCACGCTGCGCCCGATGCGCCGCGCCGACGAGACCACCACCGGCAAAAAGAGCAGAAGCACCCACGACAGCTTCCCCCCAAAGCTCACCGCAATACAGATCATGGCGGCCAGGGTAAAAAACTGCTGTAGGAAGTCCGCCATGATGGTCGACATGGCGAACTGCACCCGCTCAATATCGTTGATGATCGTCGACAGCAACATGCCGGTCGAGTGCTTCTGGAAGAACGCAACCGAGCGGCGCAGCACCGCATCGTACAGGTCGTTGCGCAGGTCGGTAATCATGCCGAAGCCGGCGTAGTTCACCAGGTAGGTTCCGCTGTAGTCGCAGACGGACTTCAGCAGCGCCGAGGCAATCAGTGCGTAGGCCACCACCGACCACGCATTGTGAAAATGGCTGGGCACCAGGAAATGCAGGTCGATCAGGCGATTCACCCAGGGAATGCGAAAGAGAAGGAAATCGCCGCCCTGCTGCTCCGGGCGCAGCACCTTGTCGAAGATGGGCTTGATGAGATACAGGCGCAGCCCGGCCATCGCGCCCACCACCGCCATCAGCACCACCGACGCAAGCGAATAGAGCGCGTACGGGCGTGCATAGCGCAGCAGCCGCCAGACGCGCCTCATGCGGCCA
>PLOU01000019.1 GCA_003142235.1 Granulicella sp.
CGGCGGCTCCGATTACGGCGGGCGAGACGGTGATGATCGGCGACTCGGAGGTGGACATCATGACGGCGCGGAACTGCGGCGCGCGGGCCATCGGGTGCAGCTACGGGCTCTCTCCGCAGAGCCTGGCCGCGGCGCCTCCGGATGCGCTCGTGGCCTCTGCCGCGGAGCTGCCGGCGGCGCTGCGGCGCGTGGCGGACCTTCGCTGAGTCCGGCGTTGACGCGGTACGCTATTGGATGTTGTAGGTCAGGGTGACGGTCTGCGGCGGAAGGGTGATCGAGCCGCTGTAGGTTCCCACGACAGTCACCGTGTAGGTTCCGGCGTAGGGGTTGCTGGGGGTGACAGGCGTGGTGGTGGTGGTGGGAGGGCTGGACTGGCTGCTGCCGCATCCGGAGACGCCAGCGATCAGCGCGACGGACAGTGCCACCAGGAGCAGGCCGCCCAGGCGCCGCCTGCGCGGAAGTATGAGCAGCAGCAAGCAGGCGAGAGTGACGCCGGAGCCCGCGGCGGTCCAGGGCCGGTTGGAGACGGGTTTGCGTCCCGAAGCCTGTTGCGCGAGCATGGTTCCCGAGTCGAGTTTGCCGGGGGCGCTGGGCAGGTGCAGGCTGGCCGTGATGCCGGAGAGGGTGAGGGTGGTTGAGACCGAGGCGGTGGAGCTGATGGCGACCGACGTGAAGCTGAAGGTGAGCGTGGGGATATAGCCGCTGGAGCTGACGGCCGTGGCGGAGAAGACCACGGTCCCGGTGAAGCCGTTGGCCGGGACGACGCTAATCGTGTCGCTGGGGATGGTGCCGCCGGCGAGGACCGAGAAGAGCGTATTGGACGCCGTCAGCGAGAAGTTGGGGCATGTGCTTCCAGAGACCGTGACGATCAGCGGATTGGTCAGATACGAGCCGTTCGATGTCTCCGACGAGCCGTTGGCGGTGAGCGGCGGGCCGATGGAGCCCTGGTAGGTTGCGTCGCCCGAGTAGACGGCGGTCATGCTCTGCTGGCCGAGGGTAGAGCAACTGGCGGTGTACTGGTAGATCGCGGTGGTTAGGTTATTGGCGGTGGTGAGGGCGATCTTGCTGGTGCCGGCGGCGGGGGCGTTGTCGACCAGGAACTGCACGGTGCCGGTGGGCGTGACCGTCCCGCCAGTGACGGTCGCGGTCAGCGTGACGGTGACCGTCGCGGTGGGCGTGACGGTGACGTTGGTTGCCGAGGATGTGGTGCTCGAGGCCGCCAGCGCGGTGGTCGAGGTGTTGGCGGCGAGCGATCCCGAGCCCAGCGGCGTAACCAGGTTCCAGTCGTTGGCCAGGTTGCTGAGATCGACGCTTCCCCAGCCGGTGGCCAGATCGTAGCCAGTGCCGGCGGAGTAACCGATGAAGCCGCCGTTTGGGCAGTCGATGGAGCCCGCGGTGCACTGCATGGCATTGCTGCCCGCCGTGACATCGTGGAAGACGCTGCTGCCGGTGGTGTTGTAGTACGCGACCTTGTTGCCCAGGGCGTAGAGTGTGGGGTTGGCATTGCCGATGCGCGAGCCAATCTTCTGCTCGATGAGCGCCAGCATTCCGCCGAAGATCTGCGAGTCCAGGCTGGTGCCTCCGGCGGCCTCCAGTCCGTTATTGGTGGACGAAATGCGGAACCCGTTGCCGCACGAGGCGCCCGAGGCGACGCCCACGCAGTAGAGGTAGGAGTCGTGAAAGACCGCTGCGTTCAGAGCGAGGTCGGGCACGTCGCGCGCGCCGTCGGCCGGAACCAGGGTGGTCATGCCGGAGGCCCCGGTCTCCATCTGCCAGAGTGGTTTGGTGAAGAAGGCGCTGGCTCCGCCGCCCCCGCCGCCGAAGTAGCCGGAACCGGCATTGTTCCACACGGCCTCTGGAATGTAGGAGAGCGCCGAGCTGATGACATCGGAGCCCGATGTTCCCTTCCAGTACTGGGTGGCGCCCCAGGTGGTCCCGGAGCCGGTGGCCTCGGCGTCGCCGTTGAATTGAGTGCCGCCCATGGCGGTGACATTGGGCGAGCTGGCGGGATAGTCGACGGCCAGACCTTCGCTGGCTGATGCTGCCGTCTTGGCTTCGCAGTCCGTGGCGCCGGAGTCTCCGGCCGCGGCCAGGACGGTCTGGCCCTGCAGGTTGGCCTGCTGGAAGACCTGGTTGTACGAGCTCAGGTCGGTGATGCCCCAGGCGGCCTCGCAGAGTCCGTAGCTGGTGGTGACGATCGGCGCCACGTTGGCGTCGACGGCGTATTGCATGGAGAGGAAGACGTCCTGCGAGGTGACGAAGAGAACGGTGGCATACGGGGCCATCGCTCCCGACCACTCCACATCAATCGAAGACTCTTCCAGATCGCCTGAGGTTGGGGGATTGCTGCCGACGCATGCACGGTTATACGAGGAGGGAGTGCCGGGGTCGCAGCCAAGATAGACCGCCGAGGGCACTACCGTCGTCGTCGGCGAATTCGCATTCAGCCCGGCGGCCGCGCGGAAGGCAATCACGTCCGCCAGGCTGATGTCCACCTGCCCGGTGACGGCGATGTCGCCACAGGTGGGTTGCGGTGTACCTACGCTATGGCAGTTGGTTCCGGTCCCAATCCCCGCGCCGGTATAGTTGGTGAGCAGCGAATTCATGTCGTAGATGGTGTAGATGTCTCCGGGAACGAGGTAGTGGCTGCCCGAGACCGAGGAGGTGAACTGCGGCTTCACGATGCTGGTGTGGACGCGCGGCTTCAGGCGGAAGTCATGCAGCCCGGCGACGGCGCCAACCACGCCGGCAAACGCGCTGGGAACGCTGACCCCGGTGACGTTGGCGAAGTGGGTCTCGCCGTTCAGCGAGAGGCGGTGAATGCTGGTCGCAAAGGCGGTCTGGACCTGGGCCACGGAGCCGCTGAAGGTGACAAACGTACCGCCATTGGCGACCCCGGCGACGGTGAACCCCTGGCCGGCGAGCCAGGCCGTCACCTTGGCCAGGTCTGCGCTGCTGAGGCCGAACTGGGCAGCGTACTGCTGCGGCGTCAGCCACTGGTGGTAGCGCGGCGATGCGGGGTCCTGCTGGTCGGCGAGCAACTGGTCGATCGCGGCCTGCTGCGCGGCGCTGGGCGTGAAGCGTAGCGACATTCCGGAGAGCACGGTCTCGCCGGGCAACGGGCCGAGATCGGTGGCCTGCAGCGCCCTGGGCGAAACCGAACCGGGAATCGCGGCCATGCGGCTGGAGGAGACTGCCGCGGTGATGCGGTCCGGGATGCCGTTGGGGATGCCGTTGGGGATGCGGCCCTGGCCCGCGGCCGAGGCGGACGGAAGAACGGCAGCGGCCAGAGCGAAAACTACTGCGGCGGAGCAAAGAAGACGCCGAAAAAGGGATGTTCCACGCATAAATAGGTCCTGTATTGCGAATCGTTTGGGCCAAAGCGGCAACGGAAAGACAAAGCACATCGGG
>PLOU01000097.1 GCA_003142235.1 Granulicella sp.
CTCCCTCTCTCGAATTGGCCGGCTCATGTCGGCGATTCAAAACAAAAACTCGCTCAATCAATAATATGCGTACAGCTTGCAAAACTGTACCCGCAGCTCGGGTGCGACCTGTTCCAGGCTGGCGAGGTAGAACTCGCGGATCAGGCCCTGGTCGCCGTTACCCAGGCGGTTGTACTGCGCAGCCGCAGGCGCGCCCAGAATGCCCTTGCCCAGCACCAGCTCAAAGTCCCGGATGCGCAGCCCGGCGCGCTGCATCGACTTCAGAAAGTCCTTGACCCCGGCCGCGGAGAAGGCCGCCTCGATGGCGGCATGCACCGCGTCGAAGTTCTGCGGATCGGCCACCGGAATCACTCCCTGCTCGCGCAATGCGGTCAACACGTCACTCCTGCACCGATAACAATCGTCAGCAACTCCCTCCGTAGCGCCTGCGAAAAATTGGAGCGGGAGACGGGAATTGAACCCGCGACCAACAGCTTGGAAGGCTGAGACTCTACCACTGAGTTACTCCCGCAACCTTTATTCTAACAATACTTTACAGATTGATATATCCCCACAATTCCCACATGAACCATGGTGGCTATTGTCACGACGCGCTGCAAACGAAGCGTGACAGGAAGGTGAGGGACGCACGGGATCATCATATCAGAGAGGGTCGATTCGCAAGGCCACATGAGCACGGGGCGGCGAGGTCTGGGAATGGCGTTACCGCGTCCGTGGGAAGATGCGTCAGCAGATGTTTCCCGTCGCCGACCTCCCCACCGAGAAAGCGATGTGGCAGTATCTCGCCGCGCGGGCCGCATCGCATCTGCGTGCTTGACAGCCCACCCCTGCGGAGTCGAGCATCGAGCACGATGAGGCTTGCAAAACAGGAATGGCACTCACCAGGCAGGAACGGCCCATTTCCAAGGAAGCTCGGCGCTCACCCCGCCCTCAGATCAACATTCGACCGATCGAAGAGAGAGAACCCATGAGACTTCATCCATCGCACCCGCGCATTTCCTCCTTCCGCACGCTCGCCGCGCTCGCCTCGGTGGCGCTGCTGGCCGTCGCCTCAACCGCTCTCACCGCCCAGATGGGCGCAGCCCCCGGGCAACCGCCAAAGCCGATGCCCAGCCCGCCCGCAACCGCCAGCGTCACCGTCGCCGGCGGCACTATCGACATCCGCTACAACACGCCGCAGATGCGCGGGCGCAAGATCATGGGCGGCCTTGTCCCCTACGGCAAGGTCTGGCGCACCGGCGCGAACCCCGCCACCACCCTCATCACTTCGGTCCCTCTGAAGTTTGGCGCTCTGCTGGTTCCGGCGGGCACGCATACCATCTACTCGCTGCCCAGCGAGGACGCCTGGCAGTTGATCATCAACAACCAGACCGGGCAGTGGGGCCTCACCTACAACCAGAGCATGGACCTGGGCCGCGTCCCCATGCTGGCCAAGCCGATGTCCGCGCCGCAGGAGGGGATGAGCCTCAGCTTCGAGAACACCACACCCACATCGACCGAGCTGCACATGCGCTGGGAGACGACCGACCGCTACGTCGTCATCACTGCGCCGTAATCTCTGCGAAGTCTGCGTCTTTGTCCCCGCCGGCGAGATCGCTGCCTTTGGCCTCGGGCCCCAGCGCGGCGACCGTGGCCACGATGACGGCGACGATCACCACCGTACCGGAGAGAGCGACGTTCAATGCTCCGCCGTTGTGGCGTGTAGCGTAGGCGGCTTGGAAGACCGCATTGCGCGACGAGAGCAGATTGCCGAGCTGGTAGGCGACGCCGGGGAAGATGGCGCGCACCGGGCCGGGTGCCAGTTCGTTCAGGTGCGCGGGGATGATTCCCCACGCGCCCTGCACCATGAACTGCATCAGGAACCCGCCCGCGGCCAGCATTGCCATGGAGTGCGACCAGGCCCACAGCGGCACCATGGGAATGGCGAAGAGCGCGGCCAGAAGGATGGTCTTCCTGCGGCCGAATCTCTCCGAGAGCGCCCCGCAGCAGATGCCGCCGACAAACGCGCCGACGTTGCCGATGGCGGCGATCAGGCCGACGTGGCCGTCGCTGAAGCCGTGGTCGAGAAGGAAGGTTGGGTAGAGGTCCTGCGTGCCGTGGCTGAACGAGGTGAACGCCGTCATCAGAACCACGAGGAAGAGGAAGCTCGGCAGATAGCCGATGGAAGTCTTCCATATCGCTACCAATCGAGCAAAGTCGAACCGTAGCTTGGGGGCCAGGCGACGCCGGTCGCGGCTGGCGAGCCATATGGGCGACTCCTCCACCTTGAACTGCAAATAGAAGGCGAGCAGCGCGGGCAGCGCTCCAACCATGAACAGCACGCGCCAGTTTGTGCTCATGCCGGTGCCGTGCAGGTGGGGAAAGAGCAGGCCGAATAACGCGGCGGCCAGCAGGTTGCCGACCACATAGCCCTCCTGCAGCAGGCCGGAGAAGAAGCCGCGCCCCCGGGCGGGCAGAGTCTCCAGCGCGAGCGCGGCGCCCACACCCCACACGCCGCCCATGGCGACGCCGAACAGAGCGCGGCAGACCAGAAAGCTGTGCAGCGTGGGCGCGAAGGCGCTGGCCAACTCGAAGACAGAGAAGGCGACGACGTTGAGCATCAGCGTGGGGCGGCGGCCGTATCGTTCCGCCATTGCGCCAAACAGCAACGCGCCGACGGGACGCATCACCAGCGTCCAGAAGATGGCCTCTGCCACCTGCTTGACGCCGACATGGAAGTCCGCGGCGATCGCCTTCAGGCAGAAGGTGAGCAGAAAAAAGTCGAAGGCGTCCAGCGTCCAGCCCAGGAAGCAGGCAGAGAACGTGTTGCGCTGCACCCGGGTTAGAGCGCGTATCTCGCTGAAAAACGGCATCGCAGAATCCTAGCATTCTTCCATGACTGCAAGTTTGCCAGCATCCTGTGGATCGCAGAGTTCATCCAATAAGTACGTCGCATGTGAGTTTGCGGCGAAGTCTGACCCAAGAAGGAAGAACGAAAAGACCCATGAAAAATCGACTGCTCCTCGCCCTCACCCTCTCTGGTGCTTTGTTTTCCACTCATGCCTACGCACAGACGTCCACCTGGGCGATCGATCCGGCGCACTCCAGCGTCAACTTCGAGATTCTGCACATGGGCGTCAGCCACGTCCACGGCGCGTTCGGCAACGTGAAGGGAACCGTCACGCTGAACGAGAAAGACATCACCAAGTCGACCGTCTCGGCGACCATCGACACCACGACCGTCTCCACCGGCGTGGCCCAGCGCGACACGCACCTGAAGTCCGACGCCTTCTTTGACGTAGCGAAGAACCCCGCGATGACGTTCAAGTCCACCTCGCTGACCAACTCCGGCGGCAAGCTGCACCTGATCGGCGACCTGACCATCAACGGCGTCACCCGGAGCGTGACGCTCGACCTTGATGGCCCCACGCCTCCGCAGACGATGCAGGGCAAGACAATCAGCGGCTTCTCCGCCAGCGGAACCATCAAGCGCAGCGACTATGGATTCGGCGCGAAGTTCCCGCCGCCACTGATCGGCGACGACGTGAAGTTCACCATCGACGTGGAGATCGACAAGCAGTAGCGCCTGCACATCGATCCGCCGCGAAGAGATACAGGCCGCGGAAGAATTCCATTATGGAAAGGGACGGGCTTCAGCCCGTCCGTAAGGGAGAGAAATGAATGGGGCTTTAGCCCCTGAGGGAAGCTTCGCGGCCCCAGACAGACCTTTACCACTGCATCTGTCGCAACTCGGCGGCTCGCCTATATCTTCGCGCGCAGCGGAGTCACCTGGGCCACCGGAGGCAGCGGGATGACCTCCGTCTCCTGCACATAGCTCTTCAGCAGTTGATGGTGCAGGCAGTAGAGCGCCAGCTCCAGCCGGTCGCTGACGCCCAGCTTGTCGTACACCTTGCGCAGGTAGTTCTTGATCACCTGTTCGGTGGTGCCGATCTGGTAGGCGATCTCCTTGTTCCTCATGCCGCGCGTGATGCAGCTGATGATGGCCAGCTCTTTCTTGGTGAGCTTGGGCAGGACGCGCGGGCTGGTCAGCGAGCTGGCCTGCGAGCGGTAGGCCTCGATCACCCAACTGATGGACTGGTTGTCGATCCAGGTCTCGCCGTCGGCGATCTTGCGAACGCATTTGATGAGCAGGTCCGGGGAGATGGAGCGGGGCACGACGCCGCGCACGCCGCGTCGATAGAGCTCGACGATGTTGTCTTCGTCGGCCTCCGTTACCTGGACGATCAGCTTGGCGTCGGGGCAGCGCTTCACCAGGTCGGGGATGGCGTCGATGGTGCCGGCGATCAGTTGGCCTTCCAGGACCACCACATCGGTCGGGTGGCGTTCCAGCGCGGCGTACAGATTGTCCAGCGTCTCGGCCTGCGCCACCACCCGGATGTCGTCTTCCAGCGCGAATACCTTCTTCATGCCGACGCGGTAGATTGCCTGCGAGTCGGCAAGGATGACGCGAATCCCCGGTGCAGCGCTGGGCTGCTCATGGTCATCGTGGGTGGGCTGCACATGGCCGTTGGGGGCCGATTGCACATGGCCGTTGGGGGCGGGTTGCATGTGGCCGATGGGCTTGGACTTTTCCGAACTGAGAGGTGAAGTCATCATTGATTTAGACCCTGAGAGAGTATTCGTCGATCACAACCGCCACCACCGATTCCTGTCCCATGTGTTGATGGCGCACGACTCGTCCCATGCAGTGGATGGAAACATCGCTCGCCCAACCCATGACTTCCGACGGCATATCCATGGTGAACTCTATGCGGTTGCCTATCTTCGGCAGATAGGTGGTTGTGAACAGAAGGCCATTGGAGGAGATGTCTCGTGTCGTAGCTTCGACGATCCCATCCTCTGTCTTCAAATGGAGCGCAAGCCTGAGAGGGAAGCGGACAGCGGTCCGGATGGCATCCCTCGCTCCAAGCTTCTGCCAAACGGTCAAGATTCCTCCTTTGGAGAACCCATAATAGCCCCATATCGAGCCGTATGGTTACCAAAGTTTATGCTACTTGATCATTGTGCCACCCACCATTTGGGCACAATGACACATAAGTTGCATTTTTTTAGGCAAAGGTAACCAAGAATGGAATTGACGCGGCCGGACGGCCCGCCATTCCTGCTCCTGAGTCCCGCGCCGCCTCACCAGTGGATCAGCGATTGGCGTCCATAAACGACTGAATCTCCTGCATTTCCTCGCCAGTCAGGCGATACTTCACAGCCGGCCACACCCCCTCCACCTGCTCCGGGCTGCGCCCACCCACGATGGCCGCGGTGATGGCAGGGTTGGCCAGCGTCCAGGCAATGGCCACCACGCCCGCCGAGACGCCACGCCGCGCTCCAATCTGCTTCAGCAGCTCGGCCTGCGCCAGATTGCGGCTCAGCAGCGGTTCCTGGAACTGCTTCGCGTTGCGCCGGAAGTCGTCCTCCGGCAGCTTGGCGACCCGCTCTTTGGTCATCGCGCCGCTCAGCAGGCCGGATGCCTGCGGCGAGTAGTTGATGACGCCGATCCCGTGGTCCATGCAAAAGGGCAGAATCTCCGCCTCAATCGAGCGGTTGAGCAGCGAGTAGGGCGGCTGCAGCGATGTGATCGGCGCGATCTTCATGCAGCGCTCCATCTGCTCGACCGAGAAGTTGGACACGCCGATGTGGCGCACCTTGCCTTGGTGTTTCAGTTCGGCCATCGCGGTCCATCCCTCTTCGATGTCAGCATCCTCCACTGGCCAATGGATCTGGTAGAGGTCGATCACATCCACCTGCAGGCGGCGCAGGCTGTCTTCCACCTCGCGGCGGATCTCCAGCAGGGTGCGCCGGATCCCGCGCCTGTCGTCCCACACCATGCCGCTCTTGGTGAAGATCAGGGGCTTGACCGGCGACTGCTTCACCGCCTCTCCGACGATCGTCTCGGAGTGGCCAAGGCCGTAGATGGGCGCCGTGTCGATCCAGTTGATGCCGAGGTCGATGGCCTTGCGGATGGCCGCGATGGATGCGTTGTCGTCCTGCGGTCCCCAGGAGAAAGCCCAGTTGCCGCCGCCAACGGCCCACGCGCCAAATCCGATTGGCGTGATCCACATCTCCGAATTGCCAAGCTGCTCCATCTCCATCGTCTGGCTCCCTGTCGCGCAGTTATTCCACCGCCTCTATCTTAGCGGATTTCGCAGCTCTACCAGGGCGGCGGAGCTTGTCCATCCAGGGAGGAGTCAACCATGGATTAAGTTCAGTTGCGCGGCATCACTGGGGGCATCACAGGCTGCGGAAATACTTCTGTTTTTGCCTTTGGGAGGGAGCAGGAGGCTTCAGCCCCCTGAATAAGCCCAGTAGAATCAATAGGCTTTAGCCTCGGGCCTTTTGCTCATAGCGCCAAAACAGCCTTTTTCCGCAGCCTGATCATGCGTGGCGGCTGCGCGTGAGGCGGTAGTAGATGGCCGGCGTCACGATGAGCGACAGAACCACGGAAACCAGCAGGCCGCCGATCACCGCAATGGCGAGCGGCTGTAGCATCTGCGAGCCCGACCCGATGGCGAAGGCCAGCGGAAGCATTCCGCAGACCGCCGCGATGGCGGTCATTACGATGGGGCGAAGACGGCGCTGGGCGGCGTGCAACATTGCCTCGCGGGCCAGGTCGCGGTTGGCGAAGGCATCCGGATTGCCGAGCAGCTCGATCTCAGCCTGGGCGCGGAACTTCTCGTCGGCGTCGAGCAGCAGAATCCCGTTCTTTGCCACGATGCCGATCACCATGATGAGCCCCATGAAGCTGGCGACGTTGAAGTCGGTGCGCGTGATCAGCAGCGCCAGAACCACGCCGGAGATGGAGAGCACGGAGCTGGAGAGGATGGCGATGGGAGCGAAGAAGTTGCGGAACTCGGCGAGCAGGACGCCGAAGACAAGAGCCAGCGCGAGGACCAGAACGCGCAGCAGGTCGCGGAAGGACTTCTGCTGCTCCTGGTAGGTGCCTCCGTACTCGACGCGCACGCTGGAGGGAATGTGGAGATTCTGCACGGTGGTCTGGACCTGCTGCATGGCAGAGCCGAGGTCGGAGCCTTCGAGGCGGCCGGTAACGGTGATGAGCTGTTGCAGGTTTTCGCGCAGAATCTCATTCTGCGGGGGCAGCTCGGTGACCTGGGCCAGCGATCCCAGCGACGCGGTGTGGCCGGAGCTGGAGTTGAAGACCGTGTTCTGGATTGCGTCGAGCGAGGCGCGCGACTCTTCCGGCAGGCGAACGCGGATGGTGTAGGGGCGGCCGTTGACGATCATCGGCTGGGAGGCGGGCAGGCCGTCGAGGATTGCGGTGGCATCGTCTGCAACCTCGCTGGGCGTGAATCCCATGCGGCCCGCGACGACCGGATCGACCTGGAAGCTGGTGGCAGGGCCGGAGATGGTGTTGTCCACGCCGTTCTGCGTGTCCACGACGCCGGGAATCTTCTTGATGGCGTCTTCCACCTTGGGGCCGAGCTGGTTCAACAGGGCTGAATCGCTGCTGAAGAGCTTGATCTGGATGGGTTCCGGCGAGTTGGAGAGGTCGCCGATCATGTCCTGCAGAACCTGAATGAACTCGACATCAAGCGCTGGTTCCGACTTTTTGATCCTGTCGCGGACGTCCGCCATGATCTCTTCGATGTCGCGGTCGCGGTTGGGCTTGAGGCGGACGCTGAAGTCGCCGGAGTTGGCCTCGGTGACGGCGGCGAGGCCAAGCTGTAGCCCGGTGCGGCGGCTGGTGATCTCGACCTCGGGCGTGCTGCGCAGGATCTGCTCGACGTGCTGGAGGATGCGGTTTGTCTCGGTGAGCGATGTGCCTGCCGGGGTGAGGTAGTCGAGGATGAAGGCGCCCTCGTCCATCTCCGGCAGCAGGTCGGAGCCGAGTGCGTTGTAGGCAAACCAGGTGGCCACTACCAGCGTGAGGCAGACCACCGCGAGAACGATCGGCCGGGTGAGGGCCCATGTGAGGGCGCGCGCGTGGGCGCTGAGGACGCGCCGCATCACCGGGCCGTCCACATGTCCCGCGTGAGCGGCTGCGAGAGTCGGATTGGGTGGGAGTGCGGTAATAGCCGAAGGCTCCGCATCGAGCACGGCTGGGCTATCGACCGCCTTGCCGTGGGAGAAGAATGGAAAGAGCGGCCAGCGAAGTTTGCCGCTGCCGGGCTTGCGGTCGCCCAGCAGCGAGAGCGAGAGCGCGGGGGTGAAGGTGACGGCGAGCGCAAGCGAGGTGAGCAGCGCCGCGGTCATGGTGACGGCCAGCGCGCGGAAGAAGCTGCCCGTGACTCCGGTGACGGCGATCAGGGGAAGGAAGACAACCACGGGAGTAATCGTCGAGAAGACCAGCGGCGTGGCGAGTTCGTGCAGCGCAATGCGAATGGCCGTTGTGCGCGACTGTCCCGCATCGCGATGCACGACGATGTTTTCCACCACCACGATGGCGTCGTCGATCACCAGGCCGATGGCGGCAGCCAGTCCGCCCAGAGTCATCAGGTTGAAGGACTGCCCGATGGCCCAGAGAAAGAGAATTGTAACCGCAACGGTTACAGGAATCACCATGCCTGCGACCAGCGAGCTGGACCAGTCTCGCAGGAAGAGGAACATGATGATGCACGCCAGCACCAGCCCGATGAAGATGGCGTCGCGCACGCTGGCGATCGACTCGCGCACCAGCTCGGACTGGTCATAGAACGGTGTGAGATGAACGCCGGAGGGAAGAATTCGGCTGAGCTGCACGATTTCGGCGGCGACTCCGTTGGCAACCTGGACGGTGTTGGAGGTGGGCTGGCGGGCGATGTTGAGCAGCACGGAGGGAACGCCGTTGGCGGTGACCGTGGTGTAGACGGGCTCGGTGCCGGGGTGAACGTCGGCCACGTCCGAGATGCGCACCGGAGCGCCGCTGGGGGTGGTCTTGACCACCAGCGAGGCGAGGTGCGCGATGTCGTGCGCCTGCGCACCCACCAGCGCGAGGACCAGCTCGTGGTTGGCCTGGTAGAGGCCGGGCGATTCGATGATGTTGGAGTTCTGCACCGCGTTGACGAGGTCGGTGAGCGTGACGCCGGAGTTCTCCAGGCGCGCCAGGTCGGGAACGATGTGGACCTCCGGCACCTGCCCGCCCTGCACGGTGACGGTGCTGACGCCGGCGACGCGGTTTAGCGGAGGCTTCAGGTCGTAGGTCGCAATCTCCCAGAGCCGCGTCTGCGAGATCGTCTCTGGCCCGCGATCGTCCGCCGTCAGCGAGTAGCCGAGGATGGGGAAGGTTGCGAAGGTGAGCCGGTTGGTGGTGATGACGGCGGTGGCGGGCAGCGTCTGGCGGACCTTGGAGAGCGCGGCGTCGGCCAGCTGCAGGGTGTGGAACATGTCCACGTTCCAGTCGAAGAAGAGGCTGACCTCGGCCGATCCGCGACTGGTGGTGCTGCGCACGGTGAGCAGGCCAGGAACGCTGTTGACCGCGTCCTCAATGGGCTTGGTGATGGTCACCTGCATCTGCTCGACCGGCATCACGCCGTTGTCGACGCCGATGACGACGCGGGGAAAGTTGGTGTCGGGGAAGACCGCAGTCGGCACCTGAAACGCCGCGTAAACGCCCGCCAGCGACAGCACAACCACCAGGAAGAAGATGGTGCGCGACATGCGCGCGAGCCAGAACGAGGAGTCGGGGGGCAGGGGCGAGGATGGGTTGGGCGCGTGCAGGCTCACTCGGCGTCCTTTCCGGAATCTGTGGCGACGCCGATCTTGACCCGCGTGTTCTCGTCCAGACCGTACGCCCCGGTTGAGATCACCATGTCCGACGCAGTGATCCCGCTGAGAATCTGCACCGCGTCCGGGTTCTGGATTCCCAGCGTGACCGGCCTCTTGTGCGCGGTGGAGTCGGGCGCAATCACCATGACGAACTTAGAGCTTCCGTCGGGGCTGCTCTGGATGGCGTCCGCGGGAACGGTGAGCGCGTTGGAGATGGTGCGGCCCTGGATCGACGCATGGACCGGCGTTCCCGCCTTGAGCAGGCCCTTGGCGTTCTCCACGCGCAGCCACACCTCGACGGTTGTGCTGCCGGGATCGAGCGCCGGACTGATGAGCGAGACCTTGGCGGGCACGGGCTGCGCAATGCCGGGCACGGTGAGCGTGGCCGGGGCGCCGATCTCGAGTTGTTGGGCCTGCATCTGCGCGATGTGCAGCTTAGCGATCAGCGCCGAGGTGTCCATCACGGTGACGAGGGGAGTTCCCGCGGCTGCCGTCTCGCCCACAAAGAGCGGGCGTTCGGTGACCACGCCGGCGATTGGGCTGCGAATCTCGGTGTAGCTGAGTTCGGCCTGGGCGCCGAGAAACTTTCCTTTGGCGGAGTCGAGATTGCCCTGCGCGTTCTCCAGCGCGGCCTTGTGGCTGACGCTTTGCATCGAGTCAAAATGCTCCTTGGCGATGTCGTATGCCGCCTGCGATGCCACCAGCGCCGCCTTCGCCGTGTCCAGGTCGCGGCCGGGAATCGCTCCCTGGGTGAAGAGCTGGCTGCGCGCGGTGACGATGGACTGGGCGAGGTCGAGGTTGGCCTTGGCCTGCGCAAGATCGAGCCGCGCCTTGGTCAGGTCCTCGGGCGCGGTGGCCTTGGTTGCCGTATCGAAGGTGGCCTGCGCTGCGGTGTAGCTGCCCTTGTTGTCCAGCGCCGCGGCGGAGAGATCGCTGTTCTCCAGCGTCGCCAGCAGCTCGCCCTCGTGGACCTGCGAGCCGCGCTGCACATAGAACCTCTTCACCGGCGCGCTGACCTTGGGCGAGATGGCGGCCTGCGCCAGCGGCGACAGGATGGCGTCGGCGGCGATCTGCTCCGAGATGCTGCCCTGCTGCGGATGTGCGGCCTGAACGGCGACCTCTGGCGCGGGCGTCTCCTCGGCCTTCTTGCAGCCGAGAGGCAACAGCAGCGAGGCGCAGAGGAGAATGGCCGAGCGCATGAGCGTGCGCGACGCGAGGCGTGGAAAGTGGCTTGGCGGCTTCATCATTTAGATCGTTCCTGTCAGCAACTGAAGGTTCGCGAGAGCGGTCTGGTAGCGGACGATGCCGTCCTCGCGGGCAAGTTCGGCGGTGGTCAGCGAGTTCTCCGCATCCACAACTTCGAGAATCGGCGTTTCACCGGCGGAGTAACTCAACCGCGTCAGGCGAAGGCTCTCGGCAGCGGTGGTTACGCTCAGGTTCAGGCTGTCGAGCTGGTCGTGCGCGGCCACGGCTTCGGCATAGAACTCTTCCAGGTCCGCGATCAGCTTGCGCTGCGTATTGGTCAAAACTGTGCGCGCCAAATCGCGGCTGATCTCGCTCTGGCGAACGCGGTCGCGGGTGGCAAACCAGTCCCACACGGGAATGTCCAGCGTTACGCTGGCGGAGTAGCCCAGATTGCGGCTTCCGTCCGTGCCCTTGGCTGCAAACTGCGCTGCGTCGATCCCGTAGGTGTAGTTCAGCGCCAGGTCCGGAAGATACGCGGCGCGCGCGGCAAAGACATTCAGGTCGGCCAGATGCGTGCTGGCCAGCGCGCTCGCCAGCTCCGGATTGTGCCTGGCCAGCGCCGCCTCCACATCGGCGCGCGCGGGCACCGGGGGCGGTGCATCGGGCACGGCCAGCGTGTAGGGCGTGCGCGGATCGGGAAAGAGCAGCACCGCGAGCTCAAGCCGCGCCTTCTCTGCGTTGAGCTTTGCATCGGAGAGGTCGCGGTCGCGCTGTTGCTGCTGAAGCTGCGCCTTGACAACGTCGGCGTGCGCAACCTCGCGGGCCGTCTCGCGCTGCTGGGTGAGGGTAGTAAGGCTGGCCGCCTCATTGGCCGCGCGCTCGGCGACGCCCACCCGGCGACCGGCGACCGACGATGCATAGAAGAGCCCGGCGACGCTGGCCACCAGCCCGCGCTGTGCAACCTCCAGCTCCGCTGTGGCGACCGCGAGCGCGGCAGACGCGTGACCGAGCGCGTTGATCTGTTGCACGCCGATGGTCTCGTTCACCTGGCCCTGGCTCATGTACTCATGCACTGCATTGTTGGCGATGAAGCGCGGATTGGAGCTGATCGCCGGCGTGCCCGCGCCAGTCCCGCTCGGCCCAACCACGGGCTGGGTGTAGAGGTACTGGTTGTGATACTCCACGCTGGGCAGCAGCCCAGAGCGCGCAATCGAGCGATCGAGCGCTGCGTTGCGGCTGGCGGCTACTGCGGCTGCGAAAGCGGGCTCGTTGGCGCGCGCGCGCGAAATCGCTTCGTCCAGGCTGATGGCAGTGGCCGGCGGCTGCGCGGCGACAGCCGTACTCTGTGGCGCAGCCTGCTGTTGGACAGCCAACGCAGCCCGTGACTCATCGACCGCCGCACCTGGCTGCTGGGCAAGGGCGGCTGACACCAGGGATGCGAGGCAGGCGACTTGCAGCAGGCGCTTGTGCGGGCGGGGAAGAGTCATTGGTGCGTGAAGAAGTGGCATAAGGCTCAATCGGTCCGTTCCAGCAAAACAACGAGCGCACTGGCCGTTCGTTGCTCCCAGTGTAACCATGCTGCCCGCACTGTTAGCAATTCTACGGTTGGCGTAGAGATTCATCGAACAGACCGTCATTCTGGCCTGAGCAAAGTCGAAGGCCAGAATCTCCGTATTTGTCTTTTGAACTCCCGATGCACCTTGGGATTGCTTCCTTAGGAGTGCTTCCCGTCGCTCCAAGTCTAACTGTGCCAGCACGGGCTTAAGCAAAGATTAAGGCAGAAGTGGAAGAGTAGATTGAATCCTGATGAGAGTCCTTGTCGTTGAAGACGAAGTCCGGCTGGCCAACAACATCGCCGAAGCCCTGCGCGAGCGCTGCGGCTTCGCGGTGGACTGCGCCGAAGATGGCACGGACGGCGCCGCGATGACTGAATTCAAGCACTACGACCTCCTTCTGCTCGACCTCATGCTGCCCGGTCTCGATGGCCTCAGCATCGTGCGCCAGGTGCGCCGCCGCAAAGACATGACGCCGATCCTGATCCTGACTGCGCGCGACCAGCCGGCGCAGGTCGTCGAGCTGCTCAACGCCGGGGCCGACGATTACCTGACCAAGCCATTCGACCTGGGCGAACTGCTGGCGCGCGCCAAGGCCCTCATCCGCCGCGGCAAGGGCGCGCCGCAGCCAGAGCTGACGGTGGGCCGAATCAGCCTGAACACCGTGGAGCAGACGGTGCGATGCGCGGGCGAACTGATCGACCTGTCGCCGACCGAATACCGCCTGCTGGAGTATCTGATCTTCCGCCCGCGCGCCATCGTCTCCGCGCGCGAACTGCTGGAGCACCTGTACGACTACAACTGGCAGCACCACTCCAATGTGATCGAGGCGCACGTCTCCAACCTGCGCAAAAAACTCCGCGCCGTGGGCGAAGAGACCACCATCGCCACGCTGCGCGGACGCGGCTATCGCCTGGAAGCGCCGGAACAGCAGCTATGAGCGCCGCGATAAAGACGCATTCGCTCAGCCGTCAACTGATCGGCGGAGTTCTGCTGGCGGAGCTGCTCTGCGCCGCGCTGTTTTCGGCGGTCGCCATCGGCCACGAGATGCATGGCCGCCGGCGCGCGTTCGATGTGATGCTGCGCGGCCGCGCGGATTCGCTGTTGGGAGCGGTGCAGGACGCCGAAGACCCCGAGGACAATGTCACCGTCGATCCCACGGAGCTGGTCCTGCCCGCGCAGGATCTCTACGAGGTGCTGAGTCCATCCGGCCGCGTGCTGGGCCACTCGCCCGCCTCGTCCGCCGAACTGCTTGCTGCGCTGAGTGCATCGCGCGCTCCCGGCACCTTCAACTTCCGGGTTGGACGAGAGCGCTACCGCGCGGTGCGCTTCGAGGGCGTGCGCGTGATCGACCGCGAAGAGAACGGTGGCTATCGCCGCCCGGTGACAGTGCTATACGCCGCGCCCACCCGCGGCCTTTGGCACGGGGCCGTGGAGGCGGTGTGGTTTTACATTGCTGCAAGCGCTCTGTTGTTGGCCGTCACCGGCATCGCGCTGGTCTGGTTCCTGCGCCGGAGGCTCTCGCCGCTACAGGAGCTGGCCGCCATCGCCGGCCGCGTCTCCACGCGCTCGTGGGAGTTTGTGCCGCCCGCCGCCGTGCTTCGCACCACGGAGCTTGCTCCGATTGCGCTTTCGATGGAGGAGCTGCTGAAGGGACTGCAACTGGCCTTCGAGCGCCAGCGCCGGCTGACCGGAGACGCCGCGCACGAATTGAAGACTTCGATCGCGGTGTTGAAGTCCAGCCTGCAACTGCTGTCCATGTCGCCGCGAACCACGCAGCAGTACAAAGCCGGCCTGGAGGGCCTACTGCTCGATTCCGAGCGCATGGAAGAACTGGTCAGCCGCATGCTTACGCTGGCGCGGCTGGAAGAGGCCGCAGTGGAGCAGAGCGAGTCCTGCGACCTGCCATCGGTTGTGCGCGAGGTTGCGCAACGGCTGCGTCCGCTCGCTGAGTTGAAGGAGGTTACGCTCGAAATCAGCGTGACTGAGGCGTGTGCCGTCGCCATGCACACAGACGATGCAGAGCTTCTCTGCTCGAACCTGATCGTGAACGCCTTGCAGCACAGCGCGGCGAACGGGCGCGTCTCCGTCGTTGTGCAGGAGCGCGGCGGAATCAAAGGAGTAGTTGAACTGCGAGTCGCCGACCGGGGCGATGGCATCCCCGCATCCGCGCTGCCTCATGTCTTTGAGCGCTTCTTCCGCGCCGACCGCTCGCGCAGCCGGGCCAGCGGCGGAGCAGGCCTTGGCCTCTCCATCTGCAAGGCCATCGTTGAACGATCCGGCGGGACCATCCACATCGAGAGCGCGGTGGGAACGGGCACCGAGGTCACGGTGACCCTCCCCGCCCTACCAACTTCTGCTTAACGCTGAAACGTCTTCCGCACCAGGCGAAAGACGTTTTCCAGCGAAGCAATTTCCCTCAGAACATGCCTCAATCAGACGTGCTGCACGGCCTGCGCCAGGTGGCTCAGCGTGCTCTTGGCGTCGCCGTAGAGCATGTTGGTATTTTGTTTGAAGAACAGCGGGTTCTCCAGCCCGGAGAAGCCGCGCCCCTGGCCTCGCTTGAGCACGATGACGCTCTTGGCGCGGTCCACTTCGAGAATCGGCATTCCGGCGATCAGCGAGTTCGGATTGTCGCGCGCGTCGGGATTGACCACGTCGTTGGCGCCGATCACCACGGCCACGTCGGTCGACGGGAACTCGGGGTTGATCTGCTCCATCTCGTAGAGCTGCGAGTACGGCACATTGGCCTCGGCAAGCAGCACGTTCATGTGTCCGGGCATGCGTCCGGCGACGGGATGGATGGCGTACTTCACGGTGACGCCGCGCGACTCCAGCAACTCGCCCAGCTCGCGCACGGCGTGCTGCGCCTGCGCGGTGGCCAGCCCGTAGCCGGGGACGAAGATCACGCGGTTGGCAAACGCAAGCTGCATGGCCGCGTCGTCCAGCGAGATCTCGCGCATCACTCCGCCGGTCTCCGCCGAGGCCGTGGCGATCACCGAGCCGAAGCCGCCGAAGAGTACATTCGTGATGGAGCGGTTCATCGCCTTGCACATCAGCACCGACAGAATGAATCCGGAGAATCCGTCCAGCGTACCGGCGATGATCAGGACGTTGTTGCTCAGCACGAATCCCGTTGCCGCAGCGGCCAGTCCAGCGTAGCTGTTCAACAGCGACATCACCACCGGCATGTCCGCCGAGCCGATCGGGATCACCAGCATCACGCCGAAGATGAAGGCCACGCCCAGCATCGTGTAGAACGCCGCGATGACGGAGGGATGCATCCAGAAGTAGACGAAGCTGCCCGTCATCACCAGAAAGATGATCAGGTTGATCGCGTTCTGCCCGCGGAACTGGATGGGTTTGCCGTGGATGGTGCCGTGCAGCTTGCCTGCGGCGATGAGCGAGCCGGTGGTGGTGAGCGCGCCCAGCATCACTTCAAATCCCAGCGCGCCGCGCGTGATGACGCCCATCTCCGCGCCGTGCGTGATGAACTCGCCGACGCCGACCAGGGCCGCCGCCAGCGCGCCAAAGGCGTGGGAGAGCGCGGTCCGCTGCGGCATCGAGGTCATGGGAACGAACAGCGCCATCCATATGCCGATGATCGACCCGATGGAGAGCGCTACCAGGACCCATCCTATGGGAAGGATGTGATTGCCGATCATGGTGCCGACGATTGCGGCGGCCATTCCGCCCTCGGCCAGGAACATGCCGCGCCGCGCCGTCTCCGGGTGAGACATGCCCTTCAGCGCGAGTACGAACAGGATCGAAGCGATCAGGTAGGTCGCTTCCATGAAGTAGGAAGTAAGGCTCATTTGGACGCTCCTGTCGCAGGCGCGGCAGCCGTCTTCTTCCCCTCGTCCTTGCGCTTGCCGAACATCTTCAGCATGCGGTCGGTGATGCCGAATCCGCCGACCACGTTGATGGTGGCCGTGGTGACGGCGATAAAGCCGAGGATGTGCGCATACCGCGAACTGCCTGTCCCGGCCAGCACCAGCGAGCCGATCAGCGAGATGCCGCTGATGGCATTGGTAGCCGACATCAGCGGCGTATGCAGCAGCGGCGGAACGCGGCTGATGACCTGGTAGCCCAGGAAGGCGGCCAGCGCGAAGACGTAGACCGAAGCGATCAGAACTGCGGGATTCATAGGCCTCTCGGGTGTATTACGAAACTTGTTTGCTGCCCGCAGCGGCTTCCAGTGCCGAAGCCACGCGCGGGTTGACGACCTTGCCCTGGTGGGCCACGCAGGAGCCGCTGAGGATCTCGTCCTCCATGTTGAGCTTGAGCGCTCCGTCCTTCACGATCAGTGCCAGAAAGTTACTGATGTTGCGCGAGTAGAGCTGGCTTGCGTGCCCCGGTACGGCGGTCGCCAGGTTCAGCGGAGCAAGCAGGGTCACTCCGTTGATCACCTGTGTCTCGCCCGGCTTGGTCAGCTCGCAGTTTCCACCTCCCGCCGCCGCCAGATCGATCAGCACCGTGCCCGGCCGCATGTTCTCCACCGCGTCGCGCCGCAGCAGCAGCGGCGAGCGGCGTCCAGGGACCTGCGCGGTGGTGATAATCACGTCCGCCGTCTTGGCCGTCTTGGCGATCAGGTCGCGCCCGCGATCCAGCGCCTCTTCGCTCAGCTCCTTGGCGTAGCCGCCCTTGTCCTCGGTGGCAAGTCCGCCCAGATCCACATCCAGAAACTTCGCTCCCAGCGAACGCACCTGTTCACCCGCGGCGGCGCGAACGTCGTACGCCTCCACCACGGCGCCCAGGCGGCGCGCGGTGGCGATCGCCTGCAGGCCCGCAACTCCCGCGCCGATCACAAAAACCTTCGCCGGCGCAATGGTTCCCGCCGCGGTCATCAGCATGGGGAAGAGTCGCGGCAGCGTGTCGGCGGCGAGGATGACAGCCTTGTAGCCCGCGACCGTGGCCATCGACGAGAGGGCGTCCATGGCCTGCGCGCGCGTGATGCGCGGAACCAGCTCGACGGAGAAGAGCGTGACGCCCGTCTCGATGGCCGGAAGCAACGCGGAGGGGTTGTCCAGCGGACGCAGAAAGCCGATCACCACGCATCCCGGCTTGATCTTTCTCTGGTCGTCTGCCGAGGGCGCGTTCACCACGGGCAGAATGTCGGCGGAGGTAAGAAGCGCGGCGCGGTCGGTCGTCAACGTGGCCCCGGCCTGCGTGTACGCCTCGTTCAGTATCCCGGCCTTCACTCCCGCGCCAACTTCCACCGCGACCTCAAGGCCACCCGCGATCAGCTTCTTGACAGCGTCTGGAAGCAGCGCAACACGGGTCTCTCCTACGGCTGCTTCCTTCACAATAGCAAGGCGCAAGACATTTCCTCCAAGCCGGTCAGGCTCGCACGGTTCATCCGCCCATCACGGGCCGGTTTCAGATGGTTTGCTCAAGTCCGGCGTGAGCTTCCAGCCGGTTGCAAGGTTGCAGTTCCTATTCTAACAATACTCCCGGCGACCGGGTTGGGCCGTCGCTTGAGGCTGCCCAATACGGCGCGATTCCCAGCAATAAACCGATTTTAACACCCAGTCTAGCCGCACTGCTCCCCGCTGAATGTGACAAACATCGCCGTTGCCATCCCCAACCCAACCGCCGTCATCCCGACCGGAGCGTCGCAGTTCCGCCCTCATCCCAACCGGAGCGGCGGACGGCTGCATCGTCCGGCGCGCAGTGGAGGGACCCCCGCATTTAGCCTTTGCCTGTTCTTGTTCTTCGTCGTTGCCTGTTCTTGCCGTCATNNACCGCTCGCACCCCCTCAACCCTTCCCCTCCTTCTCCCACAAAAGCTCCGCCTTTGCCTCTTCCGGAGGGAGCAGGGGGCTTCAGCCCCCTGAATAAGCCGCATAGAATCACGGGGCTTTAGCCCCCGGCCTTTTTTTTCGCTCCACCACCCCCAAAAACCCCAGCAAATCCGCGTGTCAAGCCCCTCGACGCCAAAAAATCCCACTAACTCCCACCCCATCAATCACATCCCTCCGAAAAATAGTTGGCAT
>PLOU01000086.1 GCA_003142235.1 Granulicella sp.
CTATAACTGGCAACTGTCCACTGACAGCAGCCACCAAGTCCAGACTTAGTCCAGACCAAGTCCAGACTCAATCCCAAAAAGTCCAGACTTAACATGCCTTTTTTGAAGACTTTAGTACTTTTCGCACACAAAACGCAGAACCCGCAGCAGCACCGAAACCGCCGCAACCACCCGGATCTTCGCCTTTAATACGTCTAACGCGCTTAGCGCGAGCTTAACCTGCATATTTTGAATACTTTACGCTACTACCCCAGGTGGGGGTACAACCAGCAACCAGCCCAATCCGACCGCCGCCGCAGCGCGACCCATGCTAATCTTGAGCGAACCTTTGCAGGTCACTTAGATAGCGGCGAAACCAACGATGACGGTTCCAGACACGGATCGCGCGGCAGACGCTTCCGCCGGAAAACCCGGCCCAGCAGGCGTCACCACTGCGGCGACTTCGCAGCCGCCCGGCAAGCCTGTAATTCCGGCAAAGATCTTCGCCAAGGCGAAGCAGAGCAACATCCATGTCTCGCCCGCGGTGCTGGATGCGGCAGCCAGGGACGGCGACGAACTGCTGCGTTCCCTGCACACGGCCCCCGAGGGCCTGACTCAGACGGAGGCCGAATCCAGAGCGCGCACCGTGGGCCCAAACGAGGTGGCGCAGGAGCGGCCGCGTGGCTGGTTCATCCGACTCCTCATCATCCTGCGCAACCCGCTGGTGATTCTGCTGGCGGTCCTCTCGTCGATCTCCTACGCCACGGGCGACATGCGCGCCGGCACCGTGATGGCTTGCATGGTGCTGCTCAGCGTGACGCTTCGCTTCGTGCAGGAGGCGCGAGCGGACGCGGCTGCGGCAAAGCTGAAGGCCATGATCCACGTGACCGCGACGGTACTTCGCGATGGCAGCGCGCGCGAGCTTCCACTGCGCGATCTTGTGCCGGGTGACGTGGTCAACCTCTCAGCCGGAGACATGATCCCCGGCGATGTGCGCCTTCTCGCCACCAAGGACCTCTTCGTCAGCCAGGGAGCGCTGACCGGCGAGTCAATGCCGGTCGAGAAGTTTCACGACCCCGAGCCGCAGGCCTCAAGCTCGCCCACCGAGTTGAAGAACACCTGCTTCCTCGGCACCAGCGTGCAGAGCGGAACGGCCACCGCGGTCGTGGTTGTGACCGGAGTCAACACATACCTCGGCAGCATGGCCGGCTCCATCACCGAGCAGGAGCCGCCGACCAGTTTCGACCGCGGCCTCAGCCGCTTCACCTGGCTGATGATCCAGCTGATGGCGGTGATGGTGCCGCTGGTCTTCCTCATCAACGGCTTCACCAAGCACGATTGGAGGAGCGCCTTCTTCTTCGCCATGGCCGTGGCCGTGGGCCTCACGCCGGAGATGCTGCCCATGATCGTCTCCGTCTGCCTGGCCAAGGGCGCGATTGCCATGAGTCGCAAGAAGGTGATCGTCAAGCGGCTGAACGCGATTCAGAACTTCGGCGGAATGGATGTGCTGTGTACCGACAAGACCGGAACGCTGACCGAAGACCGCGTGGTGCTGCAGCGGCACTGCAACGTGGCGGGACGCGAGACCGACGAGGTGCTGCTCGATGGCTACCTGATCAGCCACTTCCAGACGGGTCTGAAGAACCTGCTGGACACGGCGATCCTGAACAGTTCGGACTTTCATCAGCAGGAACTCATCGAGAAGTTCAAGAAGCTCGACGAGATTCCATTCGACTTCACGCGGCGCATGATGTCGGTGATGGTTGAAGATCCCGACGGCCACGCGATCCTGCTGACCAAGGGCGCGCCGGAGGAGATCTTCCAGCAGTGCTCCCAGTTCGAGCTGGACGGCAAGCTGTCGCCCATGCACGCCGGGTTGATCGAGGGACTGAAGGCGGAGTACGCAAGCCTCAGCGGCGACGGGTTCCGCGTTCTGGCCGTGGCGAAGAAGGACCTCGATGGAAAGAAGTCCTGCTCCAAGGACGACGAGCACGATCTGATTTTGAAGGGCTACGTCGCATTTCTCGACCCGCCCAAGCCGAGTGCGGCGACCGCAATCAGCTCGCTGCACAGCCATGGCGTGGGCGTGAAGATTCTCACCGGCGACAACGACCTGATCAGCCGCAAGGTCTGCGGCGACGTGGGGCTCGCGCCCGATCCCATGTTGCTGGGCGACGCGGTGGAGAAGATGACCGACGCCGAACTGGCGGAGGCGGCGGAGAAGACAACGCTCTTCGCGCGCCTCTCGCCGGCCCACAAGCAGCGGATCGTTCGCGCGCTGCAGGGCAAGGGACACGTCGTTGGATTCATGGGAGACGGCATCAACGACGCGCCCGCGCTGCACGCAGCCGACATCGGCATCTCGGTGGACACGGCGGTCGACATTGCCAAGGAGTCGGCGGACCTGATCCTGCTGGAGAAGGACCTGAATGTGCTGGAAGGAGGCGTGATCGAGGGGCGCAAGGTCTTCGCCAACATTCTCAAGTACATTCGCATGGGGGCCAGCTCCAACTTCGGAAATATGTTCAGCGTGCTGGGCGCGAGCGCGTTTCTGCCGTTCATTCCGATGGCCCCCATTCAGATTCTGACCAACAACATGCTCTACGACATCTCGCAGATTCCGATTCCCACCGACGCGGTGGACGACGAACTGGTGGCCAAGCCTCGGCCCTGGAACATCGCGGAGATTCGGCGGTTCATTCTTTGCGTCGGCCCCATCAGCTCGATCTTCGACTACACCACCTTCTTCGTCATGCTCCACATCTTCAAGTGCTGGCACCCATCCAACGCGCCGCTGTTTCAGACGGGCTGGTTCGTCGAGTCGCTGATGACGCAGACGTTGATCATCCACATCATCCGCACCAACAAGATTCCGTTCCTTCAGAGCCGCGCAAGCTGGTCGCTGATGCTGACCACGGCGGGCATTATGGCCTTCGGCGCGTGGCTTCCCTTCTCTCCGCTGGCCTCTTCGCTGGGCCTCGTCCACCTGCCGGGGCTCTACTGGCCGATTCTGCTGGTAACACTGCTCGCCTATGCTGGTCTTACGCAAACAGTGAAAGTCTGGCTGCTATGGAAGAAGTGGATCTAAGCCAGAGGTTGTTGCTCTGTGGCGTCAACCGCTCACTGATCCTTGGTTTCATGGTGTGGTTCCATGGTGCCCGGAGGGAGACTTGAACTCCCACAACCCTTGCGGGTCTGCGGATTTTAAGTCCGCTGCGTCTGCCAGTTTCGCCATCCGGGCCCGTCGCGGTTGCCTTCCACATCGTACCCCACGCGCGGGACGGGGGGCGAGACGGTCTGCGTGATGACTTCATCGGAAATTGTTTATTGTAGTCAACTTAAATGTCTTAAATGTATTGCCAATGGAAGAACCGGGAGAGTATCGTACTCTGCCAAGAGCATATCAAGTCGATTCCGTTGCATCTGCGTCGTCCGCGGAAGAGTCTGCGGCGACGGCGGAAGAGATGGGAGGCATAGGAGCATGGCCCTAAGCACAGAGTCCAACCCAATGCGATGGCCAGCCGGCCCTTTGGAGATCGCACTGCGAGAAAAGACCAAGGGATTTACGGCGGAGAAGGCAGAGGTGCTGCGCAACTGGCTTGATCCGGCCACACTGGGAATTTTGCAGGGAACGCCGGTGAACTGCCTTGCGGTCAGCTGGGCTTCGGGGCTGGCGGCGGACGCCGACCAGCAAAAGGCGCTGAAGCCGCTGATCGAGAGGGGGCGGCAGGCTGGAATCAGCTTTGTCGGCCTGATCGAGGGCGAGGCGAACAAGCCAGCCGCGCTGGCGGCGGCGCGGGCGGCGGGGCTCTCGGCTGTGGCCATGGAGGGCAAGGCGCCCGCGGACGCGGGGATTCCGGTGATCCCACGCGACGCAGCCGCGCAGATGAGCTGGGGTGCGGCCTCGCGCGTGCTGAGTATTTCGGACGGTATATGGCCGGGGATTCCGCAGGACGTGAACCAGGCGGGCGGGCCGACCAATCTTCCCTGGGTCGATTCCAACGGGGCGGTGCTGCGGATTGCGCGGGCGATGGCCCCCGGCAAGGGCGTGTGGATCGAATTCGACCCGCCACAGCAGGCCACGGCACTGACTGCCGATGCCTACATGCTGGCGGTGGCGGACCCGGCGAGCTACGGGGCACGGTGGGTGGTGTCGCTGGACGACGGGTTGCGCGCCGACCTGACGGCGAAGAAGCAGCCGGCGCTGGATACTTGGAAGAAGATCGCGGGAATGATGGCGTTCTTCCAAGAGCACAAGGAGGCCAGTACCTACGAGGCAATGGGCCCGCTGGCGGTGATTTCGAACTTTGCCGGGGACGACTGGCAGCGCGGCGAAGAGGCGATCAACCTGCTGCCGCGGATTCGCCAGCCGTTCCGGGTGATTGCGCGTTCGCGGGCGGCGGGGGCATCGTTCGACGGCCTGCAGGCGATTTATTACCTTGATCCGGAGGCTCCGAGCGCTGCGCTGCGGGAGAAGCTGATCGCGTTCGCGAAGGACGGCGGGATTCTGTTTGTGCCGTCGAAGTGGCCGAATCCGGAGGGCCCGCCAGCGAAGGCCGAGCCGTACCTGCTGTTCAACGTGCATACGCTGGGCAAGGGACGGCTGGCGGTGTGCAAGGAAGAGCAGCCGGATGTGTACGACTCGGTGGCGGACATCCAGAACATCATCAGCCACCGGAACGACCAGTTGCGGCTGTATAACGCGCCCTCGATGAACTTCTTCTACCAGACGTCGGCGCAGGGCGGTAAGGGCGTGATCCAACTGTTGAACTACTCGCGGCGGCCGGCGAGCGATGGGCCGCTGTTCTATGTGAAGCAGCCGCATCGGCTGGCGCGGCTGGTGAGTCCGGAGCTGGCCTCGCCCACAGAGCTTCACTGGGACCCGCAGGAGGCGGGCGGGTCGGAGTTGTCGCTGCCGAAGATTTCCGTGTACGGCGCCGTCGAGTTGGAGAACTAGCAGGCAAGGAGAGCGCAATGAAAGATGAATTGACCAGGAGAGAGATGCTGCTGGGGGCCGGTGCCCTGCTGACGCTGCCTGCGTTTCCGGCTTGGGGCCGCGCAGCCGTAACCGCGCCAACCGCGCGGGTCAGCGTGGGGCGATGCATGAGCTATGGGCCGGAGGTGGTGCCCACATTGGCGACCATGTTCGATCAACTGGGCGGGCTGGACCGGCTGGTGAGGGGCAAGACGGTCGCGGTGAAGATCAACATGATCGGGGTGCGCTCGCAGCGATTGGGGACCGCACCCATGGAGGAGACCTTCTGGACGAATCCCGTGGTGATCGGAGGGGTGGTGCACCTGTTGGGCAAGGCCGGGGCATGCCGGATCCGCGTGGTGGAGGGGCCGTGGTCGAGCGCGGAGACGCTGGAAGAGGTGATGTACTCGATGAACTGGAAGCCGCAGGACATTCTGAGCGCGGCCGACAACGTGGAGTTCGAGAACACAAACTACCTGGGACGGGGGAAGACGTACTCGCGGCTGATGGTGCCGGGCGGAGGGCTGATCTATCCGGGGTACGACCTGAACCATTCGTATGCGGACTGCGACGTCTTCGTCTCGCTGGCCAAGCTGAAGGAACACGCGGCCACGGGCGTCACCCTGTCGATGAAGAACGTTTACGGATCTACGCCGATTACGATCTACGGCGAGGGCGCGGGAGTGGACGAGCCGAGCATCCGGCCCCACGGGGGACGCGGCGGGGTCTTCCACTTTGCCCGCCGTATGCCATCCAAGAGCGCACCCCAGCAGATCGACATGAGTCTGCCGAAGGACGCGGGGTACAGGATTCCGCGCATCGTCGCGGAACTGTGCTCGGCGCGGCCGGTACATCTGGCGATCATCGACGGGGTGAAGAGCGCAACCGGAGCGGAGACGAACTATGGAGGACGACCGCAGGCCGCGATCAATCCCGGAGTGCTGATTGCCGGGACGAACTGCGTGGCAACCGACGCGGTGGCGATGGCCGTGATGGGGTACGATCCCATGGTCGTCCGGGGAACGGCCCCGTTTGCCAGCTCGGACAGCATGCTACAGCTCGGGGAGAGCCTGGGAATCGGAATGCGCGAGATGAGCCGGAACGAGGTGGTTGGCGTGCCGGTGTCGCAGGTAGTGTTCAGCTACAGCGCGGTGCGCGACAAGATCCTGGCCGCGGCGGCGAAGAAGGCGTGAGCCGGAACACTACACCGCAAACTCCCGCGACGGCGAGCGGCGGGTTGAGGTAGACGTGGCGGAGACCGGCCCGGAATCGAGCGAGATGATTCGTCTCGTGGAGTACGGCGACGCCATGGGCGCGACCTTCTCCGTTGTCCTCTATGGGCGGCAGCGGGCAGTTATGGATGCTGCGATTGACGCTTCATTCGCCGAGGTTGCGCGGCTCGACGCACTGCTCTCCAACTACCGGGCGGAGAGCGAGTGGAGCGAGGTGAACCGTCGCGCCGCCGAAGAGCCGGTGCGGGTTTCGCCGGAGCTTTTTCAGTTGCTGTCGAAGTGCATGGCAACCAGCCGCGAGAGCGAAGGGGCCTTCGATATTGCGGTGGGGCCGCTGATGAAGCTGTGGGGCTTCTACAAAGGATCGGGCCGCCTGCCCAGCCGGGCTGAGGTGGATTCTGTTTTGCCAAGCGTGGGTTGGCGGCACATTGCTCTGGACGCGGAGAGCCGGACGGTGCGGTTCGATTGCGCCGGAGTGGAGATGGACCCCGGCGGAATCGGCAAGGGATACGCCGTGGATTGCATGGTGGAGGTTCTGCGGCGGCGGGGATTTATGAGCGCCCTGGTGGCCGGGTCGGAGAGCACGGTGTACGGGATGGGCGCGCCTCCCGAGGAGCCGAGGGGGTGGCGGGTGGGGATCAAGGACCCGCGCAACCGGCGGCGCACGGTGGACGAGGTGTTTCTGAGGGACGCGTCGCTTTCGACCTCGGGCAGCACGGAGAAGTTCTTCCGCGCGGAGGGAGGCGTCTACAGCCACATCATGGACCCGCGGACGGGATTTCCGGCGGCGGCGAGCGGATCGGTATCCGTGATTGCGCCGCGCGCGACCGACGGCGAGGCGTGGGCCAAACCGTACTTCATCCAGGGCCGCGAGTGGACCCAGATGCACAAGCCGGAGGAGTTCCGTGTGTGCTTCTGCGACGGCCAGACGGATGAGCCGTGCGCGTGGCTTCCTTGATTGCTTCGCAATCAAGGAAGCCACGGATATTTATGAGTGCGTTCTTCGGCACGGCTGAAGCCGTGCCCTTCCGATTCCTCCGCACTATGGTAAGTTGAAGCCGCTCCCTTCCGATTCCTCCGCACTGCGGTAAGTTGAAGCCGCTCCCTTCCTGTTCCTATGCACTTCCCACAGACGGCCCGCGGATGAAATACTTGATTCATGCCTAAAGTCACGCGCAAGCCATTGATCGCAGCCAATTGGAAGATGTTCAAGACTCCCGACGAAGCCGTTGCCTTCGTCCAGGCCTTCATCCCCCTCGTCGCCACCCATAGCCATGCAGAGATCGTTCTCTGTCCCTCACCCGCGCTGCTGCCCGTTGTTGTCGAGGCGGCGCGCAACACTCCCGTCCGCATCGCCGGACAGAACATGCACTGGAAGGACCAGGGCGCATACACCGGCGAAACTTCGCCGCTGCAGCTGAAGGCGCTGGGCGTCACCCATGTGCTGATCGGCCACAGCGAACGCCGGCAATACTTCAACGAGACCGACGAGACGGTGAACCTGAAGCTGAAGTCTGCGCTGGCGCATGGGCTGGTTCCCATCGTCTGCGTGGGCGAGCTGCTGGCCGAGCGCGAGGCGGGACAGACCGCGGCCGTGCTGGAGCGGCAGACCGCAGGCGCGCTGGCCGGAATCGATCCCGCGGCGGCCAAGACGCTGATCGTCGCGTACGAGCCGGTTTGGGCGATCGGCACCGGAAAGACGGCGACGCCGGAGATCGCCGACGAGGCCCACAAGATCATCCGCGCACAGATTGCCAAGTCGCTCTCGGCGGAGCTGGCCGCGAGCACGCGCATTCTCTACGGCGGATCGGTGAAGCCGGACAACACGGCCATTCTCTGCGCTCTGGACGACATCGACGGGGCGCTGGTGGGCGGAGCGAGCCTGGAGGCGGTTTCGTTCTCGCAGATTGTGGCCAACTCGGCTGCCAAATAGCTGATTTTTCAATTCTGAAATGGGTGCGCCTTACAAAGGCGCGCCCATTTTATTTAGACTTCGCTGCCGAAGGTGCATTGTTGGCCGAAGAGCGATTCAGGCGAATCTCGTGAATTGTTCGCCTTTTGGTCGCTGTTTGTTCTCCCC
>PLOU01000110.1 GCA_003142235.1 Granulicella sp.
GCGATCAAGGAGATCAAGGCCGGCAAGGTGGAGTTCCGCACGGACAAAACCGCGCTGGTGCATGTGCCGGTCGGCAAACTGTCGTTCGATCCGAAGAAGCTGGTGGATAACGCAATGACCGTCATCAGCGCCGTGCTGAAGGCCAAGCCGTCGGTGGCCAAGGGCAAGTACGTCAAGGGCATTACGATCAGCTCGACCATGGGGCCGGGCGTGCAGCTCGACTCGACCGTGTTGGAGCTGGCGGGCAAGGTTTAGAAGCAGTCTATAGATAGAGGCCCACTCTGGCGCGTGAGCGAGGAGTTGGGGAGCGAAAGCGAAGAGGATTCTGTTATGGCATTGACCAGAGCAAGGAAGACGGAGAAGGTGAAGGCGCTCGCAAGCGAGCTGGAGCACTCGACTTCGGCCATCGTGGGCACATTCACGGGACTGACCGCGGCCAAGGACTACGGGCTGCGCAAGGCGATCCGCGGAGCAGGCGGCAGCTACCACGTGGTGAAGAACAAGCTGGTGGCGCGCGCCGGCGAGGGAACCAAGATCGAGGCGGCGCTGCAGGGGCTGAAGGGCGTCTCGTCGGTGGCGTACACCTCGGGCGACCCGGTGGCGCTGGCCAAGGCGCTGGCTGGCTGGGTGAAGGACAACTCGGAGTTCTTCCGCTTCAAGCTGGGAATCGTCGAAGGCAAGGTGCTCTCGGTCGATGAGATCAAGGCCCTGGCCACGATGCCGGGCAAGGAAGAACTGTTCAGCAAGCTGCTGTTCCTGATCCAGTCTCCCGCGCAACGGCTGGCCACGGTGATCAACGCGGCGGGACGCGATCTGGCAGTGGTGATCAACCAGGGCGTGGAGAAGGGCAAGTTTGCCGGTCCGGCGGCTCCGGTCGAGGTCTCTGCTCCTGCTGTGGAAGCTGCTCCTGCTGTGGAAGCCGCGCCTGCTGTAGAAGCCGCGCCTGCTGTGGAAGCCGCGCCGGTTGAAGAGGCTGCTGTGGTCGAGGCTCCAGCCGCTGAGGTTGCGGCTGAAGATCTGGCTGCTGAGGCACCGCCCGCAGAGGCGTAAAAATTTTCGCTTTGTATTTCGACGGGGGCGCTGGTCTGGGCGCAACGGAAACCCGGCGGGATCGAGGCAACCGAAGAGGATTTTGGACTTCGGGCAGGCAAGTCCGCAGGATGCAGCACTAAAGTTTCGGAATTGAATTTTTTAGGAGAAATGACATGGCAGACATTCAACAGTTGGAAGATCAGATCGTAAGTCTCAGCCTGCTTGAGGCTTCGGCGTTGGTGAAGAAGCTGGAAGAGCGGCTTGGCGTGTCGGCGGCAGCGGCCGTTGCGGCACCGGCGGCGGGCGGAGCTGCGGCAGCGGCCCCGGTGGAGGAGAAGACCGAGTTCACCGTGATCCTGAAGGATGCGGGCGCGAACAAGATCTCTACTATCAAGGCAGTACGCGAAGTCACGGCCCTGGGCTTGAAGGAAGCCAAGGACCTGGTGGACGGCGCGCCGAAGGCCCTGAAGGAGAACATCTCGAAGGAAGACGCGGCCGCCATCGCCAAGAAGTTTGAAGGCGTCGCGACGGTCGAAATCAAGTAGTTAACTCTTCGACTTGCACGCCAGAGCAGAACGCGGTATCCTAACCAATGGAGAACCGCCTCTGCCTTGGTGTGCTAGTAGGCAGACAGCGCTTCCGGACACCTCGGCAGCTTAATATTGGACAATTCGACAATCCGATGCTTCGGCATCGCAGGCGATTTAAGCAACTTTGGCAATCCAGCTAAGGCTGGTTCGGCATCGCCGGAAACAGTGGAATCCAGCTAAGGCTGGTTTGGCATCAACATCTACGGCAACTCTTCCGGTCCATCCCGCGAGCGCGGGCTACGGGGCCGGCCACTTGCAAGTCTGGCGGCGGACATGCACGGTGACACGGGAACAGCGGCGGCAGCAAAACCTTGAGGCTAGGCGAGCTTCAAAGGGCGGCAGGCATCCAGTTTAGATACAGAAACAGTGCACAAGACGGACTTTGCGCTCACGGGGCAATCTGTCCCTGCGAGCGCATTTCTGCGTTTTTCCGCCTTCCCCATGGCGGCGAATGCAATCGAGCTTACGCGGACTTTATAGCAGTTCCAGCAGTCCAGCGATAGTTAAATTTTTCTGCTGAGCTGAAAGATTGAAACGAAATCAGGTACAGGCGCACAGGCCAGACCACATCGAGGGTGGGAGGCGAAACAAGCGTAGACGGAATAATTCGGAGGGCTGCATTGCGGCCCTCCGCCTTCGAACGCGGCCGGATGCACCCACGCCGGCAGCGGTCCACGGAAGGCCTCGAACAGAAGTTTTCAGGAGAAGAGCATGTCCAGCGAAATGCGCGCGGTCCGCAGCCGCCTCGATTTTTCCAAGATTTCCACCTCCATCCAGATCCCTAATCTCATTGAAGTGCAGCGTCGCAGCTACGAGCGCTTTCTGCAGATGGACAAGCTGCCCCAGGAGCGCGAAGACAACGGGCTGCAGTCGGTGTTCACGTCGGTCTTTCCGATCACGGACTTCCGCAATGTGAGCGAGCTCGAGTTTGTCGACTTCTCGATCGGCAACTGGGAGTGCAAGTGCGGCTACCTGAAGGGGCTGAACCATCTGCGCACGGCCTGCACCAACTGCGGCCACATGGTGATCACCGACCCCTTCCATCCGGGCGACGTGCTGTGCAGCTACTGCGGGACGTACAACAAGAACAGCCCCGACTTCTGCACCAAGTGCGGCGACCCCGTGGGGTTGCANNGCGCCGCTGAAGGTGACCATCCGGCTGAAGGTCTACGACAAGGACCCCGAGACCGGCGTGAAGAGCCTGCGCGACATGAAGGAGCAGGAGGTCTTCTTCGGCGACATTCCGCTGATGAGCGCCAACGGGACCTTCATCGTGAACGGGACGGAGCGGGTCATCGTGAGCCAGCTTCATCGCTCGCCCGGCGTCTTCTTCGAGACGGCCAACAACCGCACCTACTTCCTGGGCAAGATCATCCCCTACCGCGGAAGCTGGGTGGAGTTTGAGTACGACCAGAAGAACACGCTGTACGTGCGCATCGACCGCAAGCGCAAGTTCCTGGGCACGATCTTCCTGCGCGCGCTGGGGCTGCGCACCGACGAGGAGATCCTGAAGACCTTCTACACCGTGGACACGGTCCATGTGAAGGACGGCAAGCTGTACTGGAAGGTGGCCCCCGAGGCCCAGCCGACCAACCTGCTGGGCACGCGTCCGGCGGTTGGCATCACGATGAAGGGCGAGGAGCTGGCACCGGCCACGCGCAAGATCACGCCGCACACGCTGAAGCTGTTGCGCTCGCACAAGATCGAGTCGGTGGAGGTGGAGGCCAGCGAGTTCGACGGCGCGATGACGGCGGCGGATGTGGTGGACCTGACCACCGGCGAGCTGCTGTATGAGGCCAACCAGGAGCTCTCCGCCGACAAGCTGCACAAGGTGATGCAGTCGGGCGCGACCTCGATCGAGGTTTTCTTTCCGGAGCGCGACGATGTAGGCAACATCATCACCAACACGCTGCGGCGCGACACGGTGCGCAAGCCGGAGGAGGCGCTGATCGAGATCTACCGCAAGCTGCGTCCCGGCGACCCGCCGACGCTGGACACCGCGAGCGCGCTCTTCGAGGGCATGTTCTTCGACCAGCGCAAGTACGATTTTTCGCGCGTGGGCCGGCTGAAGTTCAACATCAAGCTCTACGAGAACCAGGACGCCAGCGGCCTGGACAAGCGCACGCTGACGCCGGAGGACTTCTACGGGACGATCCGCTACCTGCTGAAGCTGCGCAAGAACATCGGCATGGTGGACGACATCGACCACCTGGGCAACCGGCGCGTGCGCGCGGTGGGCGAGCTGATGGAGAACCAGTTCCGCATCGGGCTGGTGCGCATGGAGCGGGCGATCAAGGAGAAGATGAGCGTGTATCAGGAGATGTCGACGGCGATGCCGCACGACCTGATCAACGCCAAGCCGGTGATGGCTGCGATCCGCGAGTTCTTCGGATCGAGCCAGCTCTCGCAGTTCATGGACCAGACCAA
>PLOU01000138.1 GCA_003142235.1 Granulicella sp.
AAAGTAACTAGATGTTTCGACGTTGCGGACGGGAGACCCAAGGCTAAAGCCTTGGGCTACCAGCCCATCCCTTTCAATGCAGGTGCAAATTGACCCACTCCTTGTGGGCCGCGGCGGATGGGATTGCGCGGTTGTGTACACTAGACTCAACTCAACACTCGGTTTCACGGGGCTTCAGCTTGGATTCTCTTCGGCAACAGAACGCGTTGTCACTGCTGAGCGGTGACGAGGCGGTTGCCATGGCCGCCTACGACTGCGGGGTGCGGCTTGGCACCGGTTATCCGGGCACTCCCTCGACAGAAATCCTGGAGAGCTTCGCGGCCCTGGGCGGACGGGCGCAGTGGTCGCCCAACGAGAAAGTTGCGCTGGAGGTTGCGATCGGCGTGGCGTTTGCCGGCGCGCGCGCCATTGTGACCATGAAACACGTGGGGCTGAATGTTGCAGCGGACCCGTTGTTCACAGTGGCAGCCGCCCGGCTGGACGGAGCGCTGGTGGTGGTGTCGGCCGACGATCCCGGAATGGCTTCCAGCCAGAACGAGCAGGACAACCGGCGTTATGCGCCGTTTGCGGGCGTGGCGATGCTGGAGCCCTCAGACTCGCAGGAGGCGTACGAGTTCACGGTGCGCGCCATCGAGATCTCCGAGCGCTGGCAGGCGCCGGTGCTGTTGCGCATGACCACGCGCGTCTGTCATTCCAAAAGTATTGTGCGGCGCGGCACGGTTGCGATTCCACCACCGCGCGTGGCGCACTTCGAGCACGACCTTCCCTCGCGCGCGATGATTCCGTCCTACGCGCGCCCGGCGCATCCGCGGCTGCGCAAAAAACTGGCTGAGATGGCCGCGTGGAACGACGAGGCGGGGCCGAACCAACTGATTGCCGGATCGACCAAGCTGGGAATCATCACCTCGGGTGTGAGCTTTCTTCATGTGCGCGAGGTTGCGCCCGAGGCCAGCGTGCTGAAGCTGGGAATGACTTATCCGTTGCCCGTGGAGCGCATGCGCGCGTTTGCTGCCAGCGTGGAGCGCTGCCTCGTTATCGAAGAGGGAGAGCCCTACCTGGTGGAGGGAGCGCGCGCCGCGTGCATCGCGGTGGAAGGCAAGCCGGAGAGCTTCCGCTTCGGCGAACTGAACAGCGCGCGGGTGCGACGCATTCTGGAAGGCGATAACTCGCCGGAGCCGAAGCGCGTCTCCGGCAAGCCGCCCGCCTTCTGCCCCGGCTGTCCGCATCGCAGCGTCTATACGGCGCTGAAGAACCTGGACTGCATCGTGCAGGGCGACATCGGATGCTATGCGCTGGGGGCGCTGCCGCCGTTCGAGGCGATGGACTCGATGATATGCATGGGCGCGTCCATCGGGATGGGACTGGGGCTGCGCTACTCGCTGCCGCCCGAGCAGGCGAAGCGAGTGGTGAGCGTCATCGGCGACAGCACCTTTGTGCACAGCGGAATTACGGGGCTGGTCGAGATGGTCTACAACCCGCCGGAGAGCGGCCACGTGGTGGTGATCCTGGACAACGGGACCACGGCGATGACGGGCCTACAGGAGCATCCGGGGACCGGGCGCACGCTGGCCCACGCGAAGACGGGCAAGGTGGACTTCGAGGAGCTGGCGCGCACGCTGGGCATACAGAATGTGTATGTGATCGATCCCACCGCCGAGCCGGAGAAGTTTCAGGAGACGATACAAAACTGCCTGGACCGGCCGGAGCTCTCGGTGGTGATCTCCCGCAGGAACTGCCTGCTGGCAAACCGCTGGATCCGCGAGTACGAGAGGTGCAATGAGCAGCCAACTGAATAACGCGGCGAGCAGCCGGCCGATGAATGTGGTGGTTGCGGGACTTGGCGGGCAGGGCGTGCTGAAGGCCTCCGACATTCTGGCCGACGTTGCCTTCAGCGCCGGGCTGGACGTGAAGAAGAGCGAGCTGCATGGGATGAGCCAGCGCGGCGGATCGGTCTCCAGCGATGTGCGGTTCGGCGAGCGCGTCTTCAGCCCCATGGTGCCGGAGGGCGAGGCGGATTTCCTGGTTGTCATCGCGGCGGACCAGGTCCCCGTGAATACATGGGTGCTGCGCCCCGGCGGCGTGCTGATTGAGGCTTCCATGATCGACGAGTCCAGCCTGCCCAACAAGAAGAGCATCAACGTGGCGCTGCTGGGAGTGTTGAGCCGTCACCTGCAGTTTCCGGTCGAGGCATGGACCGCCGCGATCGGGCGCAACCTGCCGGAGAAGCTGCACGAGGCCAACCTGCAGGCGTTTTCCATGGGGCGGGCCATCGAGCAGAGATGATGAGTTCAGTTCTGGAATCGAGCGTCGCCGATTGTCATCCAGCCAACGCGCCGGATTACATGCCGGTTGCGCAGTTGCGCGAGTTGCAGTTGCAGCGGCTACAGACCGTGGTTGCGCGCGCGTGGCATCAGGTCGAACTCTTCCGCTCGCGCATGGACGAGCGAGGGCTTGCGCCGCAGGAGATTCGCTCGCTCGAAGACATCGGCAAGCTACCGTTCACCGTGAAGAGCGATCTGCGCGACACCTACCCGTTCGGTCTCTTTGCCAGCCCCATGAAGGATGTCGTCCGGCTGCACGTCTCCAGCGGGACCACGGGAAAGCCCATCGTGGTGGCCTACACCAAGGAGGATGTGGACGTGTGGACCTCGGTGATGGTCCGCTGCCTGGCCGGCTGCGGGTTGCATCATGGAGACATCGTGCAGATCGCCTACGGATACGGCCTCTTCACCGGCGGGCTGGGCGCGCACTACGGCGCCGAAGCGCTGGGCGCGACGGTCGTCCCGACCTCCGGCGGCAACGCCGACCGGCAGATCATGCTGATGAAGGACTTCGGTGTCACTGCGATCTGCTGCACTCCCACTTATTTTCTGCACCTGATTGACCGCGCCGCCGAACTCGGCGTGGAGTTGAAAGAGCTGCCGCTGCGGGTTGGGGTCTTCGGAGCCGAGCCGTGGACGGACTCCATGCGCAGGCACATTGAGGGGTTGAGCAGCATCGAGGCGTTCGACATCTACGGGCTTTCGGAGATCATCGGGCCGGGCGTGGGCTGCGAGTGCCGCCGTCATCAGGGGCTGCACATCTTCGAGGACCACTTCTATCCGGAGATCGTCGATCCTGCCACAGGCGAGCCGCTGGCCGACGGCAACGAGGGCGAGCTGGTGCTGACCACCCTGAGCAAGCAGGCGATGCCCATGGTCCGTTATCGCACACGCGACATCACCATGATCCTGCCGGGCCAGTGCGAGTGCGGGCGCACACTGCGACGGATCGGCCGCATCGGCCGGCGCAGCGACGACATGCTCATCATTCGCGGCGTCAATGTATTTCCATCGCAGGTGGAGGCCGCGCTGCTGGAGATCGAGGGCACCCTGCCGCACTACCAGATCGTGCTGACCCGCGAGCAGGGACTGGACGAGATGGAGGTGCAGGTCGAGGTGACGCCGCGGATGTTCACCGACAAGATCGGGGCGCTTCAGGGGCTGCACGACAGGCTACAGGGCGCGCTCGATCACGTGCTTGGAATCCGGGTGCGGGTGGCGCTGGTGGAGGCGAATACCATCGAGCGAAGCCAGGGCAAGGCAAGACGCGTCATCGACAGGAGGACATCGTGAAGATCCATCAGATCTCGCTGTTTGTCGAAAACAAGCCGGGACATATCGCCGCTCCTGCACGCCTGCTGGCGAAGGAGGGCGTGGATATCCGCGCCCTGTACCTTGCGGACACCCAGCAGTATGGCATTCTGCGCATGATCGTATCCGACTGGGAGAAGGCCGCGCAGACCCTCGAAGCTCATGGCTTCGTGGTGAAGGTGACGGACGTTCTGGCCATCTTTGTGACCGACCGTCCGGGAGGTCTGGCCGATGTGCTGGAAGCGCTGGACGGCACTGGAATCAATATCGAATATATGTACGCGTTTTCCGATGTTCGCGGCGACGAGGCGATCCTGATCTTCCGCTTCGCCGATCCGGACGCGGCGATTGCGCGTCTACAGGCGGCGGGCATCAACCTGCTGCCCAGCGAAGAACTCCTGAAGAAATAAAAGGCGCGCGATTATGCCTGTTGCAAAGACCATCGCCCGGCAGCTCGAGAACGCCTCCTGGATTCGGCGCATGTTTGAGGAAGGCGTACGGATGAAGCGCGAGCGCGGGGCCGACGCTGTCTTCGATTTTTCGCTGGGCAATCCCGACGTTGAGCCACCGCCCGCCGTACTGGACGCGCTGCGGCGAGTTGTGGCCGGCAACCTTCCCGGCTCGCACGGCTATATGCCGAACCCGGGCTACGCCGATGTACGCGAGGCCGTCGCCAATAAGCTGCGGCGAGAGACCGGCCTGGGCTTCACGGGCGAGGACGTCTTCATGACGGTCGGCTCCGCGGGCGCATGCAATGTGATTCTGAAGTCGATTCTCGACCCCGGCGATGAGGTGCTCGTACTGGCGCCCTGCTTTGCCGAGTACCAGTTCTATATCGCCAACCACGGCGGGCGCATGGTGCCTGTTGAAACTGACGCATCGTTTCTTCCCGACGTGGAGCGGATCGCCGCGGCCATCACTCCGCGCACGCGTGCGCTGATTCTCAACACGCCCAATAACCCAACCGGCCGCGTCTATCCGGAGAGCGTGCTGCGCGATCTGGACGCGATGCTGAGGCGCGCTGGCCAGCCCATCACTGTCATCAGCGACGAGCCCTACAAGTCCTTCGTCTACGACGGAGGGCGGCAGCCGGAGGTGGCGTCGAGCATCGCCCATACGGCGATCTGCAATTCGTGGTCGAAGTCGCTGGGGCTGGCGGGCGAGCGCATCGGTTACCTCGCTCTCTCTCCGCGGCTGGGGGATGGAGCAACTCTGCGCAGCGCCTGCGCCTTCAGCAATCGCACTCTGGGGTTTGTCAACGCGCCCGCGATCTGGCAGAGGGTGATGCTGGAGTCGATGGACGAGACGATCGGCGTGGCAATCTACGAGCAGAGGCGGAATGTGCTCTGCGATGCGCTGGAGGCAATCGGATACCAGGTGCGTCGGCCCGAAGGAGCATTCTACGTCTTCCTCAAGACCCCCATCCCCGACGACATCGTGTTCACCCGTCGGCTTGCCGAGGAGGGTGTGCTTGCCGTGCCAGGCACGGGCTTTGGACGCTCCGGTTACATCCGCCTCTCGCTGACGATTCCGATAGAGAAGATCGAGGGATCGATCGGCGGGTTTCGGCGCGCATTTCTCTCATCGCGAGGGGATAATCGGGGTTAGCAGGAATCGCCGCACCGCTGCGATACTAGAAGATGTCTAATAGCTGGATCGGGCACGAATCCCGGACGGACTCTCTGGACGATCAGCCTGGCGAGGATCGGATTCCGGCGCGCCCGGATCGATGGATAAACCATGGCGACCACAATCGTACCCAAGCCGGAACTCGAAACGAAGTCGTTCGACAGCACGCTGGCCAGCGCGCGCAGCACCATGATGTACCGCGAGGTGATCTCGCTGGCCGTGGACAGCTTCCGCGCCAGCAAGGCCCGATTTTTGCTCACCATGCTGGGGATGGTGATCGGATCGGCGTCGATCATCCTGGTGGTGACGGTGGGGATGACGGGCAGACAATACGCGCTGGACACCATCTCCAGCCTCGGTCCCAACAAGATCGAGATGCAGTACAGCGGCGGCAGCATCATTGGCCCCGACAACACCACCACGCCGGACTACATGACCCGCGAAGACATGCAGGCGGTGGTCGATTCAGTGCCCGGAATCGTTGCCTACTCGCCCATGCTGGAGGACCACGACCGCATCAGCATCGGCGGCGGCGTCACCGAGGACGCCATGTTGCTGGGCGTCTCGCCGCAGTATAAGGAAGTGCGTGGGCTGGTGGTGCTGGCCGGGCGGTTCTTCGACGATCAGGACGCCGGCGCGCACGCCAAGGTTGCGGTGCTCAACAAGCCATTGGCGATCAAGCTCTTCGGCAGCGAGCAGGCCGCGGTGGACAAGAGCATCACGATCCGCGGCATTCCGCTCACCATCGTCGGCGTCTTCAAGGAGAGCATCGACACCTATGGCACGTCCGAGATCAACGACCATACCATCCTCATCCCCTACGAGGTGGCGCGCTACTTCACCGGCACCGACAACCTCAAGGAGATCTTCTTCAAGATGGCCGACTCCACGATGGTCGAGCCTGGAGCCGTCGACATCACCAGAGTGATCAAGAACCGCCACCGGCCAAACAGCATCTATCGCGCCCTGACCCTGACCGACGTCCTGCACGATATGGCGAAGGTGGCCACCATCCTTACATGGGTGTTGCTGCTGGCTGCATCGATCACTCTGATCGTCAGCGGCGTGGGCATCATGAACAGCATGTTGGCCAACGTGCAGGCGCGCATCCGGGAGATCGGCATCCGCAAGGCGTTGGGCGCGACGCGACGCGAGATCCGCCTACAGTTCCTCACCGAGGCGGTCTTCCTGTCGCTGGCCGGCGGAATCGTCGGCACCCTCGTCGGCCTTGGCATCCCGATCCTGCTGGGCCTTCTGACGCCGTACAATATCCCCGTGGGCTGGCCGGCGGCCCCGATCGCGCTGGCCACCTCCGTGATCGTCGGCGTGATCTTCGGCACCGTTCCCGCCAACCGCGCCGCCCGGCTCGATCCGGTTGAGACCCTGAAGTACGAGTAGCGCCACTTCGCGTAATAACAGATAAGCACCGATCCACTCGTGAGTAGATCGGTGCCCGTCGGTGTGGATCGGCGTTTAGCCTGTGGTGTCTCTATCAGCAGCCTAGGCAGCGGCCTCGGCGGTCTCGCCCGGCAGTTCTTCGCCCTTGATGGTGACCTTGATGTGGCTGGTGACCTCGCGGTGCAGCTTGATCGGCACGTGGAACTCGCCCAGCGACTTCAGCGGCTCTTCCAGCGAGATCTTGCGCCGGTCGATGGTGTAGCCCTTCTCCTCGAGCTGGTGCGCGATGTCGCCGGAGGTGACGGAGCCGAAGAGGTGGTCGTTCTCGCCCACCTTGCGCTCGAAGACCAGCTCGACAGACTCCAGCTTCTTCGAGAGGTCCTCGGCGATGACCTTTTCCTTGGCCAGCTTGCGGACCGCGGAGCCCTTCATCTGCTCGATGACGGCCTTGTTCGCCGGTGTCGCCTCGATGGCGAGCTTGCCGGGCAGCAGGTAGTTGCGCCCGTAGCCGTCGGCGATCTTGACCACATCGCCGCGATGCCCGAGCTTGTTGACGTCTTCCTTGAGTATCACTTCCATTGCTGTTCTCCGATATTTCTGTCGCCGTCCGGCATTGACCGGAGGGCCATGTAAGTTAGAAGCGCGCGGCGAAGGCGAGCAGCGCGATGTTGCGCGACTGCTTGATGGCGAGCGAGACCTTCCGCTGGTGGCGGGTGCAGACGCCGGTCAACCGGCGCGGAACGATCTTGCCTCGCTCGGCGACGAAGCCCTGTAGCAGGCGAACGTCGCGGTAGCTGATGGCGTCGATCTTCTCGGTGCAGAACTTGCAGACCTTCTTGCGGCGGAAGAACTTGCGTCCGCCGGGGCCGCCGCCGGGGCCACCTGGGCCACCGGGACCGCCCGCGGGACGCGGCGGGCGTGGGCCACCGGGACCGGCGTATGCGGGGCGCGGCGTGTAGGGCCTTGCTTCGGGTGCGGATTGAGGGGTGCTTGGAATGTTTGTTTCGTCAGCCATTTCGTAATTCCTCTCATCTCTTTCGAGTTGTGCCGAAGCCGCTCCAGGCTCGCTGCGGGGCCTTTGAAATTCCGCCCTGTGGACGGGGATTGAAGCGGGTGCGGCGGTTGATTCGTGCAGTACGCGATGGCCTAGGCCGAGGCGCATATCTTGTGCGGCGGCCGGTTAGACCGCTGCGCTGACGGGCTCGGCTGCGGGAGCCACTTGCGGCTCTTCGACCGTCGCTTCTGCGGCTGCGGGCGCCTCTGCAACAGCGGGCGCTTCGGCAACAGCGGGAGTTTCGGCTGCCGCGGAGATGGCCACCGGCGGCGGCGCAATGGGCTGCGCGCTGCGCTTCACCTTGGAGTCGCGCAGGGCCTTGACCTTGGCGAGACGCTTCTCTTCCTCGTCCATGCGAACGGTGATGAACTTGATCACCGGCTCGGAGACGCGCAGACGGCGCTCGATCTCGCCAATCAGGCTGCCCGCGGCTGCAATGTTCAGCAGAACATAAAAGCCGTCGTTGAACTTGCGGACCGTGTAGGCGAGACGCCGGCGTCCCATCTTCTCCACGCTCTTGACCTCGCCGCCGCCGCTGGTGATGTTGGCCGAGAAGCCTTCGATCAGCTTGTCGAGGTCGGCTTCCTCCACGTCGGGACGAACGATAAACATGATTTCGTAGGTGCGGTTCATTCGGTTGCTTCTTTCTGCGAAGTTCTGCTTCGCACCGTGCGGGCGTGTGCTCTGCCTACCCGGTCTGGAATGGTCCTCAAGGGCTAAAGCCCCCTTGAATTCTTGCCTCGTTCGGCACGGCTGAAGCCGTGCCCTTCCGATCTTGCTACCTCTAAACCCTTCCGACTACTCCCCGCCCGGTGGGCGGTTGAACTCATTCATCGCGGCGCTCAACCCCTGGCTGAGGACCGCCTCGACTGCGCTTCTGACGCGGTCGAGCACTTCATCCAGCACGGCAAGCTCCTGCCTGCGCATCGGCGAGAGCAGGTACTCCGTGCCGCCTGCCTTTACCTCCGTGCCATCGGCCAGAGCAGGTTTCCCCACCCCAATCCGAATCCGCAACCACTCCTGGGTGCCGAGCGCGCCGGAGACCGAGATCGCTCCGTTGTGCCCGTTCTCCGAGCCGCGCTCGCGAATGCGAAGCGTGCCCAGCGGAAGGTCCAGTTCGTCGTAGATCACAATCAGGTCATGCGACGGGACCGTGATTTCCAACTCCTGAACCAGCGCGGCCACCGAGAGCCCGCTCAGGTTCATGTACGTCTCCGGCTTGGCCAGCAGGACTTCCTGACCTGCCAGCGTGGCCTTTGCCGTAAGCGCCCTGCCCCGGCGATTCGCGAGGGTCACACCGCAGTGTTCGGCGATGCGGTCCAGCGCGAGAAAGCCGGCGTTGTGCGGGGTGAACTGATACTCGATGCCGGGGTTGCCGAGACCAATGATCAGTTTCACGCCGCGCTTCCTTTGTGCGAACAACTCCGGGGCTAAAGCCCCATCGGTGTCGCGCCTGTTGCGACAGGGCTAAAGCCCTGCCCTATGCAAAACGTACCGTTCCGCTGCTCTTTACTTCTTCCGGGCGTCCGCCTTGGCATCCGGTTTGGCATCCGGTTTGGCATCCGGTTTGGCATCCGGTTTGGCTTCCGCCTTGGCATCGGGCGCGGCTTCCGTCTCGCCCTTGCCCTTCTTCACAAGCTCCGGCTCGGTCGGCTCCGCAACCACCTCTTCCACCGCGACCACCTCTTCCTTGACCAGGGAGACATGCGCGACGGTCAAGCCCTCATCGTCGAGGAACTTGATGGTGCCTGAGTGCGGCAGATCGGAGACGTGGACGGCCTGGTTGATCTCCAGCAAGGAGACATCGGCGTCCAGGTGGCTGGGAATATCGCTGGGAAGGCACTCGATCTCAACCTCGCGCAGCACATGCTCCAGAATGCCGCCCTGGGTCTTGACGCCGACCGGAATGCCGATCAACTGGACGGGAACCGAGACGCGAATCGCCTTGTCCATCGCGATGCGCTTCAGGTCGATGTGCAGCAGCGCGCCCTTGATCGGCTCATTCTGCCAATCGACGATCATGGCCTTGACCGTGGTGGATCCGGTCACGTCGAGGTCGAAGATGGTGTTGTGGCCGGAGTCGGAGTGCAGGATTTTGGTGATGATACGCGGATCCACGGTGACGGCGACGGCAGCCTGCCCTGCCCCGTAGACAACGGCGGGAATCTTGCCCGCGGCGCGCACGCGGCGTGCTGCGTTCTTGTTGAACTTGCCCTCGCGGGGCGTTGCGACGACGGCTGAAATAGTGGATGTTGCCATGTTCTTTTCCTTTCGGGCACGAAGAGAAGAAGGTTGTTAGTTGCTGGTTGCTGGTTGTTAGTTGACAGCAACAGCCCCAAACCCCGTCTTACTACGCTCCCTTTGCGGCTTGGCCGCTAAATCTAAACTGCACTTACGTCTTTCAACCAACAACTAACAACCAGCAACTAACAACCGCCTTAATTGAACAGCGTGCTGACGCTGGTCTCCATGTGAATGCTCTCGATGGCGCGGCCAAGCAGCCCGGCAATCGATAGCACCTTGATCTTCGGCACCCGCAGCGCGTCTTCGCGCAGCGGAATGGTGTTGGTCACGACCAACTCTTCCAGCCTTGAGGCCGCAATGCGTTCCACCGCCGGGCCGGAGAGCACCGGATGCGAAGCGCATGCATAAACTTTCTTTGCGCCCTGGGCCAGCAGCGCCTCCACGGTTCCCACCATCGTTCCGGCGGTGTCGATGATGTCGTCGAGGATGAGGCACGTGCGGTCGCGCACATCGCCGATCACGTTCATCACCTCGGTCACATTCATGTCGGTCCGCCGCTTGTCGACGATGGCCAACGGAACTTCCAGCTTCTTGGCGAAGAAGCGCGCGCGCTCCACGCCTCCCGCGTCCGGCGATATCACCGTCAGGTCGGGCAGCCCAAGCTCCCGGAAGTAGCTCACCAGCACGGGGCTGGCGAAGAGGTGGTCCACCGGGATATTGAAGAAGCCCTGAATCTGCGCTGCGTGCAGATCGACCAGCAGGGCGCGGTTTGCACCGGCCGTGCTCAGCAGATCCGCCACCAGCTTGGCCGTAATCGCCACCCTCGGCCGGTCCTTGCGGTCCTGCCTTGCGTAGCCGTAGTACGGCATCACAACCGTAATCCTGCCGGCCGAGGCGCGCTTCAGCGCGTCCATCATGATCAGCAGTTCCATCAGGTGCTCATCCACGGGGTTGCATGTGGGCTGTACCAAAAACACATCCACGCCGCGAACATTTTCGAGCAACTGAAAGTAAACCTCGCCGTCGGCGAATCGCTGTAGCTTGGACTCGCCCAGCGGCACGCCGACAAACTTGCAGATCTCCTCACTCAGAGGGCGATTGGCCGATCCGCAGAAAACCTTGAAGCGCTTGTCTTCACTCAGTCGCGGAGAGCGCTTCCGCTCCGTAGCCGTCTTTGCTCCATCCGTCGCGGACTTTGACGCGTCGGATTTTGCTCCATCCGGGGATGGCTTTGGTGCAGGCTGGGAATTTTTTTCTGTCTCCTCAGCCTGCCCTGAAATAGGGGAAAGAACCGCAGTCGTGTTCTGGTTGTTCACGTCGAAACCCTCCAGGCTGGTTGACCTTGGGTGCTCCTGCTGCTTTACGTCTTACGGCGCCATTTTTTCTGCGTCGCTACTTCGCCCTGCGAAATATCAGACTCGGCCCTTCAAACTTCTGCTTCTGAACCTTTACCCTTCGCGCCCAGTTCAGCGCGCTGTGCAAACTTCAAAAACCGTCCAACTTCCGCGGCATGTTGCTGCCGCCAAAGAACCCTAAGTTGCTCGCCTGACCGAAGTCAGCCGATCGTCTGCGCTTGCCGTTGACCCGCGCCGACCCTTCGTTCGCTCTCCTCGTTCTGTGCGTCGACTTTTGGCTGGGCGACCAGGATTCGAACCTGGACTGAGTGCGTCAAAGGCACTTGACCTACCATTAGTCGATCGCCCAGTACGGTTGTCGGTGTTCCCTGCCGGCAATCATCACTCTGCGAACATTCTGCGCCAGTACTCTGGTCGGGGCAAGGTCTCCGTAAGAAGCGCCTTGCAGCCGGTAGCCTGAACGCGTTGTTGAGCCGCCCTTGCATCTGCCTCGGACCGGTAAAGTCCGAACAGAGCGGAGCCTGAACCCGAGAGCGCCGCGTATAACGCGTTGCCGCTCGAATCGCCCGGACGGGCTTCGGAAAAAGCATCCGAAGACACGCCAGCCGGAGTTCCCATCAATAAACGCTTGATTTCACGCAGGAGGGGATACTGAGGAAAGACGACCAATTCAAAGTCGTTTTCGATCCCGGTGCGGACAAGCGCGAGAAGGGTATTCTCGGCCAGACCGTTCCATGTGCTGCCTTGCTCAGGGGTTTCACCCTCCAAGCCACCCTGTTTGCTCTCAGGATCCAGGCCACGAACGATACCGGATGTGTCAGGCGTTTGCTCTGTCTCAGGAATAAACCCAAAATCCGCAGGGCCATCCCGAAGAACAGTTGCGTAAACGTGACTCAACTCCTTTAGCCTATCGGGTTGCGCAGGGGAAGTCAAACCCGGGTGCCCCACATCTCGATTCTGAGATGTGGGATCGACGACCGTCATTGCCGAATTTGCCGCGCACAGTGCATCCCAATCCTCGAATGCCCCCGGCGTCGAAACCCCCACCTCCGGCACGGCGATGACGCACCAGGTCGCCGGAAGGTCTGGCATCGCCGAGACGCACTCGCCGCGCCCTGTCCCCAGCACCGCGCCGCCGAGCAGGAACAGCGGCACGTCCGAGCCAACCTCAGCGGCCAGCTCCATCCGGTCTGTCCCAGATAGCGAAAGCCGCAGCTCATGCTCCAGGCCATTCAGCGCCGCCGCCGCGTTCGCCGAACCCGCGCCCAGCCCGCCCTGCACCGGCAGATTCTTCTCGATGTGAATTGCAACCTCGGCTGCGACATTCGCCCGCGCCAGCGCCAGCGCCACCATCTTCCACGCCGTATTGCGCGCATCGGTCGGAACCTGCGGGTGGTTCGTCGTCAGTGTGATTCTGGACTCGCCAGATATTGGTTTAGCCTCGACCGTCACCAGATCGTGCAGCGCCAGCGTCTGATAGAGCGTCGCCAGCTCATGAAAGCCATCCGGTCGCACCGGCCCAATCGCCAGCCCAAGGTTGATCTTCGAGTACGAACAGACACGCGTAGCCATTTAATTCAATTCTATCTATTTCTTGTGTCAAACTTATCCTGAATGATCGATCCAGAGACAGCTCTTGCGCTCCGTATCATTTGGGTTGTACCACTTCTGGCGCTGACGCCGATTGTTGCGGTCGTGTTCGCCGTCCCCGGGGCCTTTCGATGGTTGTATGACCTCCGTAACAAACCACAGGAAATAGGCACAACGACCATCTACCGCGTAAAGCCAATGATTTATGTGTTCCTTGTGATATTCCTTCTCATCAACAGTACGCTGGGATGGGACGCAATTCGCTTGGGCCGATGGTTCTATTTCTCCGTATTTGGGTTTACGGCGGCACTCCTCCTTTTTGCTTTGGTGGTCCCATACAAAATCATCATTGATGATGAGGGCATTCATTCCCATAGATTCATCGGTCGAAACAGAACAATTCTGTGGCGAGAGTTAAGCCATGTAGAGATGCGAGGTCAGGCTGAGGCGGATACGATTTGGGAATCGGCCATTTATTTATTTCGGAGCTTCGGTGGTGAGACCATCGTGGCGAACGACGCAACCACAAATGTCGAGGACATCCTGCGGCGAATCCGTCTGCGACACGAATGTCTCGAACAGCCCTATAAACGCCAGCACTGGTACGGCGGCTAAATAACTAAGTCTGTGGCCCTATCGGCTCCTCCATCGCCTTTCGCCACTGATCTGCGCGCACGCTATTCTGTCAGCAGCTTTCCATTGCGTTCTCTGGAGTTGCCTCAATGTGTCACTGTGCCCGTCTTTCCGCTTGCTGCGTCGCCATAGTGTTCTCAGTCGCCTCCATTGCGGCCCAAACAGGCGTCCAGACGAGCGCACAGACCGCCCCGCCCAACCCATACGCACTCGTCCGCCCGTCGCCCACGCTGGCCCGGCACGCAATGGTGGTCAGCATCCACCACGATGCATCCGACGCTGGCGTCGAAGTGCTGAAGGCGGGCGGCAATGCGGTGGATGCGGCCGTCGCCGTTGGGTTCGCGCTCGCTGTTGTCTATCCGCAGGCAGGCAATCTCGGTGGCGGCGGCTTCATGCTCATCCGCATGAAGACGGGCGAGGCGCACTTCCTCGACTACCGCGAAAGGGCTCCCGCCGCCGCGACCGCCGGGATGTATCTCGACGCGCAAAAGAACGTCGTCCCTGAATTATCGACTGTGGGCTACAGGGCAATCGGCGTTCCCGGCACAGTCGCAGGGCTGGTCTACGCGGAGAAGACATACGGCCGGCTCACGCTGGCGCAGGTGATGGCCCCAGCGATCCGGTTCGCCAGCCAGGGCTATATTTTGCCGGAGGAAGAAGCGCGCACCCTCGCCGCCGCGAAGAATCTCGCACAGTTTCCCGAATCGCGCCGCATCTTCCAGCGCGACGGCAATTTTCTCAAGTCCGGCGACCACTTCACTCAGTCGGATCTTGCCGCAACGCTGAAACGCATCGCCGTCGACCCCGCAAGCTTCTACAAAGGCCCCATGGCCGCTGAACTTGCCGCTTCGATCCAAAAGGGCGGCGGCCTGCTCACCACCGCCGACCTCGCCGCCTACCAGGTCAAAGACCGCGCACCGCTCACAGGAAGCTATCGCGGCTACCAGATCGTCACCGCGCCGCCACCCTCCGCCGGTGGAATTGTGCTGATCGAGGCGCTCAACATCCTCTCCGGCTACGACCTCGCGAAGATGGGCGACCGCTCGCCACAGCAGGTTCACGTCATCACCGAGGCCTTCCGCCGCGCCTTCAAGGACCGCGCAGACTACCTCGGCGATCCCGACTTCGTCTCCATGCCGATCCAGCAGATGGCCTCGCCCGCCTACGCCGCCGCCTGGCGCAAGTCCATTGACCCCCTCAAGCCGTCTCCCTCGGCCACGCTCACTCGCCCGGCTGGCTTTCTGCCTCCGCCGCCCGCCACGCCGCGTGCTGCGGCGCACGAGTCCACAGAGACCACCCACTTCTCCGTCGTCGATGCCGAGGGCAATGCCGTCTCCAGCACAACCACGCTCAACGGGCTCTTCGGCTCGGGCGTAACGGCGGGCCCGCTCGGCTTCCTGCTCAACAACGAGATGGACGACTTCACCGCCAAGCCCGGCGCGCCCAACATGTACGGCCTCATCCAGGGTCCGGCCAACGCCATCGCGCCCGGCAAGCGCCCGCTCTCCAACATGACGCCCACCATCGTGCTGAAGGATGGAAAAGTGCTGCTCGTGCTCGGCTCGCCCGGCGGCTCCACCATCATCACCACCGTGGCCAATGACATCGTCAGCATCCTGGACAACAGCCTTAACGTCCAGCAGGCCGCCGACGCTCCGCGCTTCCACCATCAATATCTGCCCGACGTGCTGCAAGTTGAAAAGTCCTTCCCACAGCCCGTCCTCGACGCGCTCAAAGCCAGCGGCTACGCGGTCAGCCGCATCAATGAGGTAGACGAGAAGAACCCCGGCGTCTGGGGCGACAGCGAGATGATCACCATCGACCCCAACTCCGGCACGCTGCTCGGTGCCGACGACCAGCGCCACAAATTCGGCAAAGCCGCGGGATATTAAATGGAAAACAATCGAGGTGCGATCCCTTCAGATGGATGAGTATCGGAGCAAGAGAGATTTTGCACCTGCACTTCTACAAGGTCAACCGGCCCCCGGTGGGGTATCAAAATCGCCCCCTGCGAGAGAACGATTATGAATTGTGCATCGAAAGTTCACTGGTATATGCTCTGTGTGCTTGCAGGCATATATCTCTGAGAGGAACCAACCTTGAACCCTCCCTATTTCCCCCCCTCAATTTTCTACACCGCGTTTGGCGTCTTCTGGATCTTCGTGATATGGGTTCTCTGGAAGATTGTTCAATCGCTTCGAGGCATCGATGAGAGCCTCAAGAACGCGGACGCGAGCCTCAAGGAGATTTCGGACAGCCTCAAGAACAAGAACTGAAAACGAGTTCCTTGAGCTGTCGGCTGACCCAGAGGTGTTGCGAAGATCAGCGAATCTGCACCAGGCCCGGCTCGGTCCCCGAACTGGCGCCGTGCGCTCCTCCGGGAGTGACCTGCGAGGTCTGGGGCGCGCGCCAGTGGTCGATGTAGCTGACCTGATGCACGCAACTGATGGTACAGTTGGGCGCGCAACTCTTCTGGGTGAGGAACTCGCGCCGCAGATCCGCCCTGCCGTACTGGGCCAGCGGCACTCCGGGGTATCCGCGCTGCTGCGAACAGTAGTGCACCAGCCCGAACTCGCAGATGTAGAGGTAACGCGCGCCCGCGCGGCACCTCCAGTCATTGGGCTGGCCGTTGGCGATGGCCTCCTGAAATTGGTTGAAGCGGGAATAATTGCGCCGCGTCTGCCGCCGCACCTTGTCCCAGACGGTGCGCTCCGCGTTGCCCAGCGGCTTCAATTGGCCGCCGCCATCGTGAATGATGCCGATGGTCGAGGAAAAGCCCAGCGCCAGCGCTCGCTCGCTGACAGTGAGCGCGTCGGTCGGACTGGCGATTCCGCCGCCCACCACGGAGTTGATGTTCACATGGAAGTCCGCGTGTTCCGCCAGCATCCGCAGCTTTGCGTCGAGGACCTTCAGGCTTTTCTTGGAGACCGCGTCCGGCATGACGTTGTCGATGGAGATCTGCATGTGGTCGAGGCCGGCGCGGTTGAGGCGGGCGATGCGGTCGGGCATCAGCAGATAGCCATTGGTAATCATTCCGGCGATCGCGCCGGTGCGCCGTATGCGCGCGATGACGCGGTCGAGTTCCGGGTGCAGCAGCGGCTCGCCGCCGGAGATGGTGATCACCGAGGTGCCGAGGCGGCCCAGATGGTCGATGCGCCGCTCCATCTCCTCGATGGGCACGGGGTCGGAGACGCCGTCGAACTCGTTGCAGTAGGTGCAGGCAAGGTTGCAGCGGCGCATGGGCACGATGTGCGCCATGTAGGGATGCGCGGTGTCGAGGAGCGCCGAGGCGATCGAGCCCAGCTCGCGCATCTTGCGCGTCGCTGCCTTCCATCGGCGCTGTGCAGTGTTGGGACGTCGCGAGGCTGTATTCTCCAAGGCCATCACTGATAGATTCCTTGCATCATCGCTGGATTCATTGAATCACACACCAGCCGCGCAGAGCGACTCCGCGAAGGTGTGCGGCGGAAGGTTCATGGCACGGTGCGCGACATGCCGGAGCTGCGCGACGCAGTGCAATCCCCGGCGAGAGCGTAGATGCAGTAGCATGGCAGACGAGGGCCCATAGCTCAATTGGTCAGAGCAGCGGACTCATAATCCGTTGGTTCCAGGTTCAAGTCCTGGTGGGCCCACCAAGCATCCGCCGGCGAAGGCGGACGGCTGCGGAAGCGAGATGCCATTGGCCATGAGTTCACAGCGATGATCTCCGTCCTGATCCTTACCAAGAACGAAGAGCGCGATCTGCCTGGCGCGCTGGCCTCGGTTGCGTGGTCGGACGATGTGCATGTCTTCGACTCGTGCAGCACGGACGCTACGGTGGAGATTGCGCGCGCGGCCGGCGCGCAGGTGCATAGCCGTGCGTTCGACGACTACGCCACGCATCGCAACGCCGCGCTGGCGACCGCGTTCAAGCACCTGTGGGTCTTCCTGCTGGACGCCGACGAGCGGCCCACCCCGGAGCTGTGCGCGGAGATGCAGCGCGTGGTGGGCGAGGCAGCAGCGAGTACGGCGGGATTTCGACTGCGGCGGCGCGATTATCTCTTCGGCACATGGCTGAAGCACGCGCAGCTCACTCCGTTCTACATTCGGCTGGTGCGTCCGGAGCAGGCAAGGTACACGCGCGCCATCAACGAGGTGCTGGAGATCGACGGGCCTGTCTCGGAGCTGGTGCATCCGCTCGACCACTATCCGTTCTCGAAGGGAATAGCGTGCTGGATGACGAAGCACAACGCCTACTCGACGATGGAGGCCGAGCTGATCTTCCGCCAGGAGGGACTGCGGCAACCGAGCCTGCGCGCGGCCTTGCGCGATCCCGACTTCCACACGCGGCGGCTGCACCAGAAGGCGATCTTCTACCGGCTGCCGGGAAGACCGCTGATCAAATGGCTTTACATGATGTTTGTGCGCGGCGCGGTGCTGGACGGCGCGGCGGGCGTCGCGTACGCCACACTGCAGGCGTTCTACGAGACCATGATTGTGCTGAAGACGAAGGAACTGCGACGCGGGGGCGCGTAACTCTTCGGCGGCGACTAATCCGTGACGGGTGGCTTCCAACGCAGGACGGGCTTGCGCGCGGCGGCGGTTTCATCCAGCCGACGCAGGCGTGTGGTGTGCGGCGCGGATTTCACCAGTTCGGGATTCTCCGCGGCCTCGCGTGCGATCTGCTGGAGTGCGTCGATGAGCAAGTCCAGCTCCTCGCGACTCTCGCTCTCGGTGGGCTCGATCATCATCGCGCCATGCACGATCATGGGGAAGCTGACGGTGTAGGGATGGAAGCCATAATCGATGAGGCGCTTGGCAATGTCGCCGGTTTTGACGCCGTTGGCCGCCTGTAGGCGGTCGGAGAAGACGACCTCGTGCAGCGTCGGCGTGGTGAAGGGGAGATCGAATGTGCCGGAGAGTTTGGCGCGGATGTAGTTGGCGTTGAGGACGGCGTCTTCGGTGGTCTGGCGCAGGCCGTCCGGGCCGTTGGCAAGAATGTAAGCCAACGCGCGGACAAACATTCCGAAGTTTCCGTAAAAGGCGCGCACGCGACCGACGGAGTGCGGGTGGTTGTAGTCGAGTCCGAGCGAGCCGTCGGCGCGGGTGATGACGACGGGCATGGGAAGAAACGGCTCAAGGATTTTTTTGCAGGCGACGGGGCCGGAGCCGGGGCCACCGCCTCCGTGCGGCGTGGAGAAGGTTTTGTGCAGGTTGAGGTGCATCACGTCGACGCCGAAGTCGCCGGGGCGCGCCTTGCCTACGAGCGCGTTCATGTTGGCGCCGTCCATGTAGAGCAGCGCACCGCGGGCGTGGAGAATTTCGGCGATGCGATGAATATCGCTCTCGAAGACGCCGATGGTGGATGGGTTGGTGAGCATCAGCGCGGCGGTATCCTCGTCGACCATGCGCTCCAGCTCACTGATGTCCACCATGCCCTGCGCGTTCGACTTGAGGTTCGCCACCTGATAGCCGCAGACCGCAGCCGACGCAGGATTCGTGCCATGCGCTGAGTCGGGGACCAGAATCTTCTTGCGTGCGTTGCCCCGGCCCTCGTGGTACGCGCGGACGAGCAGGATACCGGTGAACTCGCCGTGCGCGCCGGCGGCGGGCTGTAGCGTGATGGCGTCCATGCCGGTGATCTCGATGAGGCAGTCCTGCAAGAGCTTCATGATGCCGAGGCAACCTTGCGAGAGTGATTCGGGCTGATAGGGATGTGCGTTGGCGATGCCATCGAGCGCGGCGACCGCCTCGTTGACGCGCGGGTTGTACTTCATCGTGCAACTGCCCAGCGGATACATGCCGAGATCGATGGCGTAGTTCCAAGTGGAGAGCCGCGTGAAGTGGCGAATGATCTCGATCTCGCTCACCTCAGGCATCACGCCGAGGTCGGCGCGTGCGCTCGCGCCCAGCAGGGACGCGGCGTCGATCGCAGGCACATCCAGCTCCGCCAGCCGATACGCCTTCTTCCCCGGCGACGACTTCTCGAAGATGAGGCCCTCGTTCTGATTGACGTGGGTGGTGGCTTTCTTCGGAGTGCCTATGAATTTTGTGTCTTCTGCCATCATCAAAACTCCTGTGCGTCGGCTTCGTCGCCGGTGACTGAGTAACTGCCCGATTCGGGGCTGTCCACATCTTCTTCGCGGAGCGAGAGGGCGAAGACGATGCCGTTGGCGAACTCAACTGTCAGGGCGTCGCCCTCTTCCAGCATGGCCTTCTCGACCGTCTCGCCGATCTCGGCGCAGAGGGCGTTGCGATACTCCGGCTCGCCGAAGGCCACGGAAGAATCGGTGAGCAGGACGTGTGGCCAGTCGTAGAGTCGCAGCAACGGCTCGCCGAAGCGGAGCTGGAGAAAGTCCTCCACAAACTCTACTGACTTCATCTCCTCGCCTTCAATCGCCGAGATATCCATATATCCTTTTGCCACTACTTTGTTTGTCATTCCGCAGCGAAGCGGAGGAATCTGCTTCTGTTCTATACCCTCGTCAACTCCTCCGCGGCGAAGGCGCGCAGGCTCGCGGCTGCGGCGATTTGGGCGTGGGATTTTTTGTGGTGGACTTTATTGTTGCGGGCTTCTTCGCAGAGGATGGCGCGGCGTGGTGACGGGAGTGGAGGAGGGCCTGCCAGTCGCGCTCGGTCTGGGTGGCGTAGTCGGCGGCGAATTGGGCGATGGCTTGGTCGAAGCGTGCTGAGGCGCCGATGTAGCCGGCGATGCTGCAGGGGTCGCCGGAGCGGGCGTGGCCGCGGGCGAGAGTCTCTCCGCAGACGGTGGCGTATTCGAGCAGGCCAGCGGACTTCAGCTCGCTCATCCCGACGGCGGCCTTGTGGTCATTGAGCTGGCGAACGAGGAAGTCGCGGCCCTCGATGGTAGTCCATCCGAGAAATGGGTCGGACTGGAACTGCATGGCGCGCTGGCCATCGACGACGCGGCGGCCTTGATGCGACTCGGCGGGCGATTCGCCCAGATATGGGGCGTAGGCAGAGAGTGTCTCCTCCTTGATCTGCAGAAAAAGCGGGTCCTTGGTGCCGTTGCCCTGCATGTAGATGCAGTAGTCGCGCAGGCCGACCGAGCCGGTGCCGACGATCTTGAAGGCAACGTCGAGCGGAGTGTACTGCGCGAGGAAGTGGCGGCGTTCGGGCTGGAGGGTTTCGGCGTAGGGGTTGAGCGAGTCGAGGACCGCGCGGGCCAAGTCGCCATGGACGCGAGTGAGGATAGGATCGATGGTCTTGAAGATACGCGGGTGCGAGCCGACGCATGGGAGAAGTTCTGAGGTTGCAGCGCGCGCGCTGCGGGTGGGTGCTTCGGCGATTGAGATGGTGAGGGCTTCGAGGTTGTGTAGCGGAGTAGCGCGCTCGGCGAGGCGCAGGATCTCGAAGACGGGCTCGACGGTGTGCAGGCGGTGGACCTGATAGTGCGCAAGCTCCAGCACGGGCATCTGCGCGAATATCTGCATTAAGGTGCGATAGCGGGCGAGGAAGGCGCGCGTGGCGTCGCGGCAGAGACCCGGCTTCGCGCCTGCCTCGCGACCGGCGAGGATGAGACTGGTGGCGAGGCGCTTGACGTCCCACTCGAATGGGCCGCGAATGGTCTCGTCGAAGTCGTTGATGTCGAAGACCAGGCGGCCGTCGGGCGCGGCGAAGGCACCGAGGTTGCGGACGTGCGCGTCGCCGCAGAGCTGGGTGTGGATGCCGGTGTTGGGGCCGAGCGAGAGATCGCAGGCCATGACAGGCACCGCGCCGCGAAAAAATCCAAAGGGCGATGCGGCCATGCGGTCGTACTTGATGGGCACCAGCTCTGGCACGCGGCCGCGCATCGAGTTAGCGAGAAGCGCGAGCGGATCGGCGCGGCGGAGCTTGGGCTGCCAGACGGCGAGTTCGGCGCGGGGCGTGTGCTTGCGCTGGGCCTGGCCGAGGGCGATGCGTTCGCGGGAGGTGAGGGGCTTTGGCATAGACTCTTTGCCTAACGTACACCAACGGAGACTGAATCGACTGCGGATTGCATTTTGGCAGTCTAAATGCGCTGCGATTGCGGGGTACCCCTCCCCCTGCCATCCCCC
>PLOU01000159.1 GCA_003142235.1 Granulicella sp.
CTAAGATGGTCGTAGGTTTGCCGGCACTTTGCTTTCGAGGGAATGGACGATGAGAGACACACTCGGTGTGCTGCTTGCAGGCGGGGCCGGCGAACGGCTCTTTCCCCTTACGCGCGACCGCGCCAAGCCCGCCGTTCCCTTTGCCGGCCAGTACCGCATCATCGACATCACGCTGTCCAACTGCATCAACAGCGACCTGCGCCACGTCTACATCCTGACCCAGTACAAGGCGCTCTCGCTGAACCGGCACATCCGCGAGGGATGGGGCCCGGTGGTAGCCAACGAGCTGGGCGAGTTCATTGAGATCCTGCCCCCCATGCAGCGCGTCTCCAAGAGCTGGTACCAAGGCACGGCGGACGCGGTCTACCAGAACATCTACTCCATCGGGTCGGAGGAGCCGCGCTACGTCCTGATCCTCTCCGGCGACCACATCTACAAGATGAACTACGGCCGCATGCTGCAGCAGCACAAGGACTCCGGCGCCGATGTTACGCTGGCGACGCTGCCTATCCGGCCCGACGAGGTCTCCCGCTTCGGCATCGTCGAGGTGGCGCGCACGGGCGAAGTCACCGGATTCGTGGAAAAACCCGCGTCCACCGAGATCCGCTCGCCGGTGGACCCCAACGTGGTGGATGCCTCCATGGGCATCTACCTCTTCAACACCGACATCCTGCTGCCCGAACTCATCCAGGACGCCGAAGACCCCGACTCCACCCACGACTTCGGCCACGACATCCTGCCCAAGCTGCTGGGCCGGGTCAAGATGCATGCCTTCAACTTCGTCGATGAGAACAAGCAGCGCGCCCTCTACTGGCGCGACGTGGGAACGCTGGAGGCCTACTACGACGCCAACATGGACGTGGCCGGCATCTCGCCGATCTTCAACCTCTACGACAAGAGCTGGCCCATGCGCACGCGGCCCTACCAGTACCCGCCCGCCAAGTTCGTCTTCGGCGAACCGGGACGCACCGGCATGGCCATCAACTCCATCGTCTGCTCCGGCTCCATCGTCTCCGGCGCGGTGGTGCGCAACTCCGTCGTCAGCCAGGACGTGCGCGTCAACTCCTACGCCGACGTGGACTCATCCGTCATCTTCTCCCACGTCAACATCGGGCGCCACTGCCGCATCCGGCACGCCATCATCGACCGCGACGTACACATCCCGGACGGCACCGTCATCGGCTACGACGCCAACGAGGACAAGAAGAACTACTTCGTCTCCGAGAGCGGGCTGACCGTCGTCACCCGCGACTACTCGGTCTACGAGAACCCCGTCAGCCCCGAGTTCCTCCAGCCCGGCAACATCTGGTAAGCCGCATCGCGCCCAGCGCGAACCGCTCTCAGGACTAATAGCCCTTGGTGTGCAAGTAGAAGACGACGCAGCTCGCCACCAGGCAGTAGATTCCGAACCAATACCAGCGGCCATTCTCCAGCCAATTGCTCAGCCACTTCAGCGCCAGCAGCCCGGCGAGGAAGGCAAACACCGCGCCCAGCAGGCTCATCGCCACCGTGCCATGCAGATCGACGGGCGAGCCGGATGCGGCGGCGGCGTGGGTCGCTTGCAGCAGGCGGTGCGCCTCGCGCCCAATCGCAAACGGCGTAATGATGACCGCAAGCGCAAAGCTGAAACGCTCGGCCCGCTGCTTGCTCGCGCCCGTCAGCATTCCGGTGGAGATGGTCGCGCCAGAGCGCGAAAACCCGCGGAAGGGAAGCGCCAATCCCTGCGCCAGGCCCATCCAACCCGCCTGCCGCATGGTGACGCTGTCGGTTGGCCGCCGCGTCAGGCTCGCCGCCGCCGGCTGTATTGCGTCCTGCTTCTTCTCGCGCAGACCTGCGATCAGGATCAGAATCCCGGCGCAGGCCAGCGCCGGAGCCACCAGTTCCAGCCGCCCGAATAGGTCCTCAATCTCCGCCTTAGGCGCGCTCTTGAACATCGTATGCTCAATCAGCTTGATCAGCGCCTCGCCCAGGACTCCGGTTAGCGCGGTCGCGTAGATTAGCCGCAGCGCGAAGCGCTTGAATGCGTCCACCGTGGCAAAGTAGCTCTGCCTCCATTGCCGCCAGAAGTACGCAATCACGGCGAACATCGTGCCGGTGTGCAGCATCACCAGAAGCAGCGTCATCTGCGGCGAGGATGGGTCGAGTCCCATCAGCTTCTCTGCGACGACGACGTGGGCGGAGCTGGAAACCGGCAGCAACTCGGCGAGTCCCTGCACAATGGCCAGGACGATTACTTGATAGATTGGCATTCCGCTATTTTATCCGGGAAGTATGACGCGGTCTTGAACGAGTGCTAACGCAGACCTATTCCCGGTCATTCCCGTAGACCGGAATCTGCTGCTGCACCCGGTATGCGATGCTGGCCGCGCGCGCCGCGTAGTCTGACTGCGGGTAGTGCTGCTTCAACTCCGCCGCCAGACCGACCGCGTTCGCCGCTGCCTGCTCGGAGCGCTTCTTCTCGTCCTGCACCGTGTACATCTCCACCAGCACGCCCTGGCGGTAGGTTGCGTTGTAGAGCGCCTCGGCGGCCTTTGGGCTGTCGGGATAGCGGTCGGCGTAGCGCTCGTAGAGAACAGCCTCCATCTCCGGGCACTTGGGCAGGCCCTGCCAGTCGCCGCAGAGCTTGTTGTCGATCAGGTCGTAGGCGGCCAGCGCGGCAAACTTCGACGCCGGGTAGAGCTTCATCACCCGCTGCATCTCGCCCTCGTAGAGCTGTGGCCGCAGGTACGCCTCCTGCTCGTGGGCCGAGGGCAGGGTGCCGATGTCGGCCTTGTCGATCTGCCAGCGCACGTCGGCCGCGCGGAAGATCGCCTCCGCCGCCAGCGGCGAGTTGGGGAAGTAGTCGGCCACGCGCCGGTAGAGCAGATGCGCCTCCTCGGCGGCGTCCTTGGGTGCGTGCGGCTGTTCCGCCTGCTCCTCAAAGTTGGCGGCAGTGCCGTACAGAATCGCATCGCCGTTGGCTGTTGCCGGCGTAACGATGCCCTTGTCGTGAATCCATCCCGAGGCTGGCGTCACGGTCTCGTCCGCGCTGAACTCCGGCTTCTGATCGTCGGCCTGTTCGTCCGGAATATCGGTGTTGGCGAAGACGCGCACCCACGCGCCGTTGCGCTCGATCACCACCACTTCGTGGCCCGGCGTCACCTCGGCGACGTGCTGCGCGCTGTCGTCCGCCGCGACGTACACAATCGCCGGATGCACCAGGGTCGCGCGCGCCGAGCGGTCGTAGCCGGAGCGCGTGTCTTTCGGATTCTTCTGCGCAATCGCCGCAGAAGCTCCGCAAGACACCACCAGCAGCACCAGCACAACTCCTGAAATCCGTACGCGCATCGCTCTCATGGAGGCAGTTCTCATGAAGGTATTAGACTCCCACTCGCCGTCGCGCGAAAGCATCCGCCGACTGGCCCGCATCCAGCTCCCGCCGCAGCTCCGGCTCGATGTTCCCGCCGCTCAGCACCGCGACCAGCCTTTGGCAACGTGGCAGTTCCGCGTGATGGAAGATCGCTGCGGCCAGCGTCACCGCGCCACTCGGCTCGGCGACCAGCCCGGTCGTCGCCAGCAAGCCGCGCATAGCGGCCAGAATTTCTTCCTCGCTCACCGTCACAATCCCATCCACGAAGCGCAGGATGTGGGCAAAGTTCAGCTCGCCCAGCGACTGTGTGCGCAGCCCATCGCAGCGGGTCCGCGTCGTCATCTCCGCCGGCCACTCCACCAGCGACTTCGTGTCGAACGACTCCTTCGCATCCGCCGCCAGCTCCGGCTCCGCACCCCATACCTCGATCCGCCGCTCCCACTGCGGCGGCGCAGCCAGCTTCACCGCCGCGGCAATCCCGCTCAACAGGCCGCCGCCCGACACCGGCGACAGAACCACCACATTGCCTACCGCATTCGCGTCGCGCAACTCTGCACCGTCCGAAGCACCACCGCTTGCATCGCCGTCCGCAATCACACCAAGCTGCTCCAGAATCTCCAGCCCGCACGTTCCCTGCCCGGCAATGATCGCCGCATCGTCGTATGGCGGAATAATGGTGTAGCCATGCGCGCGGGCGAGTTCCTCGGCCTTCGCCCTCCGCTCGGAGCTTGCCGGCCCCACCAGCACCACCTCCGCGCCCAGCGCAGCCGTGGCCTCGCGCTTGATCGCCGGCGCGTTCTCCGGCATCACGATCACCGCGCGCGCGCCCAGCGCCCGCGCCGCATACGCCACGCCCTGCGCGTGGTTTCCGCTGGAGTAGGTAATCACGCCGCGGCCCAGCTCCTCCTCTGAGAGCTGCGCAATCCGGTTGTACGCCCCGCGCAGCTTGAAGCTGCCAATCGGCTGCTCGCTCTCCGCTTTGATGTAGAGATCGAACGGCAGCTCCGCCTGCCCGGCCAGCCGCATCCGCTCCGTCCGCACCCGGTGCAGTCCCGTCCGCACCGCAACCCCGGCCAGCCGCCGTTGGGCCGCGCGAATCTCGTCCAGTGTGATGATCTGAGCCATCGTCGTTCTCCCGTCGTTCCTCCCATTGTCCGGCGCACGGGCGGGTTGGGCAAGGCGGTCGGCGCGCGCCAAATAATTACGAGTGACAAACGTCACAACGGTCGGGTAATGTAATGATTCAATGAATCTGGCAGGGAATGGAGCGGCGTAGGCCGCAACGCTCGATCTGTGTCAGCGTTCCAGGAGGGCAAAAACTTGAAGATCGCAATCTCCTGCCTGCTCGCAGGCACCGCTCTGGCAGTTCTCTTCGCGTTCCCCGGGACCAACGCGCACGCGCAACAGTCCTATGTAAGCCGCTACGACGCCTACGCGGGATTCGCCGACATCAACAGCCCGATGCTCGGCCTCAACGAGCACGGCTTCCACCTGCAGGCGGGGATGAACATGCGGCGCTGGCTCTCGGTTGGCGCGGACTACAGCGAGGGAACCGGCCCGCAGGTCCTGACGCCGGACCTTCTGCCCGCGGCCCTCCAGGCGACGGTCAATGGCGCGCAAGCCCAATACATCGCGCTGGGCTATCTGCCGGCGAACTACCACCTCGCCGTGCCCACCGACGCCGCCACCCAGACCTTCGCCTTCGGGCCGCAACTGGTCGACCGGCACTACTCGAAGCTCACGCTCTTCATACGCCCATCGCTTGGCGCGCTGCGTGAGCGCGCCGTGCCCCATGCGCAGGATGCATTCCAGACCGTCATCGTAGTCGGGCTTGCGCCCGCCGGGTTCAAGCTCGACTGGACCGGCTTTTACGGCGTTGGCGGTGGAGCTGAGGTCGCCGTCAGCAAGCACATCGGCATTCGCGGGCAGTTTGATTTCGTCTACAACCATCCCTTCAACGACATCATCGCCGATGGCCGCTGGACCTACCGCTACTCGGTCGGCCCCAGCTTCCACTTTGGCCGGAATGTGGCCGCGGGTGGCAAGAAGGGCCGCAAGCCGTAGATTGAATGCATCGTATAACGCATCAAATGTCCATAGAATCCGTGCAGATGAATCTGGAGATACCTGATGCGAGCTACGATCGAGATTGACGATGAGTTGCTTGTAGAGGCGCGGAAGTACTCGGGACTGACAGATATAGCTGCGCTAGTCCATGAGGCATTGACTATGCTGATCCAGAGGGAAGCAGCTCGCAGGCTGGCACAACGCGGCGGATCGCAGCCCGGCTTGAAAGACATTCCCCGCCGCCGTCCCTCCGCCTAACTTTGTTACTTGTTCTGTGCTGCGTGGATCATCCGCGCGAAGAAGTGAATGAGCCGCCACTGGTCCATCAGCCCCGGCTTCGGCCCGTTGAGGTCGAGGTGCGAGAGCACGGGGCTGACCAGCACCGCTTTCAGGTCGCGGCGCGGCAGCTCGCTGGCCATCCACAGCGTCTCGGCCGAGGGGATGACGTTGTCTGCCTCGCCGTGCAGCAGGTAGACCGGCGTGTCCAGCGTGCGCAGCCGCCCCTGCGGCGAGAGGCCCGGCGACTCACCCGCGTGCCGCGCAATCGACGCCGCAACCGCGGCCCGCGTGGCGGGCAGGGTAGTGTCCATCAGGTCTCGCGCCTCGCGCCGCTGCACGTCGTTCAACAGCCGCGTCGCGGCAGCCTCGCCCTGTCTGTCCTCGTAGAGATGCGCCCGCAGCACCGCGCGCACCGGGCCGAGGTCCGCCGCCGGCACAAACTCCTCGACGTGCTCGTACTCCAGCACCAGCGGCCCGTACTCGTGCGGCGCCTGCGCTTCCACCGAGCCGTCGGGGCGCGCGTCGCGGCCCGTCATGTAGAACTCCGCCACGCGCAGCATCGAGTCCTGCGATCCCACCGCAACCACAAACTTGAAGGCCGCATGAACCTGCGGCTCGCTCGCCGCCACCAGCGCCAGCCCGCCGGAGAAGCTCAGCCCCATCACGCTCACCGGCCCGCCCGTCTGCTCCGCAAACCACTTTACCGACTCGCCGATCGCCTCGACCGAGTCCTGACTGACGTGATAGTCCTTGATGCCGGGCAGCTCCGGCGTCAGCACGCGAATGCCGCAACTCGCCATCGCCGTTGCAAAGCCCATCAGCCGCGGCTCGTCGATGCCCTGGTAATGCACGCCGTGGAAGATGACCATGGCCGGCGCGTTCGGCTTGCCCTGCGGAGTGTACAGCCGCGCGCGCAGTTGCTGCGGTCCAATCGCCGTTTCGATGGGGAAGCTGAAGTCCTGGGTCGTCACCGCAGACGTCAGGTCGCGCGCGAACCACGGCGCCGGCTGCCCCGCGGCCTGGCGCAGCACCACGGCCACCTGCAGGTGCGCCTTTGCGGACGGCCACGCCAGGCCGCAGAGAACCACGACAGCCACAGCGAGAATCGCCAAAAAGGTCTTTCGCATCGCCTATGTCTGCGGCCCTAGCGCCTGGTCCTTGGCATCGTTCAGCGTCACTTTGAAGTCCATCTTCTTGCGTCCGCGAAAGACGGTGACGGTGACCGTATCGCCTGCGTGTTTCGCGTTCATCGCCTCCGCCAGGTCTTGCGGGCTGGCGATCTCCTGGCCGTTGAAGGCCACAATCAGGTCGCCGCCCAGCATCACCGGATTGTTGCCCTCGTAAGCGCGCTGGGTGCCTCCGTGCAGGCCGGCTTTTTCGGCCGCGCCGCCCGGCAGCACGCGCTCGACCAGGACGCCGTAGTCGGCGGCCAGCCCAATCTGCTCGGCGATATTGGGGTTGATCGGCAGGGTCACAATGTCCAGCGTGGGCCGGCGCACGCGACCGTACTTGGCGTAGTCGTCGAGCACCGCCTTGGCCGTGTTGATGGGAATCGCAAAGCCGATGCCGGCCGACTGCTCGGCGCCGTTCGACGCAATCATCGTCGTAATCCCAATGACCTCGCCGCGCGAGTTCAGCAACGGGCCGCCGGAGTTGCCCGGGTTCACCGACGCGTCGGTCTGGATCGCGTCCTCGATCAGGTTGTTCTCCCCGCCGCGAATGGTGCGGATCGCCGAGATGATGCCGCGCGTCATCGTGCCCGAGAGCCCGAACGGGTTACCGATGGCGTACACCTGCTGCCCCACCTCCAGCCCGCTGCTGCTCTCGGCCAGCGTCGCAGGCACCAGGTTGGGCGCGTTGATCTTCAGCAGCGCGAGGTCGTGCCCCCTGTCCACCGTCACCACCGTCGCCTTGTAGGAGTGCTTGTCGTAGAGCCGTACCTCAATATTGCCGGACTGCGCGTTGCCGATCACGTGGTTGTTGGTCAGGATCAGCCCGTCCTTGTTGAGGATGAAGCCCGACCCCTGGCCCGCCAGCGGCACCGGCCCGAAGAAGAAGTCGTAGCGCACCTCGGTCGTGGTGATGTTGACCACGCTGGGCAGCGCCCGCTTGTAGACGGCGATGTTCTGCTGCTCCTCGGAGTCGAAGGCCGGCGCGGCCGAGGCCACATTCAGATCGAAGGCCCCATCCGTGCCGCGCAGCGATTCGATGCCGGTGGCGGGGCCGGCCGGGTGCAGCGCGGCAAGCCAGGGAGCCAGCGCGCCGGTCGACGCCAGATGCGTCGTCGCGAAATAAAACCCGGTAAGCAGCAAAACCACAAGCAGAACAGGACGTAATTTCATCGCAGAAACACCCGAAACGTCGGTATCGGCGGAGACTTCCCCGCACATTGTAATTGTAGTCATTCCAGGCCAACGAGGCTTCCGAAAGGCGTGCGAATCAGCGCGGCTGCTGCATCGCGGCGGCTTTCAGCACCGGCCACAGCGCATCCACCTGCGCCTGCAACTGCTCAATCGATCCATCGTTGGTCAGCACAAAATCGCACTTCGCAGCCTTGCTCTCGTCGTCGATCTGCCGCGCAATCCGCCGCCGGGCCTCGGCCTCCAGCGCACGTCGCGCCTCTGCGCCCAGCGTCTTGCCGCCCGCCACGCGAGCGACGAAGCGTGCGATCTTCAACTCCTCCGAGGCCTTCACAAAGATGAGCTTGTCGAAGCGCCTCTGACAGCCGCCCTCGCCTCCGTACTTCGTCTCGAAGATCAGCGCGGACTCCACGATCGCCACGGCGTTCGGATCGCGCGCGGCGACCTCGTCGATCAGCTCCGCCTGCCGCGCGATCACCGCCGGATGCACAATCGCGTTCAGCTCCTCCAGTCGCCCGGCGTTTTTTTCTCCTCCTCCGAATGCAATCCGCGCCAGCGCGCTGCGGTCGAGCGTCCCGCAGGGAGATCCATCTGTTCCGCCGGGTGAGACCACCCCCGCGCCGAAGTGCGCCACAATCGCCGCGTAGACGGCTTCGCCCGGCTGCATCAGCTCGCGCCCAATCGCGTCGGCGGAAAAAACCTGCGCGCCCAGCGCCGCGAACCGCTGCGCCGCGGTCGATTTTCCGCTGCCCAGCCCGCCGGTAAGGCCCACGCGCAGCATCGCGCTAGGCCTTCGCCGCGGCAACTTCGCTGCGCCCCGCAGACGCGCCGCGCCGCGCCTTCGCCGCCGCCACCGTGTTCTTCATCAGCATCGCAATGGTCAACGCGCCCACGCCTCCAGGCACCGGCGTGTACGCTCCGGCCAGCGCGAACGCCGCCGGATGAATGTCGCCCACCAGCGTCGAGCCACGAGTGGCGAACTGCGCGGCGCGCGCCTCGTCGCCGGGGAAGAAGCGTGCGACTTCAGCAGCATCGGTGACGCGGTTGATGCCCACGTCGATCAGCGTCGCTCCCGGCTTCACCATCTCGGCGGTCACAAATCCCGGCCTGCCGATGGCCGCCACCAGAATGTCCGCGTCGCGCGTGTATCGGCCGATCTCCACCGTCTTGCTATGGCAGACCGTCACCGTCGCCGACGCGTTCAGCAGCATCATCGCCACCGGCTTGCCCACAATCTCCGACCGCCCCAGCACCACCGCATGCTGACCCGCCACCGGCAGCCCGCTGCGGCGAAGGATCTCCATAATTCCCGCCGGCGTGCACGGCGCCAGCGCTGACCCGGCTTGTACGCCATGGGACGCGGAGCTCTGCAATCGCCCCACGTTGATGGGATGGAAGCCGTCCACATCTTTGTCCGGCGACACCGCTTCCAGCAGCCGTCGCGTGTCCACATGCGCGGGCAGCGGAAGCTGGATCAGAATGCCATCCACTTCATCGCGCGCGTTCAGCCCGGCGACCAGCTCCAGCAGCTCTGCCGTCGTGACGCTCTCGGGCGGCGTCAGCATCTCGCTGAACATTCCCAATTCGGCGCAGGTCTTCACCTTGCTGCGCACATAGATCTCCGACGCGGCGACGTGGCCCACCAACACCACCGCCAGCCCCGGCGTAATCCCGCGCGCAGCAAGCGCACGCGCCTGCTCGGCGACCTCCGCCTTGATCTGGGCGGCGATCTCAATTCCATTCAGTATTCGCGCTGTGGCTTTCATCCTAAGTACCATGGTACCGCGCGGCTGGCCGGCCGTGCGTCCCGAATCGGGCGAGCCCGCTGATGTTGCCGCCTCATCCCGCGCGCCGCGGTTCACATGCGTACGGCTTCCGCCGATAAACGGGGCAGGGAGGATGGACATGGAAGACAATTTGCCCGCAAGCTGCGCGATAGAAAAATTCACTGCGGCCGACCTCTCTTCCCTGCGCGAGGAGTTGGCCCAGTCCGGCCTCGATTCCCGGCAGGCGGCCGAGCTCATCGGCGCATTTCTCGGTGTGCGCGGATACGGAGTTTCAAGCTACGCGGCGTGCGGCGCGGCATCGCGCATCGAATTGGTTGGGTGCTCGCTGAAATCGATGCAGGAAGAGCTGGAAAAAGTCGCCTTCGTCATGTAACCCGGCCGACCGTCATGCAACTCGACTGCGCATTACTAACATCGTCTGGCGCTCCGCATCGCACCACTCAGCTTCGGCCCATTCGCCAGATTCTTCACCACCAGATTCAAAAATAATTTAGGGCTGCGTCGGCGCTTGCGCGGGGGCAACCTCCGTGACGCGCAGGCGCTCGCCGGGCGCCAGATAGCTCTTGCGCCGGAACCAGTCCTCCATGGCGGCACTGAGGCGGTCGAGGGGGACGCGCAAGCCCACTTCGAGCAGGCCGTCCGCGATGGGAAGCGTGTCGTCGAAGACCGCGTCGTTGGTGAAGTTGCGCATGGCGAAGTTGTCGATCTGCGCGATGGGACAGCGGTGCGCCAGGCCTGCGGCGTCGATGCGTTCGATGGTGAGTGTGCGCGAGAACATAGGGACAGTTGTGAGTTGCAGGTTGCCGGTTGTCAGTTGAAAATCTCTCCGCGCACTCGTGGACGATTGGAACTCTAACGAATCGCGGCCATCGCCGCGCGGAAGAGCACTTCAAAGTCCTGGGCGGCCTCGGGCTGTTTGGCGATGGCGGTCTCAATGGCACGTTGCGCGATAGGCCGCGCATAGCCGAGGTTCACCAGCGCGGAGAACGCATCGTCGCCGGCCGGGCCATAGCGCGCAGCCTGTGCCGCCGGCGCGACGGCCATGTCGTCCAGCTTGTCCTTGAGTTCCAGCACGACGCGCTCGGCGGTCTTCTTCCCGATCCCAGGAATGCGCGTCAGCGTGGCGTGGTCGCTCGAGCGGATGGCGGTTACCAGGCGGTCCGAGTCGATCCCGCTGAGCACCGTGATCGCCAGCTTCGGCCCGATGCCGGTGATTGTAAGCAGCCTCTCAAAGAGCCGCTTCTCATCGAGCTCCGCGAATCCGAAGAGGGCGATCTGGTCCTCGCGCACATGGGTGTAGATGTGCAGGCGCGCCTCGGCACCCTCCGGCGGCAGCGAGGTAAACGTCGCAACGCTGATGGTCACGTCGTAGCCGACGCCGCCGCACTCGACGATGGCACGGTTCGGCGACTTGGAGAGCAGGCGTCCGCGCAGGAAAGCGATCATTCCGCTGATTGTACTTCGTCCGCACCTCCGGATGAAGCGCCGTCTCTCGATGCCAATGCCGTGGCGATGCAGGCGACTGCATTGCGCTTCATCGGATGCCCACGAACTTGTGCGTCTGCAGGCCCAGGTGCCACGCGGGATGGCCGAGGCAGTAGCGCAGTGCCTGCTCCGTGTTGGCCTGCCGGAGCGGGCCATCCATTGGCTGCAGGAAGAAGTGCCGGAACGCCAGCCCCGCATAGCTCTCCGGCGGTGCGCCGGCCTGCGGATAGACCAGCTTCAGCTCATCGCCTGAGCGCTGTAGCAGCTCCGCGCCCGCCTTGGGACTGACGCAGAGCCAATCGATTCCATCGGGGGCCGCAATCGTTCCATTGGTCTCAACGGCGACTTCGAACTCCCGCGCGTGCAGCGCGTCGATCAGCGGCCGGTCCAGTTGCAGCAGCGGTTCGCCCCCGGTGCAGACCACAAACTTCTTTCCCGGCGAAGAAACAGCCTGCCAGCTCGCCTCGATCCGCGCTGCCAACTCCTCTGCGCTCTCGAATCGTCCGCCATCCGGGCCGTCTACGCCGACAAACTCCGTATCGCAGAATTGGCACACCGCCGTGGCACGATCTTCCTCGCGTCCCGACCAGAGATTGCATCCCGCGAACCGGCAGAAGACAGCCGCCCGGCCCGTCTGCGCTCCCTCGCCTTGCAGCGTGTAGAAGATCTCGTTGACCGCGTAGCTCATGGCTGCGTCTCGCGATACTTCAGTGGATCGACGAGTCCATTCTCGCGAAATCCCTTCTGCCGCAGCACGCAGGAATCGCAGCTCCCGCAGGGCCCGCCGGAGGGCGATGGGTCGTAACAACTGCTGGTCAGCGAGTAATCCACGCCAAGCTCCAGCCCCTTGCGTATGATCTCTGCCTTGGTCAGCGCGATCAGCGGCGTATGAATTCGCAGTGCCTGCCGGCCTTCCACGCCCGCCCTGGTGGCGAGATTTGCCATCCGCTCGAAGGCCGCGATGAACTCAGGACGGCAATCAGGATAGCCGCTATAGTCCAGCGCATTCACCCCGATGAAAATGTCGCTGCATCCCAGCACCTCTGCCCAGGCCAGCGCGAACGACAGAAAGATCGTGTTGCGCGCGGGCACGTAAGTAATGGGAATCTCGCCGGACATCTCTTCCGTCGAACGCCCCTTGGGTACGTCGATGTCTGCCGTCAGAGCAGAGCCGCCAAAAGCGCGCAGATCGATGGTTGCCGTGCGGTGTTCTTTCGCGCCCCCAGCGCGAGCCACCACTCGCGCGCACTCCAATTCCCACGAGTGCCGCTGCCCGTACGCAAACGAGAGCGCGTAGACGTCATGCCCCTCCGCCTTGGCGATGGCGAGCACGGTCGCGGAATCGAGCCCACCGCTCAGCAACACAACTGCCTTGGATTTCTGTTGGGACATAAACGGCGTCTCCCGATGCACCCACATTCAGGGTACAACGGTCAGCCGAAACGCATCACTTCCATGCGAAAGTAGACGCCACGGCGCTATTTGGAGGCGATTGGCGCCATCTTGTCGAGATATAGATTCAGCTCGAGAACATTCACGCGTGGTTCACCAAGCAGTCCAAACTGGCGCGGTGTTATATGCGCCGTAACCAGGCTGCGTACCGCGTCTTCGCTCATGTGCCGCTCGGTGGCCACGCGCGCCAGCTGATAGTAGGCTGCGGCGGGCGAGATGTCCGGGTCGAGTCCCGACGCCGACGCCGTCGCCAGATCGATGGGCACAGCCGCATTGGTTCCCTTGGGGTTGAGCGTCTGCACTGTCGCCGTCACCCGCGCCGCCAACGCTGCGCTCGTCGGCGCATAGTTCGAGCCACCGGAGTTCCCCGCATCGTAGCCCGCGCCCGCCGCCGATGGCCGCGACCAGAAGTAGCCCGGCCCGCTGAACGCCTGGCCGATCAGGCGCGAGCCCACCAGCGTGCCATTGGCGCGGTGGATCAGCGATCCCTCGGCCTGCCGAGGGAAGAACACATGCGCCAACCCTGTGACCGCCAGCGGATAGACAACGCCCAGCAGCACAGCCGTGATAAGCGTGTAGAGGATCGCGGTCATCATCATCTTCTTCATGGTTTCATTCCTTGCTGACTCGCTGTTTCTCATACCAGATGGATCGACGCGATAATCATGTCGATCAGCTTGATTCCGATGAACGGTGCGATGATTCCGCCCAGTCCATAGACCCACAAGTTGCGCTGTAGCAGGGCCGCCGCCGACATCGGCCTGTATTTCACGCCGCGCAATGCCAGCGGAATCAGCGCAACAATAATCAGCGCGTTGAAGATTACCGCCGACAGGATCGCCGACTCCGGCGAGCTCAGATGCATCACGTTGATGATCGCCAGTTGCGGAAAGACCACCATGAACATCGCCGGAATAATGGCGAAGTACTTGGCCACATCGTTGGCGATGGAGAAGGTGGTCAGCGCGCCGCGCGTCATCAGCAACTGTTTGCCGATGCCTACGATCTCGATCAGTTTGGTTGGATTGGAGTCGAGATCGACCATATTTCCCGCCTCCTTGGCCGCCTGCGTGCCGGAGTTCATGGCTACGCCCACGTCCGCCTGGGCCAACGCTGGAGCGTCGTTCGTGCCATCGCCGGTCATCGCCACCAGCTTGCCCTGCGCCTGCTCGCGCTTGATCAGGTCCATCTTGTCCTTGGGCTTGGCCTCGGCCAGAAAGTCGTCGACGCCCGCCTCGCGCGCAATCGCCGCCGCGGTCAGCGGATTGTCGCCGGTAATCATGATGGTCTTGATCCCCATGGCGCGCAGTTGCTCGAAGCGCTCGCGCATTCCGCCCTTCACGATGTCCTTCAGATGAATGACGCCCAGCGCGCGGCCATTCTCCGCCACCACCAGCGGCGTACCTCCCTGGCGCGCCACCTTGTCCACGGTGGCCCGCACCTCGTCCGGCAGAATCGACCCGTTTTCTTTGAGATAATTCGCAATCGCATCCGCCGCGCCCTTGCGAATGCTGCGCCCCTCCATGTCGATGCCGCTCATGCGGGTCAGTGCACTGAACGGGATGTACTCCACATTGAGGTTGGCCAGCTCGCGTCCGCGCAGGCCGTAAAGCTCCTTGGCCAACACCACGATCGAGCGGCCCTCCGGCGTCTCGTCGGGCAGCGACGAAAGCTGCGCCGCGTCCGCCAGCTCTTCCGCCGTAACGCCCGCCGCGGTCAGGAACTCCGAGGCCTGCCGGTTGCCCAGCGTGATGGTCCCGGTCTTGTCCAGCAACAGCGTGTTCACGTCGCCCGCGGCCTCCACCGCGCGGCCGGAGACGGCCAGCACATTGTGCTGCACCAGGCGATCCATCCCCGCAATTCCAATCGCCGACAGCAGCCCGCCGATGGTGGTGGGAATCAGGCAGACCAGCAGCGAGATCAGCACGAAGACCGTCTGCGGCGCGCTCGAATACACGGCGAACGGCTCCAGCGTGACAACCGCGAGAAGAAAAATAATGGTCAGCCCGGCCAGCAATATATTCAACGCGATCTCGTTGGGAGTCTTCTGCCGCTGGGCGCCTTCCACCAGCGCGATCATGCGATCGAGAAACGTCTCGCCGGGATTGGATGTAATGCGCACCACGATCACATCGCTGAGCACACGCGTGCCTCCGGTGACGGCCGAGCGGTCTCCGCCCGCCTCGCGAATCACCGGCGCGCTCTCGCCCGTGATGGCCGACTCGTCCACCGACGCGACGCCCTCAATCACCTCGCCATCGCCGGGAATCATCTGCCCCGCAACCACGCGGACCTTGTCGTTCACGCGCAGATGCGAGCTTGGGACCTCTTCCACGTTGCCATCCGCGCGCAGCATGTACGCCGTCGTCTCCGACTTCGCCTTGCGCAACGCGTCGGCCTGCGCCTTCCCCCGCCCTTCGGCCATCGCTTCGGCGAAGTTCGCGAACAGCACGGTGAACCACAGCCAAAGCGTGATCTGCAGGTTGAACGCGAAATGGGTCGAACCGTGCGGCAGAATCAGCAACAGCGTGGTGACGACGCTGCCCACCTCGACCACAAACATCACGGGGTTCTTCGCCTGCAGTCTGGGATTCAGCTTCTTCAGCGAATCCACCGCGGCGCGGCGAACGATGGACGATTCAAACATCGCCCGCTTCTTCGAAGTTCCTGTATGTGTCGCGCTCATCTCATCCAACCTCGAAATTCATTTCCGTTGCAAACTTACTGACTTGCTGACTCGCTGATTTACGAAAAGCTGATGCCCGAACGCAGCAATAAGTGTTCGAGGATTGGTCCCAGACTGAGCGCCGGGAAGAACGTCAGCGCGCCGACGATCAGAATCACGCTGACCAGCAGCACCGTAAACAGCGTCGAATTCACCGGGAACGTGCCCAGCGAGGGCGGCACAATCTTCTTGGTCGCAAGACTTCCCGCCACGGCCAGCATCGGCACGATCATCAGGAAGCGGCCAACCAGCATGGTGATCCCCAGCGTCGAGTTGTACCAGTGCGTGTTGGCATTCAGCCCCGCGAACGCCGACCCGTTGTTGCCCGCCGATGAAGTGTATGCATACAGGATCTGCGAGAGTCCGTGCGGCCCGTGGTTGGAGATGCTCGATAGCCCAGCGGGTATCAACACGGACACCGCGGCGAACCCCAGGATGATCAGCGGAAAGATCAGCACGTAGAGCATGGACAACTGCACTTCATACGCCTGCACCTTCTTGCCCAGGTACTCCGGCGTGCGGCCCACCATCAGGCCCGCGATGAAGACCGTCACGATGACGAAGATCAACATGCCGTACATGCCCGAACCCACGCCGCCGAAGATAATTTCGCCCATCATGATGTTCGCCAGCGGCACCATTCCGCCCAACGGCATGAAGGAGTCGTGCATGGAGTTGACCGCGCCGCAACTTGCGTCCGTCGTCACCGTGGCAAACAGTGCGGAGTCGGCAACGCCGAAGCGCACTTCCTTGCCCTCCATGTTGCCGCCGGGGCTTAGCGACTGCCCCGGTCCCGCCGTCGCTACGCGCTGATTGACGCCATGCAGCAGCGGGTTCGGCTGCGCCTCTGCCCAGTAGCAGGTGGCCACGCCGGCGAACCACAGCACGGACATCGCCGCAAAAACCGCCCAGCCGTGCCCCGGCGAGCCCACCATCCTGCCCAGCGTGATGCACAGTCCGGCGGGAATCAGGAAGATCGAGAGCATCTCCAGCAGATTGGTCAGCGGCGTCGGGTTCTCAAACGGGTGCGCGCTGTTGGCGTTGAAGAAGCCGCCGCCGTTGGTGCCCAGCATCTTGATGGCTTCCTGCGACGCCAGCGGCCCCTGCGCAATGGTCTGCGTCGTCACGGTGGTCGTCACCGGCTTCCCATCCGCGCCGGGAGCGGTTACCGTCTGCGGCTCGATCAGCGTCACCGTGTCGTACGGCTTCAAGTTCTGAATTGCGCCCTGCGAGACCAGCGCCAGCGCATACACCAGGCAGATCGGCAGCAGCACCCACAGCGTTCCGCGCGTCAGGTCAACCCAGAAGTTTCCCAGCGTCTTCGACTCGCGCCGCGAAATCCCGCGAATAAACGCGATGGCCAGCGCCATGCCCGTCGCCGCCGACCAGAAGTTGTGCGTCGCCAGCCCCGCCATCTGGGTCAGATAGCTCATCGTGGTTTCGGGCACATACGACTGCCAGTTGGTGTTGGTGGTGAACGACGCCGCCGTGTTCCACGCCAGATACGGCTCTACGGCCGCTAGATGCTGCGGGTTCAGCATCGGAATCGGGATCGCGTGCTGCAGCCGCTCGATCGCATAGGTCAGAAGCAGAGTCGCGCAACTGAAGATCAGCATCGCCGCGCCATACTCGGTCCAGCGCATCTCTGCCTCGGGGTTGACGCCGGTCAAGCGATAGAGCAGCCGCTCTACTGGCCCCAGCACGGGGTCCAGCCACGTCTTCTGCCGCTCGTAGACGCGCGCCATGTAGAGGCCCAGGGGCTTTGCCGCAAGCAACAGCAGCGCGAAGAAGACCGCAATCTGCAACCAACCGTTCGATGTCATCAGAATTTCTCCGGACGCAGAAGCGCAAAGACCAGGTAGACCAGCAAGCCGGCGGTCAAGAGGAGCATAAGGATGTTCTCAAGCATTGCCGCCGCCGCCTTTCAGTGACTGGCAGCTGTGGACATACGCCACGGCGATGACAAAGAACACAAGCGAAACCACAAGAAAGATTAGGTCGAGCATCTGCGCCTCCAGTTACCAACTGCCTTGTTTCATCCCCCACCAGTACACAAGCCCAAGCGAGGCGGTCGTCTGTGATTTGCTCAACACACCCGTCTGATCCGTCAGGAAGAATGGTTGATTGATTCTAGTTCAAAACATCTGCCTTGAAGCCTCTTTCAGTTGGTTGACTCGATGAAAAATCAACCGCTATTTTTCAATATTGCTGCCGAAGATGAAGCCGAATTCAAGTACGGCCCGGAATTGGCTCGTATCCGTTTGCTTCGGGCCAAAGACATCTCCGCTGGTGGAGTTGAGTGCATCCACCCACGCGAGATCGGCGCGAAGGTATGCGCCTCCCTTTTGATAGGTTGGCGTCGTGGTGAAGGTGGTGCCTGCGCTGCCCGATCCGAAGCCCAGGAGGTTGGCCGATCCATCGATTGCACTGCCGGAAGTCGTCAGATATTCCCAGCGCACCGGAAGCGAGAAACCGCTCTTGAATGCGTAGCTGACATTGATTGCGCCGCCAGTTGCGGACGTGCTCTTGAGCACGCCGACCTGCTGGACGATCGGCACGCTGCCGTACTGGAAGTACGGCGAAACGATCCAGGGGCCTTTGGTGTAGGTATAGATGACGGCGTGCATTTGGCCATTGTTCTGTAGCGGCGTGGCTGTTGTTTGATAGATGGTTTTCCCGAGATTCCCATTTCCGTCGTAGACCAAAACATGGGGTCCCTTGGTGAAGGTTACTGAGCCCGATAGATCGTTGTAGCGGTTGGAATAGTAGCCGTCGTTCCAACCGACCGCTGCGGAGAGGTATTTACCCAGTGTTTGATTTACCTGGATGCCGCGATTGATGGCGTTTTCCTGGTTCCAGACAATGCCGCGCTCGATGTTGAAGTTCTGGTAGGTGAACGTGGACTCGGCGCCCATCAGCGTGGGCAACTGGCCGAGTTCGAACGACGTGGTCTTTCCTGCCAGCACCTTTGCAAAAGCTACGGGGACAGGCCCGTACAGGTTGTTCGTAGTATTTGCGGCATTGACAAACGGGACACTCAACGTCGGCAAGGCATAAGCGCCCGCCTGGATGTAGTACTGAAAATTTCCGTCTGCTTTTTGAATGAAGATCTGCCCGTTGCTCAGAGTGGCTTGCG
>PLOU01000077.1 GCA_003142235.1 Granulicella sp.
AAGCTGACTGCGACCACCGACCTACAGGCATTCGCCCTGATCGTTACCGCGGAACCGTATTTTGCTGTCCGCCAGCCCAGCGATGTTATTGTCCTTGAGAACGTCGTACGCGCCGATACCAAGGGAACCACCGAGGCAGTGAATGCAAAGTATGAACTGATGGAGCGCGGTGGCTACATTCCCACCGGCTACAAGTTCGACCCCGTCGTTCTGAGCGCCAGCCTGCCGCTGGAGTTCTACGAGGCGCGCAATGCGCTGCGGATCGCAAAATCTGAAGGAGCGGAAACGTATGCGGCCGCGAGCTATCAGCACGCCGTTCAGTTGATGGACACTGCCGATGCGGACGCCATAAACAAACACATGGACAAAAAGCCCCTGATTGCTGCTGCTCGTGAAACTGTACAGACGGCCGAAGATGCGCGAGAGATCGCGGTCAAAAAGATCGATGAGGAGCGCCTTGCGAGCGATCGACAGGCATCGATCGATGCACAGGCGAGATCTCAGGCCCAAGCCGACAACGCAACCCGGCTGAAGGAGCAGGCCCAGTCCGATGCGGCAAAGGCACAGGCGGAAAAGGCCGCGAATCAAGCAGCATCGGCGGCTGCAATCTCCGCGGCCCAGGCCGATACGGAACAGGCCCGCATCGCTGCAGCGAATGCCCAGCAAGCTGCGCAACAGGCGAACAGCGACAAGGCCGCAATGCGCGCAAAATTGTCCGAACAACTGAACCTGATTCTGGCAACGCGCGATAGCGCGCGTGGACTGATTGTAAGCATGTCCGATGTATTGTTCGACACCGGTCAGTTCACTTTGAAGCCCGGCGCACGGGAGAAGCTGGCCAAGGTTGCCGGTATATTGATCGCCTATCCAGGACTTAATATCGAGGTTGACGGCTATACCGACAATGTTGGCGGCGATGCAATGAACCAGAAGCTGTCGGAGAACCGCGCTGGGGCCGTTCGCGATTATCTGGTGCAGCAGGGCGTAACCACAAACTCAGTGAGCGCAAAGGGCTACGGCAACACGTTGCCGGTCGCCTCNNTGGAAGTTTGCGCTGACAAGGCCGTGGTACCGCTGCGGCTCGACTCGGGGCCGCAGCGCATTTTCAGTAATCTCATCTGGTTGCAGGAAATCGAGGAGTCAAAATGCTTGGAACAATATTGATCGTGGTTCTTCTATTGGCGCTGTTTGGTGCGTGGCCGACCTGGCCGCATAGCAGAAACTGGGGGTATTATCCCTCCGGAGGATTGGGGACGATCCTCTTGATTGTCATCATTCTCCTTGTTTTAGGCAGGATCTGACCGTAAAAGCGTGCCATGATGTCGTTTCCTGAAATGGTGCATTCCGATGCAGCCTCCCTGGGGCCGGATCCCAGGGAGGCTTTGCACGCGGCTTTGAAAGCCAGCAGCTCCCCCTTGCCCACGCTGCAATGCGGTGAAGATCAATGCAGAGGAGTTGCGCTCGTCCGATGGTCTGTTGGCTCTTTTGCATTTCGCCCGTTCGCTGCGTACTCTGTTGGCAACGGACCTCCTGAATTCCTTTGCGCGGCGCGTATGCAGGGGCAGTTTGTATGAGTGTTTTTGTTCAGCAACCAACTCCATCTGCCGCACCACGCCTGCATCCCTCGTTGATGCCGCACTGGCTCACGAACCTGGGAGCGCTGGGGCTCTTCTTTGTTGCGGTGGTCGATTCCTCGGTGATCCCTCTGCCCCTGCCGGGCAGCACGGACCTGCTGTTGCTGTGGCTGGTGGCGCATGGCGGCAATCCGTGGCTGCTGGCCTCCTATGCCATTGCAGGCAGCATCCTGGGCGGATATACCACCTGGCAGATTGGCCGTAGCGGCGGCGAAGCGGCGCTGCGCAACTATGTGCCGGCGCTTCTTCTTGGCCGTGTCGTCATGTGGGTCGAGCGACATCCACTGCTGGCCGTCTTTCTTCCCGCCGTGCTTCCTCCGCCCATTCCGCTCTTGCCGTTTGCGCTCGCCTCCGGCGCGCTGGGCGTCTCGCGCAGGCGCTTCCTCGGCGTCTACGGCGCGGCCCGCTGCCTGCGTTACTCCTTCATCGCGTGGCTCGGCGTGGCCTATGGACGCAGGATCGTCCGCATGTGGTCTGGAACTCTCCAGAGGTGGTCAACTCCTCTGCTTTGCGTGTTCGTGGGTCTGCTGGCTGTTGGCATTGGTTTTGGGATATGGAAGATTCGCGGACTGCGTCAGATTGAGGCCGCTGCCGGTTGACGGTTGCGTGGTCATAGTGTGTACCCCCCCCCGCAAATAGCGTAAAGTATTCATAACATGCAGGTTAAGCTCGCGCTAAGCGCGTGGGACGTATTTAAGGCGAAGATCCGGCTGGTTTCGGTTGCTTCGGTGCTGCGTGTTCACCATTTGTGTGCAAAAAGTACTAAAGTCTTCAAAAAAGGCATGTTAAGTCTGGACTTTTCTGGATTGGGTCTGGACTAAGTCTGGACTAAGTCTGGACTTGGTTGCGACGGTTGAAGGTTAAAAGCGAAGGCCCGGCGCACTTGGCCGGGTCTGTTTGGTTTTGCTTACTGATTTAATTATACGCGTTGGAGGGAAACTACTATGCCAACTATTTTTCTGGGGGAAGTGATTTGTTTGGTGTTGGTTAGGGGGATTTTGGGGGTTGAGGGGCTTGACAGGAGGTTGCTGGTTGTTGGTTGTTGGTTGTTGGTGAAGAACGGACACAGCAAGGGCAAGGGCGAAATACGGAGATTCTGGCTTCGTCAGAATGACGACTCGTATGGGGCTTCGCCAGAATGACGACTCGTATGGGGCTGCGCCAGAATGACGACGTGGGGGCATCCCACCCAATCCGCAAAGAACGCGATGAATGGGGCAAGCGGCTACAGCGCGGGGCCTTTCGGCGATGGGGGAACATGGAAAAGCCCGGGGCTAAAGCCCATTGATTCTACGAGGCTTATTCTGGGGGCTGAAGCCCCCTGCTCCCTCCAAAAAGCACGCGGCAACGCGGGGGCTTTCGGCGATAGGGGAAGCCGGAGGAACTCGATCTATTGCGCTGGCTGTACTACAAGATCGTCGGCCAGCCTGAAGTTCACGATCGATTCGGCCGGGATGACGATGTCGCGGTTGCCTGTCAGACCTGCCGCCGCGGTTCCAGCGCCGCCGCCTACCAGGCCACCGACCAACAGCCCTACGCCGCCGGAAGCCACGCCGCCCACTAACATGCCCAGCCCAGTGCCTCCGCCGATCATGGCCGCCGAGCGCTTGCCCTTGCCCTTCTTGCTGCGCTCCAGGTCGCGCGTTTGCAGCGGATACCGCGTTCCATCCAGCGTCAGCGAGGTCAAGCGCAGCTCCAGCGTCGATCTTCCCTTGAAGTGTCCGCGCCGATGCGAGACATCCACCACGCCACCCACCGCCGTGCCCTTTGGCAGCAGCATGGTGTTGTCGCCGGCAAGCACGGGGTCCACAATCTCGCCGGTAAACGTGTCACCGGCGCGGCTGTCCTTGACGCTGATTCGTTGATTGATGCGGATGGTTAGCGTGGTTCCCGCCGGGATGCTGACGCTGACCGGTTGCGGAACCGCGGAGACCGTGGGGCCCGAGGGCGCTGGAATGGGCGCACCGGCTGCGGGCGGCGCCGTCGTGGTGGCAATCGCCTGGACCGTCTGCCCCTGCGCCGGCGGCTGCACCACGGTTGTCGTCGTGGTCCCGTTCTTGTCTACAGACACCACCTGCTGCGGCTGCCCGGTTGCAACCGCCTGCTGCTTGGCCTGGTCCAGCGCCTTATCCTGCTTCGATTCGCATCCCGACAGCATGGCCGCCGCCAACACCAGCATCAGAACCGGAATCCGGCCTGGTCGAACAAATGAGCCTGCATTGAACATAATCAATCCTCGTTATGGCTTTCGGGTGTCGCTGTTATTGGTGCGTTCGCTGTCCGCTGGCGGATTCTTCCTGCTAAGTTTCACCTGAGTATCGATGTGGACTTCGGTGTTCTCAACGGCATCGCGAACCGCATCCTTTGCGTTACCCCAGGCCCCCTCGACTTTGCCCTTCACCTGCTGGGCCATGCCTTTGACCTGGAGCCGGGTATTGCCGGTCAACTCTCCCGCCGCGCGCCTGGCGCTTCCCACCACTTCGTCGATTGCTCCCTTTACCTGATCACGATTCATCGGTCCACCTCCGTGGATGGAACATTTATCAATTCAACTGGGGCATCTCTTCCGCGCGCGGTGGAAGTTCGCCTACGCAGTCATCCGGTCCTCGGGCTGGACGATTGCGTACTGAATCGAACTGCTGCAATGGATGCAGTCGGTTTCGCGCACGGGGCCGTCCGAGTCGTCGAGGGCCTGGGGAAAGCTTCTCAGGCACTCCGGGCAGGAGATGGTAACGCATGTCTCCGGGGCGGAGCCGTGACCGTTGCGATGAATCCAGAGAGGCGCCGGTGCGCTGGAAGGCTGGGGAGCGCGCTGTTTGATCTCAGGCATTGTGCCGAGGATATGCAAGAGCGCGTTCACGCCCGTGCCCTTTTGATAGAAGGCGTCGGCGGAAGCTCCGGACGGCACTTCGCTGCCGAAAAACGCACCGCTCATTGCAATCTTATGGACCGCGGGAAACCGGCGATGAACCACGGAGAGCAACTCGAAGCCGGACATGCCGGGCATGTTGAGGTCGGTGAGAAGGATGTCGGGCATCTCCTGGCGGATCTCGCGCAATGCGGAGAAGCCGTTGTCCGCGGACCGCACACAATAGCCCATCTCGCCAAGCACCAGCGACATTGTCGTTCGAACCAAAGGCTCATCGTCCACAACGAGGACTTTCGCTTTTGTATCGGGCATGCAGCACCTCCAATAGCCCTGCCTGGGGGTATTGAGGCGAGTATCCCATTCAATGAGTTGCAATACTGGTCAATTTCGCACAGGGCGGGGGGGGCGCTTCCGTTTGGGTCTTCCCTTTTCGGGAATGCGCTGGACCGGCGGCTTTTCCGCGTTGTCGCTAGGCGGCTGATCGAGCAGAATCACGTTCAGCAGCGACTTGTGCACCCGGATGCGGCCGTTGTATTCGAGAAAGCCGAGCTTGCGGAAGCGATTCATGAAGAAGCTGACGCGGGAGCGTGTGGTGCCGATCATCTCCGCCAGGGTCTCCTGCGAGATCTTGGGGACCAATGGTTCCGGCTCTCCCGGCTGGCCAAACTCCGCCATCAGAAGCAGAATGCGCGCCAGGCGCTTTTCGCTGGAGTTGAAGAGCTGATCGATCAGATCGGCCTGGATGCGCATACTGCGCGTCAGCAGAAATTTCATGAACAGGTCGGAGAGGTCATGCTCCTGGTGCATCGCGCGGACCATTTCGTCCCGCCCTATCTTAAGCGCGGTACAGGCGGTAATCGCAGTGGCCGTGGCCAAACGCAGCCCAGGCACCGCCGCCAGCGACCCTTCTCCGACAAAGTCGCCCTCGGAGAGAAGCGCAATCGTGGCCTCCTTGCCGGCTGTGGAAACAACCGTGACCTTTGCGCGGCCTTGCTGCAGATAGAAGACCGAGTCCGCGGGATCTCCCTGGGTAAAGAAGTTCCCTTTGGGCGCAAATTGCACAATCCTGCGCCCCAGGCCGGCACTGGTCAGAAAGGCATGGGCATCAAATGTGGGTTTTTCAAGTAGTACCATCGGAGGCCTTTCCCGGATACGGTCTCAATTGACCACCGTCGTGAAACGTGCGCGACCGCATCACGCATAGAGTCTACACCGGAATTGTACCGTGGGCGACCTAAACTTGCGCCCCAACAGCCGTGTGGCTGCCGCCCTCATGGCACCTTCGCGACTGCCGGGAGGACAACCGCGTCAGTTCGCAGAGTCCCGCATTTCACCCCCGATGAAGAGCTTGATCGCCATCCTTCACACGAGCGTTATTGCTCAGACCGGGCCGCGCAACGCGGCTAACGTGGGAGATGTGCTTTGCACAATCTTCTCGATCGCCCGCTATGCGGAGAAAGGAAGCATATGCTTTGGACAATTTTCGTGGTCGTTCTGGTTTTATGGCTGTTGGGCTTCAGCTTTCATATTGCCGGCGGCTTCATTCACCTTCTGCTCGTCTTAGCGGTGATCATCCTGATCTTCAACCTGATCTCCGGACGGCGTAGCGCTCTCTGATCCAGGTACACCCACAGATGCAAAGCGGCGGAGCTGGTGCGCTCCGCCGCTTTGCACAATCCAGCCGCCTGATGCAGCAGCTACAGGTTACTTGTGTCCACCACCGCCGCCGCCGCGTGATGCGCCGCCGGGACTGGCATGTCCACCACCACCGCCGCCGCGGGCTTGGCCGCCGCCACCGCTGCTACGTGGAGCTGAGGCGGCAGGCGCGCTACGCGGTGCGCTGGCATGGGAGGCTGCTGCGCGCGGTGCGGGTGCACTAGCATGGGAGACTGGCGCTGTTGCGCGAGGGGCGCTGCTGCCGCGTGCTGCTCCACCACCGCCGCGGGCGTAGTTACTGCGATTGGCCATGGCTCCGCCGCCGCCGCGATATCTTCCGCCGCCGTCCTCGACGAAGCGATGGCTACCCCAGCCATGGCCATAGCCCCAACCCGCCCATGGCCCCATGCCCAGGAAGATGCCGTTGTAGAAATACCCCGGCCCATAAAAGCCCATGGGAGCGCAGGCGTAGGGCGCGTAGTCGTAGTAGCCCCAGGAACAGACCGGTGGAACGCCGATACTGACGACGATCTGCGCCTTGGCCATTGGCGCCAGGGCCAGACCGGCGAGCAATGCTGTAGTGCCGAGTAGAGTTTTGAGTCCGCGCATGTGTGACCCCCTTTAAGGTGTCTGCGGTTTCTTGTGTTGCGTGGGATGCTGTGTGCAGCCGATAGATAACCCGGCCCGATCAGTCACCATAAGGGGTTGAGCGCGTTCATGGACTCCCATTGCTATACCGGGACCGTCTTCACCCTGCCCTTACAGGCTTCACTCTAGCCGCAAGCATTGCCCATGTCTGAGCAATATGAATCATGTTTGATGAGCGGTGCCGGCCGGCCCGCGGATCCGCCGGCCTGCCGTGGTTTCGGCCGCGGCCCTTCAGAATTGCCGGATTTCTACTGTTTGGATTTGAACTGCCAGATCAGGATCTTTTCGTGCGCCGCCTGCGCGTCGGCGGCG
>PLOU01000145.1 GCA_003142235.1 Granulicella sp.
TCTCCCCCCTATGCCGATTAAGGAAGCTCTCAGTGCGTCCCTTTTCCGGCGCGGTGCGACATCGAAAATCAAACTCTCGCCAGAGGGGGGATGCAACTGATAGCATCGTTTGCCGTAGAGAATGGGGGCATACACAATGAAGAGAATTGCGATCCTGATGGCTGCGTTCGCAGTGTTGATGAGCACGGCTTCGGCCCAAATTGCGGCGACCTCCGCGAAGAGCTACGCCAAGCCGGCGAAACGGACCAAGCGCTTCCTGGTTACCGACTTCGGCGCGGTCGGCGACGGCAAGACGGTGAACACCAAGGCCATCCAGGCGGCCATCGACAAGTGCGCCGCGAACAGGAAGGGCGGCATCGTCGTGGTTCCCACGGGGACGTTCCTGAGCGGCGCGATCTTCCTGAAGCAGGGCGCGAACCTGCTGGTGGAGAAGGACGGCGTTCTGAAGGGAACGACCAATCCGGACGACTACCCGCAGATCCAGACGCGCTGGGAGGGCACTGAAGAGATGTATACCGCGTCGTTTGTGAACGCCGACGGCGTCACCGGGCTGACCATCTCCGGCGAAGGGACCATCGACGGATCGGGCGAGGAGTGGGTGCAGAAGAATCCCTATCGCCGCCCGCCAGCGGCAGCGCCCGGAGCTGCGCCGGCCGCGGCCCCGATTGTGACTCCGCCTCCTGCTTCTGCCGCTGCTCCGATGGCTGCAGCGGCCCGGCCTGCCGCGCCCGGCCCCGGGACCGGCCCACCCCGCGGACGTCCGCGGCTGATCGGCATCCAGAACTCCAAGGACGTGCTGCTCAGCGGGCTGAACTTGCACAACCAGGCGGTGTGGTGCCTCTTCGTGCTGTACAGCCAGGATGTTGAGATCGACGGCGTCAAGATCACGGCCGAGCACAACATTCCCAGCTCGGACGGCATCGACATCGACTCGTCCAGGCATGTGCATATCACCAACGCCTCCATCGATGACGATGACGACTGCATCTCGATCAAGAGCGGCAAGGACGCCGACGGGCTACGCGTCAACCGCCCCGCCGAAGACATTCTGATCGAGAACTCGCACTTCGCCTACGGCCAGGGCGGCGTGGCGATGGGCAGCGAGACATCGGGCGGCATCCGCAACGTCACGGTGCTGAACTGCGTGATGGACTCCGGCAACTGGGCACCCATCCGGTTCAAGTCGCAGCCCAGCCGCGGCGGGGTGGTGGAGAACATCACCTACAAGAACATCGTCCTGCACGGCACGCGGCAGGCCTTCGAGATGAATATGGAGTGGCGCATGGTGGGGCCGAGGCAGCCGGATTCCAACCCGCTGCCGGTGGTGCGCAACGTCAAGATCATTAATGTGTCGGGCGACGTGCAGTCGGTTGGCGTCATCCACGGACTTGCGGGCAGCCCCATCCAGGGCGTCACCTTCGAGAACTGCAAGATCACGGCCGACCGGGGCTTCCGGCTGGACCACGCGCGCAACGTAGACCTGAAGGGGCTGACGATTGAAGTGAAACAGGGCGATCCCATTACCAAGACCGACGTGGAGTAGGGGACAACGGAAATCAACAGAAGGTTTAGCTCGATCGAAAAAGGGGACCCGATGCGAAAGTTGGTTTCGGCTTTACAGGGTGCGTTGCCCGTGGCTCTGGCCGCGCTTTCACTTTGTACCGCCATAGCTCCGGCCCAAATTGCCGCGACCTCCGCCAAGAGCTACGCCAATCCTGCGGCGCACAGAACCAAGCGCTACCTGATCACCGACTTCGGCGCGGTGGCCGATGGCAAGACGGTCAACACCAAGGCCATTCAGGCGGCCATCGACAAGTGCGCCGCCACCACAAAGGGCGGAGTTGTCGTCGTTCCCAAGGGAACATTCCTCAGCGGGGCCATCTTCCTGAAGCAGGGCGTGAACTTGCTGTTGGAGAAGGACGGCGTGCTGAAGGGCACCACCAACCCCGAGGATTACCCGCAGGTGCAGACGCGCTGGGAGGGCACCGAGGAGATGTGGACCTCGGCCTTCGTCAACGCCTTCAACGTCACCGGGCTGACCATCTCGGGTGCGGGCACCATCGACGGGTCGGGCGAAAACTGGGGGCAGAACCGCCCGCCCGCTTCCCCCACTGCCGCTGTTCCACAAAACTGCGGTTTCGCATACGGCAACGCTTGTGGCCCACTCAACCCGCCCGCCGTGCAGCCGCCTGCCGCCCCACGCCAGTACCGCGGCCGTCCCCGCCTGGTCGCCATCCAGAACGCCAAGGACGTGCTCATCACCGGTGTCACCCTGGAGCACCAGGCGGTGTGGTGCCTCTTCATCCTCTACAGCCAGAATGTTGAGGTCGAAGGCGTCAAAATCAGGGGCGATCACACCACCCCCAGCGCAGACGGCATGGACATCGACTCCTCCCGCCATGTGCATGTCAATCGCGTCGACATCGACACCAACGACGATTGCATCTCGATCAAGAGCGGCAAGGACGCCGACGGGCTGCGCGTCAACCGTCCGGCGGAAGACATCCTGGTGGAGAACTCGCACTTTGGCGCAGGCGGCTCCGGCGTGGACATGGGCAGCGAGACCTCCGGCGGCATCCGCAACGTCGTTATACAGAACTGCGTGATGGACTCCGGCAACTCGTCGCCCATCCGCTTCAAATCGGCGCCCAGCCGCGGCGGAGTGGTGGAGAACATCACCTACCGCAACCTCATGCTGCACGAAACCAGGCAGGCGATCAGTATGGAGGCGGATTGGAAGAGTCGCGCGATGGCGCGGCAGCCGACGCCTCCGCCGGCCAATCCGCTGCCTGTCTTCCGCAACGTCAAGATCATCAACGTCTCGGGCGACGCGCAGTCGGTCGGCGTCATCAACGGCCTTGCGGACAGTCCCGTTGAGGGCATTACATTCCAGAACTGCAAGATCACCGCCAACACCGGCCTCCGCATCTCCCACGCGCGCGACATCGATCTCTCCGGCCTCACGCTGGACGTGAAAGACGGCCCTGCCATTACCAAGAACGATGTGCAGTAGAGGAGCGGCTTAGAACCTGTCCAGAAACTCTTGATGGAGGAGCGATCCCTGACCTCAGCGGCTAAAGCCGCAATGCAAAGGAAGCACTTACGGCACGGCTGAAGCCGTGCCCTTAAGCAAAACATGAGCGATCCTGTCAGTTGAATCGAGTTATTGGACAGGTTCTTAGGTCGCGTAGCGGACCAGTTGCATGAAGCCGAAGTCCATGTGCAACTGAATGGGGCTGCCAATCCGCGGCTGGCTTGACATCGCAAACACGCGGCATGTATCACGGTACGCGGCCCACGCGGGGACAATCATGGCAACTTTCACGTCCGGGATGGACCGCAGGAACCTGTTCGAGCGGGCCGATGACCGAAGCGGACAAGAAGAATGTCCGCGATGCGCTCAATGCCTACCTGAAGCCTTACCTGCGCGGCCAGGGGAAGCTCTGAACAAGGGCATACGCTACGCCGCAATCGCTTCGGGGGCCAACATCCTGTCGTTTGCACTTCCGAAGTAGATTTTCCAGCTCTTTTTTTTCGTTGCACCGGATTTTCCAAGTTACACCGGCTTATATTTAGTTACTCCAGCTTTTTAGTTTCACCGGCTTTCCAAGTTGCACCGGCTTTCCGCGCCCAGGCGCCGCTTTCCACTCACCGCTGAGGACGAGGCGGCACAGGCCACAATCACGAGGGAGAACACAATGAACCGAAAGACATCGCGCCGCAACTTCATCGGCACTTCAACTGGCTTCGCAGCGGCTGGTCTAGCCTCTCTCGCGAACCCCATCGCGGCCGCCGCGCAGACAGTGGGCGTCAAGCCGGGCGACCTTCCCGACCTCACCATCAAAGAGGTCAAGGTCTATGTCACGGACATGAGCGGCATCCATAAGCTCAATGGTTCCGAGACCGGCGAATTGATCTCCGTGGTCACCAACAGCGGGATCGAGGGCAACTACACCATCGGGGACCGCAGTACGACTCCGGGATGGCTGGAGTGGGCCAAGCCGATGCTGGTGGGAAAGAACATCATGGACCTGCTGCCCACCTTTACCTCCACCACCGGGATGAAAGGCTCCGGAGGCTTCAACGGAGGCGCGGGGGCCTCGGTGCGGCGAGCGGCGCCGCCCGTCGCTGCCGGAGGAGCTGGCGCGGCGAGAGGGGCCGGCGCGGGCGGAGGGGCCGGCGCGGGCAGGCCGGGCGGAGGCGGCGGATTTGGCGTGCCAACCACGCCTCCAGGCCGTCCGGAAACGGGACTGATGGCACGCAGCGGCGGCACATGGCCCAACTACTACGCTGCTGCCGCCGACGTCTGCATGTGGGACATCCTGGGCAAGGCGGTCAACCAGCCGATCTACAAGATACTCTCCGGCGGCACGCCAACCAAGAACCGCGTCATGGCCTATGCCAGTTCGCAGCACCTGGCCACCGTGGAAGACTATGTGCCCGATGTCTTGAAGGCTAAGGCCCAGGGATACAGGGGGTACAAGATCCATCCCGGCGGCGGGCAGCACGCAACCGGCCCGGCGATCCCCAGCTACATCGGACACATGGAGGAGATCCGCGAGGTGCGCAAGGCGGTGGGCGACGAGTTTGTGCTGATGCACGATCCGGTGCAGCAGTACAACCGTTACGAAGCCATGGCCGTTGGCCGCCTGCTGGATGAGCTGAACTACGCGTGGTTCGAGGACCCGATTCGCACCATCGATGAGGAGGGCCTCATCGTGCTTTGCAGGGAGCTAAGCCTTCCCATCCATGTGGGCGAGTTCCTCTTCTCCATCGCAGACTTCGCCGAGTACATCAAGCGCGACGCGCTGAGTGTGGTCCGCTTGATTGGCGACAACGTGGGAGGGATCTCCGGGTCGATGCGAGTGGGCCTGCTGGCCGATGCGCACGGGCTGGAGTGCGCTCCGCACAACTGGGGCAACCCTCTCGACCTGGCCGTACACTTCCATGTGGAGCTGGCGCTTCCGAACGTCTACTGGTTCGAGATGCCCTTCCCCGCGGAGTACACCGACCGTTCCTATTTCAAGTATCAGTTCCGCCCGGACAAGGACGGCTACATCCCTGCGCCAACCGATCCGGGGCTGGGCTATCCGATCGACCGCGCGGCGCTGGACAAGGTCACTACGCGAATCGACCGCTGAGGGGCGGCTACAGTCGCGCGTGAGTCGGCTAGAGTCGCGCGAAAGAGGAGGAGGAGTCGCAATGTTGCGAACCAGGATACTTCTGTGCGTTCTGCTGTTGGCGATCTTTCCGGCGCGTGCGCTGGAGAGGCCGGAGGTGACCTTCAAGGTCTTCCAGTTCCCGCCGAACATGATTCCGCGCATTGACGGCAACGACGACGACTGGGCGATGGTTCCGGACAGCTACGCCATCGGCATGGACCAACTCGAAGACACCGAAGCGCCCGGCGGACACGGCACGGGCCGCGATCCAAAAAAACTGGATGTAAAGGTCAAGGTTGGATGGGTCAAAGGACTGAATCGGCTGTACTTCCTCTATGAGGCGAACAAGGACTACTGGGACTTTTCGCGGCCCGACCTGCACAACGACATCTTCGAGGTGGTGGTCGACGGCGATCTCTCCGGCGGGCCGCTGATCGATATGCATCACAGCGACGTGTGGACGCAGAAGGCGGTCGGCGATATGTCCAAGCTCGATCCGCGCATCACCCACTCCGACGCCTACTTCGCCCAGCAGGGGGCGCACGCGCAGAACTACCACATCTTTACCCCGGCCAAGGACAAGGACTGGACGATGGACTGGGGCTGCGCGCAGTACACCAAGGAGTTGCCCTACGCCAACCACGCCATCAAGTACAACTTCAAGCCGGGCGAGCCGGGCAAGCTGGTGCTGGAGTTCTACATCACGCCCTTCGACTACGCCGGATGCGAGGGGCCGGAGCGCGCGGTGGAGAGCGTGCTGACGGAGAACAAGCTGATCGGCCTTTCCTGGGCCGTCATCGCGTATCACGACTCCGACAAGCGCCAGTTCTGGAACCTCTCGCACAAGCAGACCTTCTTCGGCAACGCGTCCGACCTGGTCGGCTTCCGCCTGATGCCTCTGGAGCCGCAATTCCAGAAGCCCATCGACGCGAAGTGGTCGTTCAAGGTCGTTGACGCGGAGCGCCGCCTGGTCGTCTTCAAGGACGAATCCGAGGGCGAGGTCACAAGCTGGAAGTGGGACTTCGGCGATGGAACCACATCGACCGAGCAGAACCCGATCCATCAATATAAGGATAAGGACCGTCCCGGCTGGGAGGGGATTTATTCCGTCACGCTAGACGTGAGCGGCCCCAAGGGGAACTCGCGGCTGGCCAAGGTCTGGGACGTGCATGTACGAGGCTCGTCGCCGCCCGCCGCGGTGCAGCCCTGATGCAGGACTGTCGCGCCGAAAGATTGCCGCACAGGGATTGCAATTCGCACTGACCTGGGTCGGCTTGCAGCGAGCGAGTGTTGCAAGAACAAGCAGCCGGAGATTGTGTGCAAACGATGAATTCAGATTCCAGCAAGACCAGCTCCATGCGGTTTCCGGTCCGCTATCTTCTTGTGCTCTGGCTGATGGTCATCAGCGGGGTGGTTTACCTCGACCGCATCAATATCTCGATTGCCGCGCTTGGGATTGAAAAGGAATTTGCAGTCAGCAATGTCCACATGGGATGGGTCTTCACCGCATTCCTGGTTGGCTACGCAGGCCTGCAGATTCCCGCCGGCGTGCTGGCGCGGCGGCTTGGCCCGCGCCGCACCCTGGGGTTGCTGGGCGTGTGGAGGCCAATCTTCATCGTCCTGATCGCGTTTATTCCGCATGGGATTGGAAATCCGCTGATCCTCCTTATCCTGCTGCGCTTTGCCCTGGGCGCGGGGGAAGCCACGATGTTTCCCGCCACCAGCCAGTTCGTCGAGCGCTGGTTTCCGGTCAGTGAGCGCGGCAAGGCGAACGGCCTGATCTTCGCCGGCATCGGCCTCTCCGGTCTGACTCCGCCGCTGATGACCGCAATTATCCTGCACTTCGGTTGGCGCGCGTCGTTTTGCTTCAGCGCGTCGATGGGCGCGCTGGTGGGAGTGGTGTGGTACCTGGCCGCCCGCAATACCCCGGAAGAGCATAAGTGGGTGAGCGATGCGGAGCGCAAACTCATCGTCAGCCAGCGGCGCATCGCCAGCGCCGCCGCGAAGGAGGACGATGCGCAATACGGCAAGCATAAGATTCCCTGGCTGCAGATCTTCAGCAGCAAGGCAATACTTGCCGTCACCCTCAGCTACTTTGCCTACGGCTATGTGGCATGGATGTTCTACACCTGGTTCTACACCTATATGGCGCAGGCGCGCGGGCTCAACCTGAAGACCAGCGCGCTCTATACCATGCTGCCGTTCCTCGCCATGACCGTCGGCTGCCTGCTGGGCGGCGTGCTCAGCGATTCAATTGCGAAGCGCTACGGCCTGCGCCAGGGCCGGTGCACGCTCTCTGCCGTCTCGCTCGCGATTACCGCCATTCTGCTGGTGCTGGGTTCGCGGATCGAGAGCGCGATGGCGGCTGCGTTTATGCTGGCCTTCGGAGTGGGCGTTCTCTTCATCGCGCAGAGCATCTACTGGGCGGTCGCGGCCGACATCAGCGGAGAGTACGTCGGCGTGGTCTCGGGAATCATGAATATGGGCGCACAGGTTGGGGGCGTATGCACGGCAGCATTGACCCCCGTCATCGCGGCCCACTTCGGCTGGAACGCGTCGTTCGAAACCGCGGCGGCGATTGCGGCGTTGGGCGCGATTGCATGGTTGGCCATCGACCCCAAGCGCGACGTGCTGGTCGTCCACGGATAGGAGCCGGGTGTGTCTGGACGGTTGCGCACGCCGCCGTATACACTCCTCCCGAAAGATTCGGTTTGCCGAAGAGCGGTTCAGTTTGAGTCGAATCGCAGCTTAGTCTGATTCATGGACTGCGCAATCCGCCACAACGAACGAGTGAGGGAAGGGAAGCAGCGATGGGCAACAAAATTTCTCGCCGGCAGTTTATCGGCACCGCAGCCATGGCGGGCGCCGCGCTCTCAGGCACAATGAACGCTCTTGCGGCCACGTCCGCGCAGGCACCCGCGTCCGCTGCGGATTGGGATGAGAAGAACGGCGCTGCTCCTCCCGCGCCGGATGCCCCTCAGGCCCGCCCGCTGGCACCGGGCGCAATCCCCATCATCGACAGCCACATTCATCTCTTCGACAACACCCGTCCAGTCTTCACCGGCTACACGGGCGGACTATTCTACCGGGCGCTGAACAAGCCATCGACGCCCGCGATGTATGCTGCGCTGGCGCGGCCCGCGGGGATCGTCGGTGCCATCGTGGTCGAATCGGCAGCGCAATTCATCGACGACAACCTGTGGTATCTGGAGGTCTCGCGCGACAATCCGATCATGGTTGGCGTCTCGGGAAACATCGATCCCGGCTCGACTGAATTCACCAAATATCTGAACCACTTTCACCGCGACCCGCTCTTTCGCGCCATCCGCTCCAGCCGCTTCTACACGTCGGACGGCGGCAAGGTCGCGCTCAATCCCGCGCAGGTCGCCAACCTCAAACTGCTGGCGCAGGCCGACCTCGCGCTGGACACCGCCAATCCAAGCATGGGCCTGATGCAGGCCAACGTGCTGCTGGCCGACGCCGTTCCCGACCTGCGCATCATCATGGACCACCTGCCAAGCTACGATCCGACGAGCGATCCCGGCCCCAACGGGCAGGCGGCCTACGAGGCGGTGATCAAGGAGATGGCGGCGCGGCCCAACATCTTCGTCAAGCTCACCGAGGTCTACCATCCCACGCCCGGAGACAACGGCATCATCGTCAAGAACTATGAGTTCCTGCGCGCGCGGCTGGAGTACCTCTTCCGGGCCTTCGGCGAGGACCGCGTCATGTTTGGCACCGACTACCCCAACAGCTACGGCGTGGCCACCATCCCCGAGGAGGTCGGCCTGATGCAGCAGTTCTACTCCACCAAGACGCGGGCGCAGCAGGAGAAGTACTTCTGGCAGAACTCCTCGAAGATCTACAAGTGGGTCAAGCGCTCCGACGACCAGCCCACTCCGCTCGCTCAGGGCAAACCCGCTCCGCCTGCGCCTGCCCGCATGGGTCCGGGAGGCCCCGGAGGCAGGGGTGGTCCTCGACCCTGATCCAATGGCATGGGGATACGAAGAGACGATCAGCCACATCCAGTGCCCGGATTGTGTATATTGGCTTCGAATCAAAAAGGACCCCACCAATGAAACTGATCGCATCCGTTGCAGCATCCCTCGTTCTGCTGTCTGGCATGGCCTATGCCCAAAGCAAGACGACCGCGCCCACGAAGCCCGCGACAACCGCGCCCGCGCAGCACGCGGCTACAACCACAAAGCCGACCGCTCCCGCGCAGAGCAAGCTTCTGCCCTATCAGGACTCGCGGCTTCCGGTGGAGCAGCGCATCACCGACCTGATCCAGCGCATGACGCTGGATGAGAAGCTGGCGATGCTGGGCACCGATCCCACCATTCCGCGCCTCGGCATCGTTGGAACGAACCATGTGGAGGGGCTGCACGGACTCGCGCTGGGAGGGCCCGGAGGATGGGGCGGACGCGGGCTGGTGACGCCCACCACGCAGTTCCCGCAGTCGCACGGCCTGGGCCAGACGTGGGACCCCGAGCTGCTGAAGCAGGCGGCGGCGGAAGAGGCGTACGAGACGCGCTGGGCCTACAACAAATTCCACAAGGGAGGGCTGGTGGTGCGCGCGCCCAACGCCGACCTGAGCCGCGATCCGCGCTGGGGCCGCACGGAAGAGTCGTACGGCGAGGACCCGTTCCTGGTGGGTACGCTGGCCACGGCTTATACCGAGGGACTGCAGGGCAACGACGCGAAGACGTGGATGACCGCGTCGCTGCTGAAACATTTCCTGGCCAACAGCAACGAGGACGGGCGCGCCGGTTCCAGCTCCAACTTCGACGACCGCCTCTTTCACGAGTACTACGCGGTGCCGTTCCGCATGGCCATCGAGCAGGGCCACGCCAACGCTATGATGACCGCGTACAACTCGTGGAACAAGGTGCCGATGGGCGCCAACCCCGTGCTGCACAGCGTGGTGATGAAGCAGTGGGGATTCGACGGCATTATCTGCACCGACGCGGGCGCGCTGGGCAATATGGTGCGCGCGAGCAAGACCTACGCGAATAATGCCGAGGCAGCCGCGGCCTCGATCCACGCGGGGATCAACCAGTTCCTGGAGAACGCGACCCCGTCCGTGCAGGACGCGCTGAAGCAAGGGCTGATGACCGAGGCCGACATCGACGGCAACCTGCGCGGCGTCTTCCGCGTGATGATCAAGCTGGGAATGCTGGAGCCGGCGGCGAGCGATCCCTACTCGCGCATTGGCACGGAGGCGCAGGCCAACGGCAGCACGGACGACCCGTGGCTATGGCCGAAGAACAAGGCGCTGGCGCGCAAGGTGACCGACGAGTCCATCGTGCTGCTGAAGAACGAGGGCGGGCTGCTGCCGTTGAAGGCCGCGTCGATCAAGAGCATTGCCGTCATCGGGCCGCTGGCAGACAGGGTTGCGCTCGACTGGTACAGCGGAACGCCGCCGTATATAGTCACGCCGCTGGCGGGGATTCGCGCGCGCGTGGGCAAGAATGTTGCGGTGACAACCTCCGATGGCGCGGACAATGCGGCCGCCGCCGAGCTGGCGCGCAAGGCCGACGTTGCCGTCGTCATCATCGGCAACCATCCAACATGCGATGCCGGTTGGGCGAAGTGTCCGCTGCCCAGCGATGGCAAGGAGGCGATCGACCGCAAGACGCTGACGCTGGCGCAGGAGGACCTTGCGAAGGCGGTGCTGGCGGCCAATCCGAAGACCGTCGTCGTGCTGCAGGCGAGCTTTCCCTTCACCACCACATGGACCCAGGAGAATGTTCCCGCGATCCTGATGATGACCCACAACAGCGAGGAGCAGGGCGATGGCATGGCCGACGTTCTCTTCGGCGACTACAACCCGGCGGGGCGGCTGAGCCAGACGTGGGTCGCGTCGATGGACCAGTTGCCGCCGATGATGGACTACGACATCCGCAACGGGCGGACGTATATGTACCTCGGCAGCAAACCGCTCTACGCGTTTGGCTATGGACTGAGCTATACGAAGTTTGCGTATTCCAACCTGCGCGTCAGCAGCGGGCATCTGGCCAAGGACGGCGCAGTCACCGTCAGCGTCGATGTGAAGAACGCCGGCGCGCGCGACGGAGACGAGGTGGTCGAGTTGTATGTGGCGCACATCGGTTCCAAGGTTGCGCGACCGTTGCAGGAGCTGAAGGGCTTCCGCAGAGTGATGATTCGCGCGGGCGAAACAAAGATTGTGGCGATTCCGCTGAAGGCGAGCCTGCTTGCCTACTGGGACGGCAAGGGATTTGCCGTGGAGAACGACAGCGTGGAGCTTCGCGTGGGCGGATCGTCCGACGCGATTGCGCTGCGCAAGCAGATTAAAGTTGGCGAGTGAATTGAGGGCATAAACGAATGAAGCAACCTGCGGGATGGGCGGCAGGCGCGTTGGCGCTTGCTTTGGCGATGGCTCCGGCGATGCACGCGCAGCAGATGATTGTCTCGCGCGGCGCGGCCACGGTGATGGTCGAGCCGTACGCGGAGAACATCGTTCGCGTCAGCATCAGTCTACTGAAGGCGGATGCGACGGCTGCGCCGGGCTACGGCATTACAGCCAAGCCACTGGCCAGTGGGTGGAAGATCGAGTCGGGCGCGGGCGGCGATGTTCTGCGCTCGTCGCGCATCTCCGTCACGGTAGCTCCTCAGCAAAACGTCACGCTTACCGGGACTGAGGCGGACATTGCGAAGTTCTTCAATGGCTCGACGCCGCCGGTTGGCATCTCTATTAAAACCGCGCAGGGCGCGCCGTTGCTCGAGATGAGCGACTGGCAGATGTCGGTTCCGAATTACAAGGACGGGACTTCGCAGTCCCTCAACGACCGGCGGCCGGGCGACGACCCGTTCTATCAGGTGGGCGCGACCTTCGCATCGCCCACAGACGAGCACTACTACGGCCTGGGCCAGAACCATGAGGGGTATCTCGACCGGCGCGGCCATGCAGTGCGTTGCGCGCACGACTACAACGCGCCTGCCGGACCGAGCGTCTGCGTGCCGTTTGTGGTCACCAACAAAGGCTATGGCCTGGTGTGGGACAACCCCGGCAAGACCACCGCGCAGTTCGGCTTCAACGATGTGACAAAGTGGACCTCGGACGTTGGCCAGCGCGTGTCATTTTTCGTCATCGCGGGCAAGACCTACGACGAGATCTATGAGGGCTACAACCTGCTGACCGGCGATGTGCCCATGCTGCCCAAGTCGGCGTATGGCTACATCCAGTGCAAGCAGCGATACACCAGCCAGGCCGAACTGATGGCCGTGGCCAAGGGTTATCGCGAACGGCATCTGCCCGCGGACGTGCTGGTGATCGACTGGTTCCACTACACCAAGATGGGCGAGATGGACATGGACCCCGCGAAGTGGCCCGACCCCGCCGCCATGAACCGCGAGCTGCACGCGATGAACTTCCACACCATGATCAGCGTGTGGCCGCGCTTCGTCCCCGAGGACCGTTATTATAAGACCGTCCTCGACAACGGCTGGTTCATTCAGCTTGCCGACGGCACGCCGACCAACGGCCTGCCCTACGACCGCGCCGGCTCCGACATCGATACCACCAATCCCGATGCCGCGCGCTGGTACTGGGACGTGATACGCGACAACTACGTCAGCAAGGGATTCGACGCGTTCTGGGCCGATGAGACCGAGCCCGACCTGCCGCCCAACGGCAGCTACTTCCACGTCGGGCCGGGCACGGAGTTCTTCAACGTCTACCCGCTCTTCCACACCGCCGCGTTCTACAACGGGATGCGCAAGGACATGAGCGAGCGCGCACTGATTCTGGCGCGCGATGCGTACCTCGGCGCGCAGCACAACGGCGCAATCTTCTGGTCGTCCGACATCTACCCCACCTGGGACACGCTGAAGCGCCAGATTCCCACGGGCATCAACTTCGTGGCCAGCGGAATGCCGTACTGGAGCACCGACATCGGCGGATGGCAGTATCTCCCGGCCACGCACAAGCCGGAGCGCCCGCCGCTGATCGATCCATCCGACGCGCGCAGCGAGGTCGGCAACTACGACGACTACCCCGAGCTATACGTTCGCTGGTTCGAGTACGGCGCGTTTCAGCCGAACTTCCGCAGCCACGGAAGCCGTCCGCAGAACGAGGTGTGGTCCTACGGCAAGCAGGCCGAGCCGATCCTGGAGAAATATCTGCGCCTGCGCTATACCTTGATGCCCTACCTCTACTCGCTGGCGTACCACACGCACCAGACGGGCGCGCCGTTCATGCGTGGGCTCTTCATGGACTTCGGCGACGATCCCAAGGTCGCCAACATCGGCGACGAGTATATGTTCGGCCCGGCGCTGCTGGTCGCGCCCGTCGTCGAGCAGGGACGCACCAGCCGGCAGGTCTATCTGCCTGCCGGAGCCGACTGGTATAACTTCTGGACCAATGAGAAGCTGCACGGCGGTCAGACAGTGACGGTTGCCGCGCCGATTGATACGCTGCCGCTCTTCGTGCGCGCGGGATCGATCCTACCCATGGGCGCGCCGGTGGAGAGCACAAATGAGAAGCAGCCGTTGCAGGAGCTGCGCGTCTATCCCGGCACCGACGCGAGCTTCGACCTGTACAACGATGACGGCACAACCTACGCGTACGAGAAGGGCGCGATGGAGATCACGCACCTGCACTGGTCGCAGGCCGCGAAGAAGCTGACCCACACCGGCGCGGTGCTTGCAGGACCGAGCGATGCGAAGCTCGTGAAGGTGGTCAAGGCGCGGTAAGTTGGTTTGTAGTCTAAGAAAGCCCCAGCAGCGTTAGTCGTGGCGATAGAGCTTCACCTTCTGCAGCGTCGGCGTGCCTCCGCGAAAGATGAGGTGGTCGTTGCTGTTGGTCTCGTCGCCGTTGAGACGGCGCCCCGGAACCCAGACGCCGTTGTTGAAGGTCCCCTCTTCGACAGAGACCATGCTGACCTGCTGCGGCCCCTTGGAGTTGGGCAGGAAGTTGACGGTGACTCCTTCGGCGGCGACGATGAACTCGTCAGGCGCGGTGTTGATGATGAGCGCCGCGCCGGAGGGCGTTGTGGCGGCTCCGTTCGTCGCAGCGCCCCCGCCAGCTCCTCGTGCAGTCACTCCCTCGTACTGGATGCGCAGCAGATAGCCGTCCAGTTCGACTGCGGCCTTGGCATCGCCTTCCTGGCGAACCACGCTTGCCATCTTCGATTTATCGAGACTGGTCAGCAGCGGGGTCAGTTGATCGAGCACTCTATACGCTGCGCCCAGAGCGCTATTCTCCGACTCGGCCGCCTGATCGACGGCGAAGGGCGAGAAGCCGAAGACGCCCTGGCCGAAGGCATAGAGCGCATTCGCGCCGCCCGCCGCGCCGTTGCGCGTTTCAGGAATCAACAGCGGATTGCCCAGGTGGTCGTAGCTGGCCAGCACGCCGCGCAGGTCGGGCAGGTAGATGTCCGGCGCAACAACATCGAGGTGCGAGATTCCCGCCAGCCACACATCCAGCACGCGCGAAACCGAGCCACCGCTGGGATGCTCTCCGCCAGGCTCGCCGGTGTACTGCGTGATCCAGGTGTTGACGTACATCGGGATTGCGTACTCGGCCTTGCCCGCGCCCGCCACCGCGTCGATGTACTGCGAGTACTGCCAGGCCTCGAAGATCTCCTCGGCGCGCTGGCTGTCGCCGAAGACCTCGGCCCACATGCCCTTGGTCTTGAAGCCGGTGCGGGCCCAGACGTCCAGAAACTCCGGCTGCAACTGCGCCTTGTTCTTCGTCAGGAAGTTCATCAGCGCATCGGGTACGGGCTTCTTCCATGCCGCCTCGGCCTCCGCGGAGTGGTCGCGCGCCGTATTGCCCAGGATTCCCGACTCATTCTCCACCTGCATCATCAGGACGGTGTGCTTGCTGTCCACCTGATGGATGTGCTTCATCAACGCGGCGTAGGCGCGCGCGTCGGCGTCGCGGTTGGCGTTGCTGAACGCGGAGAGGATTTCGAGGTTGGTGCCCTGCGCGTCCTGCACGCGCGGGAAACGCTTCATGTCCGACTTGACCCATGCGGGCTCATAGGAGGAGATGCCGTTCTTCCAGCTCCCGAACCAGAGGAAGACCAGATGGAGGCCGCTCTTTTGCGCGCCGTCGATGGCGGCGTCGACCAGCGAGAAGTCGAACTTGCCTTCCTGCGGTTCCACCTGCTCCCAGGTCGTGACGGCCAGCAGCGTGTTGAACTTTGCGGCGGCCATCCGCGGCCAGATCGGCTCCATGTAGTCGAGGCTGGAGGTGCTGGAGTTGCGCAGCTCGCCGCCGAGGATCAGGAACGGCTTGCCATCCACCATCAGCCGCGCGGTTGGGCCCGATCTGTCCAGATAAGGAGTTCCGTCGGTGGGAGGCGCGGCAACGGCGGAGGCGGTGGAGGCGGTGAGGGCGAGAAGCAGGAAGGCAGTGGAAAATCCCCGTGTAAACATGCGGAGAATTATAGCGTTGCCATTCGCGTTTGTAAGCAGGATTTGCGTGAGTTTCGCTTTCGCTTCAACCGGCGCCGAGATCCCTCGATGAGTCAGCCCCGGCGGGCGCGCCACAGCGCCCCTTCCAGCGGATCGACGGGAGACTGGCGCACGCAGGCCGCGGGCAGCAAGACGGCGAGCCGCGCGGTCATTGCGGCGCGTACGCGGGCGATGTGGGTCAGCACGCCGCCGGTGAAGGCAACACCGATTGAGGCCGATTCCTTCGCATCTGTAGGGGCAGCCGCGCTCATCTTGCCGAATACTAGTGCGACCAGCTCGGCGAGTTCTTCGCCGGCGCGGGTGAGGACCTTGGCGGCAAGCGCGTCGCCCTGCGCAGCGCAGCGCGCAACGATGGGCGCGAGCGAGGCGAACTCCGGCGCGGGGCGATCACAATCGCCGCGTTGGTTGGCGTAGGCGACCAGCTCGCCCAGCGAGTTGAGCCTCCAGTGCCGCTCGATCTCGCGCAGCAGGGAAGTGGATGCCCTGACGCATTTCATCTCAGATTGCTCGCGATTAGAATCGCCGAGCTGGTCGTTCAACTGATCTCCGAGCGGAATTCTGTCTTGTGCGCGCAGGGCGGCGCGAAGGGCTTCCAGGCCGATCCATGTGCCCGATCCCTCGTCGCCCAGCACAGGCCCCCAACCGCCCGCGCCGAAGGTCTCGCCCGCATCCGTGCGTCCGATGGCGTTCGATCCCGTGCCCGCGACGAGCAGTATCCCGGGCCCTCCCGCGAAGGCCGCATCGAGTGCGATCTCCTCATCGCCGCAGATCAGAAGTTCGCCGGAGACTGAGCTGGAGAGAACGCGGCTGGCCCACGCGCGCACAACGGGGCTGCCGATCCCAGCGAGGCCGAAGCAGGTGCGAGTGATCTGGTTGAGCGAGACGCCCGCCGCCGCCGCGGCCTCGGCGAGCATCGCCTGCAGGCGCGCGGTCGCCTCCGGCTCGCCGACGCGCACCAGCTTCACCGTGCCGGCGGTGGCGCGCGCCAGAACGCGCGTCTCGTCGGCCAGCAGGCACCGCGTCCCGGTGCCGCCCGCGTCGATGGCGAGGAAGAGGCTCATCGCAAACAATCATAAGCCACGCGTTCGCAGACGAAAGACTTAGCACCGATTAGCACCGATTGGATCGATCGAAAGCGAATAGAAACATTTTTATTAATGAAGACAAGAACTGTTTCTAATCGGTGCTCGCCGGTGTAGATCGGTGTTAAGTCTTTTTCAATTCGACGAGCCGCTATACTCAGGCAATGCCTGTTCGCTTGCATGCGCTCGATCTCGGCGTGGTTGGGCTGTACCTGGTGGCGATCACGCTCTTCGGGCTGCGCTTCAGCCGCCATCGTGCGACCGGCCGCGCGGCCACGGGCGCGGCGGCGAAGGACCGAGCACAACAAAAAACGCTGCGCGGCTACTTCCTGGCCAACCGCACGGTGCCGTGGTGGGCGATTGCGCTCTCCATCGTCTCCGCCGAAACCTCGACGCTGACCATCATCGGGACACCGGGACTGGCATTCGCGGGCGACTTCGGGTTCCTGCAGATCGTCATCGGATACATGATCGGGCGCGTGGTGGTGGCCCTGCTCTTCCTGCCAAAATACTTCCAGGGCGAGATGCTCACCGCCTATCAGCTCATCGACCGGCGCTTCGGCCACACGCTGCACAAGGTCACGGCGGGCCTCTTCCTGCTCACCCGCGCGGCGGCCGAGGGCGTGCGCGTCTTCGCCGTCTCCATCGTCGTCGGCATCGCTATCGGCACCGGCGACGTGCTCTCCATCGCCATCATCTCCGCGCTCACCCTCCTCTATACCTTCGAGGGCGGGATGGCTGCGGTGATCTGGACCGACGTGGTGCAGATGGCGATCTACGTTGGCGGAACGCTGGTCGCCATCTGGTCGCTGGGCGCGCACGTCCCCGGCGGCTGGGCGACGATCCATGCGGTGGGCGCGGCGGCGGGCAAGTTCCACATGCTCAACTTCGCATTCAATCTCACCACAACCTACACATTCTGGGCCGGCGTGCTGGGCGGAACATTTTTGACGATGGCATCGCATGGGACGGACCAACTCATGGTGCAGCGAATGCTCGCCGCGAAAAATCTCGGCGAATCCCGCCTCGCGCTGCTGTCGAGCGGCGTGGTCATCTTCATCCAGTTCGCGCTCTTCCTGCTGATCGGCGCGGGGCTGTTCGTGTTCTATGGAATGCACCCCGCGGCGCTGATTGCGCTGCATGGCGCGAACACAAATCGCATCTTTCCCGCCTTCATCGTGCAGCAGATGCCGGTTGGCGTGGCGGGTCTGCTGGTCGCCGCGATCTTGGCGGCGGCGATGTCCAACCTCAGCGCCGCGCTCAACTCGCTCTCGTCCACCACAGTCGTCGATTTCTATATGGGCTGGCGTCCCGCTGCCCTCGAGCGCGAGCGGATGGTGGTCTCGCGCGCCAGCACCGTGCTGTGGGCGCTGGTGCTATTCGCCGTCGCCGTCTACGCCGTGCATACGGGCGGAACTGGCAACGTGGTGGAGATCGGCCTCTCCATCGCGTCTGTGGCATACGGCTGCCTGCTGGGAGTATTTTTGCTGGGGACGCTGACGAAGTACGCAACCCAGGGAGGAGCGATCGTGGGCATGATCACCGGCTTCGCGCTGAATGTTGCGCTGTGGCTGCAGCCGGCGGCGCTGCGCATCGCGGGAGTGACCGTGCCCAAGGTGGCGTGGACCTGGTACGTGATCATCGGCGCGCTGGTGACGTTCGCCGTCGGCTTATTGGCCAGCGTTGTCTTCCGCAGCCGCGCGCACAAAACCGCAACCGCCGCCCTCCTCCTACTGATTGTCATCCTGAGCGGAGCGTCGCGCCCTTGCGACGCGCAGTCGAAGGACCCCGAACCCGCCAAGCCAGCCACAACCGCTCCAACCATTTCCACCTCGAACCCCTCCGCCCCGGATTTTTCTGCCGTCTCAAATGCAATCAACACAGCCATCGCGCAGAAGAAGCTGCCCGGCGCGGTCGTTGTCATCGGCCACGGCGGCAAGGTCGTCTTCCGGCAGGCCTACGGCGTGCGCAAGCTGGCGGGTGAGCCGGGCCTCGACGGCAAGCCGTCGCCCGCCGAGCCGATGACCGTAGACACCATCTTCGACATGGCCTCGCTCACTAAGTGTCTTGTCACGTCGACCGCGGTGATGCAGTTGGCGGAGGCTGGGAAGGTGGACGTGGACGCTCCGGTAGTGAAGTACCTCCCCGATTTCGCAGCCAACGGCAAGGAGAAGGTGACGGTGCGGGAGTTATTGACGCACTACTCCGGCCTGCCGCCCGATGTGGACCTCAAAGACGGCTGGGGCCTCAAGGCTCCCGACAAGGCCGAAGGCATCCGCCGTGCAATGAACTCAAAGCTCACCACCACTCCCGGCACGCACTTCGAGTACTCCGACATCAACTACATCGTCCTCGGCGCGCTGGTTGAGAGACTGAGCAGAGAGGATCTCGACAACTATGCGCGAGAGAAAATATTCAAGCCGTTCCGCATGACGCACACGCGCTATCTGCCTATCGACAAAGCGGTTTGCATGTATGAAGGCGAAACCATCGGTTCAGCTATGGGCCCACCCCACACTGGGCTTCAATTGATCGACTGCGGATTTTCTCCGGAATCGTGGTTTGTCCAGACGATCATCAACGTCGCACCCACAGCGCACGATAACGAAGGCTCTGCGGAGACCAATCCCGACTTCGACCATCTGCTGCGCGGTACGGTGCACGATCCCACGACGCGGCGCATGGGCGGCGTGGCGGGAGAGGCGGGCGTCTTCTCTACTGCGGACGATGTAGCCCTCTTCGCGCAGGCGCTACTGGATCGGCTGGCCGGTCGGCCCAGCAACTTCCCCCTGAAGCGCGAGACGCTGCAACTGATGACCACGCCGCAGCAGCCGAAGACAGCCCAGTCCGGCGCAACCATCTTCACCCAGGACGGTCAGACCACCACCGGCGTCGCCCAGCGCGGCTTTGGCTGGGACATCAACTCCGCCTACTCACGCCCACGCGGCAGCGTCTTCCCCACCGCCGGCGCAGAAGTGCCAGCCAGCTTCGGCCACACCGGGTTTACCGGGACGAGCCTTTGGATAGACCCGTCCTCGGATACCTACGTCATCCTGCTCGCAAACGCAATTCACCCTCGCGGCAATCCACCAATCTCTGCGCTGCGCGGCGAGGTGGCCACTGCCGCGGCGGTGGCGCTGGGACTAGATTCTCCCACTCATCGCGATGAGGCCGCGATGAATGGGGCACCCAGTTTATCGACTGACACGCGCGTGTTGACTGGCATTGACGTTCTGGAAGCCACCAACTTTGCAGTCCTCAAGGAAGCGGCAGCGCGCAACGGCGGGCGGCTGCGGATTGGGTTGCTGACGAACCAGACCGGGCTCGATGCCGAGGGCCGTCACACCATCGACGTGCTGCGCGGCATTGGCGGCGGCGTGGAGCTGACCACGCTCTTCTCGCCCGAGCACGGCATCTTTGGCGCAAAGGACTCCTCTGAGATCGGCCAGGAGATTGATCGAGCGAGCGGGCTGAAGGTCATCAGCCTCTACGGTGCAAAGGACGAAGATCGCAGGCCCAAGCCCGAAGACCTGAAGAACCTCGACGCCGTCGTTATCGACCTGCAGGATGCGGGCGTCCGCTTCTACACCTACGAGACCGTCCTCGGCTACTTTGTGGAAGACACGACCTGCCATCGCATGGTGACCAACTTCAAGCTGATTGTGCTGGATCGGCCAGACCTGATCGGTGGCCAAGCGGTCGAGGGGCCAGTGTCGGATACGGCGGAGTCTTACATCAACTACATGCCGTTGCCACTGCGCCATGGCATGACGCTGGGAGAGTTGGCTCGTTATATGCAAGGAGAGCGGGCCGCGAGTTGCGATGCGAGTGCGAAGAAGGACGAATTGTCTGAGCATGCAAAGGACATACCTCAGCGGCTAAAGCCGCCCTGCAACTGTTCGGCAGACGGCACGGCTGAAGCCGTGCCCTTAAGCAAGACGGAGACTACTCGTCAGGGCCTTACTGTGGTGCCGATGCAGAACTGGCGGCGCGAGGAGTTCTTCGATGCTACCGGCGTACCGTGGGTGAACCCTTCGCCGAACCTGCGCAGCGTGGCGGAGGCGGTGCTGTATCCCGGCCTAGGGATGATGGACGCGACCAATGTCTCGGTGGGGCGCGGCACCGCGACGCCGTTTGAGGTCTTCGGCGCGGGCACAACCGACGCCACAAAAGACGCGCCCGCAATCCCTGCCTGGTTCGACGGCAAGGCGGTCGCGGCTTACCTGACGGCGCGCAGGATTCCCGGCGTGGGGTTTGCGGCGACGCGGTTTGCGGTCGCCGACGACGCGAATCAATATCCCTACCACGGACAGACCATCGAGGGCGTGCGCCTCACCGTCACCGACCGCATCGCGCTCGACTCGCCGGAGCTTGGCATTGAGGTCCTCTCCGCGCTGCATCATCTCTATCCCGCGCAGTTCAAGCTGGAGAAGGCCGCGCCGCTGGTAGCGAACGCGGAGACGATGGCGGCGCTCGCTCGCGGCGACGATCCGCGAACGATTGCGGCGAGCTGGGCCTCCGCGCTGGCCGATTTCAAAGCGCGGCGGGCGAAGTACCTGATCTATCCGTGATGCCGCGAAGGTATTATTGGGGCTACTCTGTCATGGCATATTCACACGGCTGTTTCACATCTGCGTCACAATAGAGGTTGTCGCTTTTTCAGACGAGGAGTCTTCCATCATGCCGCGCATCAACTTTCATCTGCAACTGGCCGAGCTGAAGGACAAGCTGCTGGCGATGGCGGCGTTGTCGCAGCAGGCGCTGGAGTTCTCGGTGGAGGGCTACCTGGAGCGCGACATGGCGCTGTGCGAGCACGTCCTGGAGATCGAAGAGGCGATCAACACCGCCGAAACCGTGGTCGACGAGATGGCGTACGAACTGCTGGCCAAGGAGCAGCCCATGGCCATCGACCTGCGCTTCATCCTGTCGGTGATCAAGATCAATGGCGACCTGGAACGGATCGGGGACCAGGCGGCGAACATTGCGGAGCGCGCGCTGGCGTTGAAGGACGAGCCGGTGATGCAGCTTCCGGTCGACATCGAGGAGATGGGCGAGCAAGCGGGGGTGATGATTCGCACGGCGATCCAGGCGCTGCTGGAGGCGGACGCGCGCATGGCCGATAGCGTGCTGTCGATGGACGACGCGGTGGACGAGGCCAACAAGGCGGTGCAGGCCGAGCTGATGGAGGTGATGCAGCAGAAGCCGGAGGTAAGCACGCAGGCGATTACCGCGATCCTGATTGCGCGCAACCTGGAGCGCGCGGCCGACCATGCGACCAACATCGCCGAGGACGTGATCTTCTGGCTGCGCGGCTCGGATGTGCGGCACAAGTTCTCGCTGGCCGAGGCGGAGTGAGGCGGCGCCGATCGGCGCAGCGATCCGGCCCGCGGCGTAGAGGGATCGGTAAATCCCACTCACAACTCTATTTGACTTCGACCACCGGGGTGACGGAGAGGCCGGGGCGCAGGACGTAGTCGCCGTCTTCCTGCTGCAGGTTGGTGAAGTCGATGCGCACGGGGAGGCGCTGCACCACCTTGACGTAGTTTCCGGTGGCGTTCTCCGGCGGGAAGAGCGAGAGCATGGAGCCGGTGGCGCCGCCGATCTGCGTGACCGCGCCGGAGAACTTGCGCCCGCCGTAGGCGTCGACTTTGATGGTGACCTTCTGGCCGGCGCGCATGCGGGTGAGTTGCGTCTCCTTGAAGTTGGCGGTGACCCACAGGTCGGTGAGCGGGATGATAGTCATCAGGTCCTGGCCGGCGGCCAGGTTTGCGCCCACCTCGACGTTCTTCTTGTTGACGATTCCGGCCACCGGCGCGGTGATGCGCGTGTAGGAAAGGTTGAGACGCGCCTGTTCGACGCGTGCCTGGGCCTGCTGGATGGTGGCTGCGGCGGCGGCGGCGCGGGATTGCTGCACGCGGACCTGGTCGGGGCCGTTCTTCACCGACTGCGCCGACTGCGCCTCGGCCTGGGCGAGACGCTGGCGCGCGCTGGCGACGGCGTTCTGCGCCGCGAGCACTTCGGCCTCGGCCCCGGCGACGGCGGCCTTCGAGGCCGCGGCTGCGGCCACGGCAGCGTCGTACTGCTGCTTGGAGATCACGTCCTTCTCGACCAGCGGGGTGTAGCGATCGACGTCCGCCTGCGCCTTGAGCGCGTTGGCCTTGGCCTCGGCGACGCGCGCGTTGGCGGCTTCCACCTGCTTCTCCGCCTGCGCCACTATGTCGTTCGATCCCTTCACATCGCTGGCGGTGGTGCTGACCACGGTGCCGACAGTGACCTGCGTGATGGGGACGTTAACCGTGGCCTGCGCGAACTCTGCCTGCGCGCTGGCCAGATTGGCCTGCGCCTGATCGAGCGCGACCTGGTAGTCGGTGGGGTCGATCTCAGCCAGCAACTGGCCGGCCTGCACGGTCTGGTTGTCGTCCACGGTGACCTTGACCACCTGACCGGAGACGCGCGAGCTGATCTGGTAGAGGTTGCCATCGACCTGCGCGTCGTCGGTGTCTTCGACGAAGGTGGAGCGCCAGTAGAAGAAGGCCGCGCCGAGAACGATCAGCAGCACGACGCCGATGACGGCGAACGTGCGGTTGCCGTTGGTCTCGGCGGAGTCGTTGGTCTCGCTCTGCGCGACGGCGCTGGTCTGGGCGTTTCCATTAATTTCGGCGGATTGGTCGGCGGCCTGCGCGCCGCTCCGGTTCTGTTCGTCTGCCACGGTTACTTTCCTCCGAGAAAATCTTTCAGGTTGGACTGCGCGACGCCGAGTGCGCGCGCCAGCGAGAGCTTGGCGGCGTTGTGCTGGTAGAGCGCGGCGATGTACTGGTCGTTGGCCTGCTCCACCGAGGACTGCGCCTGGCTGACGGGCAGGTTGTCGCTGACGCCTGAGTGGAAGCGCTGCTGCGCCTCGCTGAGCGCCTCGTTGGCCAGATCGACGTTGGACTTGGCCGCCTCCACCAGCTTGGCGGCGGACTGGATGTCGAGGATCGAGTCGCGAATCTCGGCGTTGACCTGCTGCACATGGTCGGCCAGCTTGTCGCTGGCCTGCGCAACCTGCGCTCCGGCGATGTCCTCCTCGCCGCGGGTCCTGGCAATCTGAAGGATGGGCGCGGAGACGCTGCCGGTTGCGGTGTAGGTGCCGTGCGAGTGGTTGGCGGTCTGGCCGATGTCTCCGAAGTCGCCGGAGAACTGCACGGTGGGAAGCTGGGCGGCGCGGGCCGCGGTCTGCAGGTCGCGCGCGGCGGCGAGTTGTTCATTGGCGGCGGCGAGGTCCTTGCGGTTCTTCAGCGCCTGCGCAAACGCAGTTGCGGGATCGAGGTTGTCCAGCGCGGCGTAGGGCTCCGTGTCGGTGAGGCGATAAGCCTGGTCGAGCGGCAGGCCGATGGCGCGCGCCAGCGCCAGCTTGTCCTTGGCCAACTGGTTGGTTGTGGAGATGAGCGCCTGCTGCTCGTTCTGGTAGTCCACCCGCGCGCGCAGAACGTCGAGCCGCGGACTGACGCCGGCGTCGTGCGATGCCGTGGCCTGGTCCAGCGAGAGCTTGCTGGTGGCCAGCTCGGCATTGACCGCTGTGATGCGCGCCGCGTCGGCCAGGCACAGCAGGTAGGCGTTGCCCACGGTGAGCACCACCATCTCTCGCGCGTCTTCGGCGGTGAGCTTGGCCGCGGCAAAGTTGTGCCTGGCGGCGATGTAGCTCTCCAGCGCGGGAACGTTGATGAGGCTCTGCGTGAGGTAGGCGCGGAAGTCTTCCACCTGGAACGGCCCGACGATGGGATTCAGGCCGGGGATTTTGAGGCCGAAGACGGCCAGATCGATCTGCTCCACCTCGATGGATGCGTCGCCGGTGACGGTGGGAAGCAGCGCCTGGAGCTGCTCCATCTGCTGGCCGTGCGCGCTCTGCTGCGCGGAGGTCTGCAGGATGAGGCCGAGGTTCTGGCGCAGGCCGCGCGCGATGGCGTCGTCCAGCGAGAGGTCGAGCACCGCGTCCGTCGCTTTGCCCGCGACCAGCGAACCGCCGAATGCGCCCTGCGTGGGCGTGGCCAGGTCCACTCCGCCGGGCGCGGAGAGCTGCTGCAACGCGCCCTGGGTGGCCTGCGCCTCGGCGGAAGATGTGGCCCCGGGGCTGCCCGCTTGCGCGTGGCCGACGGCGGCGGCGGCAAGTAGCAAGTAAGTGAGGCCGCCAGCCGCAAGGGCCCTCCAGCCAGACGACACTGCATTCCATTGCACCATTGCTTCTATGTTACCTGTTCTTCAGGCGGTCCTGAAAGGTTGGCGCATCCATTGGGGTTCTTAGTTCTCAATTGCTCCTCGCAATCCTGCCGTTCGTTGCAATGGGCTTATCGCAGGGAAGTTTTCGATGCGGCGCGCATGCACCCGCCTCGGCGAAGCGGATACACTTTGGATGCAATCGAAATGGAATCGGCGAGCGACGGAATTGAAGGAGTGACTGCGCGATGTTTCTGGGAATCGATGTAGGGACGGGGGGAACGCGGGCGCTGCTGGTGGACCGCGAGGGCCGCGTGGTGGCGTCGGCGGCCAGTGAGCACGCGGCGGTCCACTCCGAGCAGATTGGCTGGGCGGAGCAGCAGCCCGAGGACTGGTGGCGGGCGGCGCGCGAGGCCATAGCGGGCGCGATTGCCGCCGCCGAACTGGATGGCGCAAAGATCCAGTCCGTTGGATTGACCGGCCAGATGCACGGCTGCGTGATGCTGGACGCGGCGGGCGAAGTGCTGCGTCCCGCGCTCATCTGGTGCGACCAGCGCACCCAGCCGGAGTGCGACTGGCTCAACGACAAGATCGGCCGCGAGCGGCTGATCGAGCTGACCTGCAATCCCGCGCTGCCGAATTTCACCCTCACCAAGCTGCTCTGGGTGCGCACCCATCAGCCCGAAATCTTCGCGCGCATCGCGCACGTCCTCTGCCCCAAGGATTACGTCCGCTACCGGCTGACCGGCGAGTTCGCCATCGACATGCAGGAGGCCAGCGGAACGCTTCTGCTCGATGTAGCGCATCGCCGCTGGTCGGAGGAGGTCGCCGAGGCCGCGGGCATTCCGCTCGCCTGGCTTCCGCGTCTCTTTGAAGGCCCCGAGATCTGCGCGCGCGTGAGCGATGCAGGCGCGGCCGCCACTGGCCTCGCCGCTGGAACTCCCGTCGCCGCGGGCGCGGGAGATCAGGGCGCGGGCGCGGTCGGAATGGGAATCGTCTCGCCCGGCGCGGTCTCGGCGACCATCGGCACCAGCGGCGTGGTTTTTGCCGCGACAGACAAGCCCACGCTGGACCGCCTTGGTCGCCTGCACACCTTCTGCCACGCCGTGCCGGGGATGTGGCATGTGATGGGCGTGACCAACGGCGCGGGCCTCTCGCTGCGCTGGCTGCGCGATACATTTGCCGCTGGGACCTCCTACGACGAGCTGACCGCCGGGGCCGCGCGAATTCCCGCCGCCAGCGATGGAATGCTGTGGGCGCCGTACCTCTTCGGCGAGCGCACGCCGCACCTCGACCCGTTGGCGCGCGCCGCGTTCGTCGGCGTCACGGCCTCGCACACGCGCGCCCACTTCGTTCGCGCGGTGATGGAGGGCGTGGCCTTCAGCCTGCGCGACACTCTCTCCTTGTTCGCGGAGCTGGGGATTCCTGCGGCACGAATCAGGCTGGGCGGCGGAGGCGCGCGCGGCCCGCTGTGGCGGCAGATCCAGGCCGATGTCTACGGCCAGCCGGTGGAGCTGCTCGCCGCCGAGGAGGGTGGAGCGTTCGGCGCGGCGCTGCTGGCCGCGGTCGGCGTCGCCGCGTGGCAGAGCGTGGAGGATGCGTGCGCCGAGACAGTCCACGTCGCGGAGACGATCCAGCCGAAGAATGCTGCGGCAATGGAGGCGGCCTACGCGCGCTTCCGAAGGATGTATCCTGCGTTGAGAGAGATTGGGAGGGCGTGATGGCAGAGCGGGAGATCGGCGTTGGAGTGATCGGGTACGGGCTGGGCGGGCGCGTCTTTCATGCGCCGTTCGTCAACGCGGTGCAGGGGCTTCGCCTCGCCGCCATCATGCAGCGCAAGGGAGACGAGGCGGCCAAGGCATATCCCGCAACGAAGATTGCGCGCTCGGTCGAGGAGCTGCTGGCAGACAAGTCCATCGAGCTGGTGGTCGTCTCCACGCCCAACGAGACGCACTTTGCGCTGGCCAAGCAGGCTCTCGAAGCGGGCAAACACGTCGTTATCGACAAGCCGTTTGCGGCCACCAGCGAGGAGGCGCTGGAACTGGGGCGCATCGCCAAAGCCAAGGGTCTGCTGGTCATTCCCTTCCACAACCGGCGCTGGGACGGCGACTTCCTCACCGTGAAGAAGCTGATTGCAGAGCAGGCCGTCGGCCGCCTGGTCACATTCGAGTCGCACTTCGACCGCTTCCGCCCCGTCCCGCGCGAGAACACATGGAAGGAGGCGGAGAATCCGGCGAATGGAATGCTCTTCGACCTCGGCCCGCACCTGGTCGATCAGGCGCTGGCGCTCTTCGGCGCGCCCGCCGCCATCACCGCCAGCGTGCGCGCGGACCGCGATGAGACGGCCATCGAAGACGCCTTCGACATCACGCTGAGCTATCCAGAAAAGATCAACGGCGTGCCCGCGGCGAATGGAAAGGGCTTGCTGGCGCACTGCCGCACCAGCTACCTGGCCTGCGACAACGCGCCGCGCTTCCTGCTGCATGGGACCAGGGGCAGTTTCCGCAAGCACGGCCTTGACCCGCAGGAGCCCGCGCTGGTGGCCGGCGCAAAGGTACCCGCGCAAGGCTCGCAGGAGGTGTGGTTGCAGGAGGACGAATCCGCCTGGGGAACGCTTACCGTCGCTCCCAATCCGGCCGACCCTGGGATACTGGTGACGTGCGAGGTGAAGACCGAGCGGGGCGACTATCGCGGCTTTTACGCCAACGTGCGCGACGCAATCCTCGGCACGGCCCCGCTCGCCGTGACGCCAGAGGACGGTTTCCGCGTCATCCGCCTGCTGGAGTTGGCCCGTCAAAGCTCCGCAGAAGGCCGCACCCTGATGGTGAAGTTCTGAACCACCGTGCATTGCGCGCAGCCTGAAAGGCGCAGGAATCACGCCGCCCGATGACCGGCAGCCTGTAGTCGGCCTGAAGCCTCTTTATAGAAGTTGACTTTGGTTTTATTCCGCGGCGCCTGTGTCGGGCACCGGCTTGCTCCGCCTGGTGCGGTAGCCACGGCTGCGAAACAGGAACAGCGATCCGCACGCGCCGCACTTCCACGGGTAAATCCCGAAGTGGCCCAACACGCTCTGCTGCAAAAAGCCGTTGCGGTGGACTCGCAGGGTCGCGTTACCGCTGCATGTGGGACATCTCACTTCTTTCCGTGCCATGGCTTCCTGTTATCGCTTACCGCTGGGAGAATTTCGCGCAATCCCTGAACGGAATCACCGTGCCGGATTCGAGCGAGAGTGGTGCAATGTGGTTTTCTTGCGAAAAACCCGCAAAACATTATTCGCATCTGGAACCACCTGCGATAAAACCCTCATAGGCCGCATCCTGAGACAACCCAGTATGGAACTCTATCGGCAGGGGGAAGCAATTGCTACATTGTCCCGAAACTGTCTAACAACAAATCTACAATCTGAATCTGGAAACTGCTGTATCCCTGGTCACAACATAAGAGATAGATGCGCGGCAGAACCATAACGTTGCTGCAAGCATAAACTCAACCGGCGGCCTGCGCCCGCGATTCGCGGAACTTATGCACAATGGCTAGGTACTTCCGTGCGTTTTCGGTAATCGTCTCGGGGTGACCCTCCCGGATGGCNNACGCCGCCGGTGGGCACCAGCTCCACCTGGGGCAGCGGCGCCTTGATCGACTTGAGGTACTTCGCCCCGCCCAGCGCGCTTGCCGGGAAGACCTTGACCACGTCCGCGCCGGCCTCCCACGCGGTGAGGATCTCGGTGGGCGTCAGCGCGCCCGGAAGCACCGGCACGCCGTAGCGGTGGCAGATCTCGATGGTCTTGAGGTTGAGCGTGGGGCTCACCACAAACGCCGCGCCCTCCAGAATGCACATCCGCGCCGTCTCGGCGTCCAGCACCGTGCCCGCACCGATCAGCAGGTCGGGCCGCTCCACTGCCAGGCGACGCATCACGCGGAACGCGCCGGGGACGGTCATGGTGACTTCCAGAACGGTGACGCCGCCGGCTGCCACCGCCGTTGCCAGCGCCAGCGCCTGCTCTTCGTTCTCGGCGCGCAACACCGGCACCAGGCCGATCTTGCGCAGTGCATTCAGAACCTCTGTTTTCTGCATTTCTTTCTCCTGTCAATCTGTTCAGCGATTCTCTGATTTAATTCGTTCGCGATTCGCGGATGAAAACCTGTTTGCTCTCTATTTACTGCATGCGGCTAGCGCTGTACGCGCGCTCCGCCGCCCTTCATAATGCGCTGCACCTCGTCGAACGTCGCCATGGTTGTGTCGCCGGGAGTGGTCATGGCCAGTGCGCCGTGCGCGCATCCGCAGTTCACGGCCCACTCCGCGCCCTTCTCATTCAAAAAGCCGTAGATCAGCCCCGATGCGAATGAATCGCCGCCGCCCACGCGGTCGAATATCTCCAGGTCCGGCATGGGACGCGCCTCGTGGAACACGCCCTCGTAGTAGCACACCGCGCCCCAGTCGTTGATCGTCGCCGTCTTGGCGTGGCGCAGCGTGGTGGCCACCGCGCGGAAGTTGGGGAATGCCGCTACCGCCTTCTCGATCATCCGCCGGAAGCTGCCCGAATCCAGCGCGCCCAGGCTCTCGCCCACGCCCTCGATCTCGAAGCCCAGCGCGGCGGTAAAGTCCTCTTCGTTGCCCAGCATCACGTCCACGTACTTCGCCAGCTCGCGGTTCACCTCGGTGGCGCGCGCCTTGCCGCCGATCGACTTCCACAGCGAGTCGCGATAGTTCAGGTCGTAGCTGACGATGACCCCGTGTTTGTGCGCGGCAATCATGGCCTCCTTGGCGACCTCGGCGGTCGATTCGCTCAGCGCGCAGAAGATTCCGCCGGTGTGCAGCCAGCGCGCGCCCTCGGCGCCGAAGATCTTGTCCCAGTCGATCTCGCCCGGCTGCAACTGGCTCACCGCCGTGTGGCCGCGGTCGCTACAGCCCAGCGCGGCGCGCACGCCAAATCCGCGCTCCGTGAAGTTGAGCCCATTGCGCACGGTCCGGCCCACACCGTCGAACTTCACCCACTTCACATGCGACTGGTCCACGCCGCCCTGCAGCATCAGGTCTTCGATCAGCCGGCCCACGGCGTTGTCGGCCAGCGCGGTCACCACCGCGGTCTTCATCCCGAAGCAGCGGCGCAGGCCGCGCGCCACGTTGTACTCGCCCCCGCCCTCCCACAACTGGAACTGGCGCGCCGTGGCCACGCGCACATCGCCCGGATCGAGCCGCAGCATCACCTCGCCCAGGCCCACNNAGGTCCCACTTGCACTCTTCCTTGCTGCGAATTACCAGGCTATTCTTGCTATTCGCCATTAATTCCAAGCTCCTTAGTCCAATTGCTACTTGAAATTATTTCTATTCTCGCTATTTTTTTGTTTTTTATTCTTTACTTCAAGTCCCGGATCGCAACCGGGTCCATGTCGTCGTAGGCCTGGTTTTCTCCGCCCATGCCCCAGCAGAAGCCGTAGCTCTTGGTGCCCACGCCGGCGTGGATCGACCACCCCGGAGAGACCACCACCTGCTTGTCCGCCATGATCAGATGGCTGGTCGCGTCCGGCGGCCCCATCAAGTGCACCACGCGCTGGTCGGGCTCGACATCGAAGTAGAAGTAGACCTCCGACCGCCGATTGTGCGTGTGCGCGGGCATGGTGTTCCAGTTGCTTCCCGTCGCAAGCAGGGTGAATCCCATCACCAACTGGCAGCTCTGGATGCCGTCGCGATAGATGGCCTTGTAGATGGTCCGCTTGTTGCATGTCTCGGCCGATCCAAGCTCCAGCCCCTTCAGGTCGGCGAACTTCACCATCCTGGTGGGACATACAGTGTGCGCCAGATAGCTCAGTAAGTAGAAAGCAGCCGGGGCAAAGGCCGACTTACTTGAGAAAGTAACCGACTTACTTCCGCGACCTGCATAAAGGCAGTCCAGCTTGTCTAACTCAAACGGTACTCCATCGACCGTGACCGTGCCCGGCCCTCCGGTGTTGAGCACACCCAGCTCGCGACGCTCCAGGAAGTAGTCGGAGCGCAGCTCCGGCTGGGTCTCCAGCGTCAGCGCGCTGACCGTCGGCACCGCGGAGCCGATCACGGCGCGGTCCAGGTCCACATAGGCCAGGTCGATGCGTTCGGGGGTAAACAAACCTTCCAGCAGAAACGTCTCGCGCAGCTCTTCGCTTGTCATCCGCGCATAGCGCACGGGGTCGGCCATCTGAACCAGCTTCATAAGTCTCCTTCGGTCTCCACGTCCAGTCGCGCCGCGTGGAGGCACCGCAAACCATTGTAACGGAGAGACCCGGCAAGATGAGTGATCCGACTCACACTTCGCGTCAGCGGAGTTTGCCCGATGCGGCAGGGCCAGCGTAAAGTATCTCTTACCATGACAAATATCCTCGATTCCTTCCGTCTCGACAACAAGATCGCCCTCGTGACCGGCTCGGCCGGCGGAATGGGCGCAGCCATTGCCATCGCCTTCGCCCAGGCTGGCGCCACCGTCGCCACGCACGACGTGCGTCCCCCCACCGCGACCACCGACGCCATCATCGCCGCGGGCGGCAAGTCCGCCGCATTCGCCGCCGACCTCTCCGACACCGCCGCTCCGGAGGCGCTCTTCAAGCAGGTGCTTGCCAAGTTTGGCCGCGTCGACATCCTGGTGAACAACGCCGGAATCATCCTGCGCGAGGACGCCGTCAACGTTCCTCTGGCCGACTGGCAGAAGGTCATTCAGATCAACGAGACCGCCGTCTTCCAGCTCTCGCAGCTTGCCGGCCGCGACATGATCTCGCGCGGCGCTCCGGGCAAGATCATCAGCACCGCATCCCTGCTCAGCTTCCAGGGCGGAATCCGCGTGCCCTCCTACGCCGCGGCCAAGGGCGCCGTCGCGCAGATCACCAAGGCGCTGGCCAACGAGTGGGCCGTCAAGAACATTCAGGTGAACGCCATCGCGCCCGGCTACATCGCAACCAACAACACCGCACCGCTGCGCGCCGACCCGGAACGCAGCAAGGCGATCCTGGACCGCATCCCGGCAGGACGCTGGGGCGAGACCACCGACGTCGTCGGCGCGGCCGTCTTCCTCGCCTCCGCCGCCTCCGACTACATCACCGGCCACGTGCTGGTCATCGACGGCGGATGGATGGCGCGCTA
>PLOU01000182.1 GCA_003142235.1 Granulicella sp.
AGGTGGCTAGAAGGTGGTGGGGGGCTTGAGTTTGGATTCGTCGAAGGGCGCGATGGATTTGCCCCAGTCTTCACTTAAATCTCGCCAGGTTGGATTTAGAGCGACGATGAGTTGAATCTTTTCGAGCCGGTGCATGTTCTTGATGTTGGATTCGCGGGCGATGGCTTCGCCGATGGTGGCAAACGCCTCGTAATAGACGAGCTGATTGATGTTGTAGCGCGAGGCGAAGGAGGCGGGGTTCTTTTTGGCTTTGTGCTGGGTGACGCGAATTTGCAGTTGGGCTGTGACTCCAGTGTAGAGGCGCTTGCCTTTGCTGGACAGGATGTAGGCGTAGCCTCCTTTTTCCATGCGGGAAGTTTATGGCTGTGGGAGGACAATGGCAAATACAAAGGCAAGTGCCAATACTGAGATTCTGGCTACGCCAGAATGACGACGCGAGAGAGGCTGAACCCCGTCCCTTTCAAAACAACTGCAAGCTGCGACTTGCGAGGCGCACTCCGATACAATGGATTGAATGGCAGAACAGGAACCAGGCAAGCTCGCGCAGGTGCAGGCGGCAGCAACGGCTGTGCCGGAGGCATGGCGCAGGACGGAGCTGGCGCGGCATCCGGAGCGTCCCTATCCGATGGACTTCATCGCGGCACTGTTCACCGACTTCAGCGAGATCCACGGCGACCGCGCCTTCGGCGACGACAGTGCGATGGCCTGCGGCATGGCGCGCTTTCACGGACGGCCGGTGATGGTGGTGGCCAACCTGAAGGGGCGCTCGATCAAGGAGCGCGTGGCGCGCAAGTTCGGCTCGCCCGACCCCGAAGGCTATCGCAAGGCGCTGCGCGCGATGAAGATTGCGGAGAAGTTTGGCCACGCCATCTTCACCTTTCTGGACGTGGCGGGCGCCAACCCCGGCATCGGCGCGGAGGAGCGCGGGCAGGGCGAGGCAATCGCGCGCAACCTGCTTGAGATGTCGCGGCTGCGGGTTCCGACGATTGCAACGATTACCGGCGAGGGCGGGTCGGGAGGCGCGCTGGCTCTGGCCGTGGCCGACCGCGTGCTGATGCTGGAGAACGCCATCTACTCGGTGATCTCGCCCGAGGGATGCGCGTCGATCATGTGGAAGGACGCGACGAAGAAACAGCAGGCCGCCGACGCGCTGAAGTATACGGCGTACAGCGTGAAGTCGCTGGGCTGCGTCGACGACGTGCTGGGCGAACCCGAAGGTGGCACGCACAACGATCCCGCGCTGGCCATGGCGCTGGTGGACGAGCGGCTGCGCTTTCATCTGGCCGAGCTCGACGCCAAACCGCTGGAGCAGATGCTGGAAGAGCGCTACCAGAAGTTCCGCAACATCGCGCAGTTCTATACCACCGCCGAGTGAGCGCGGATGGGAAACGTACCTCAGGGGCTAAAGCCCCAATTCAAAAGAAGCTCTTACGGCACGGCTTAAGGCGTGCCCTTAAGCAAAACTGTTTAGGGATACAGCAATAAGCTGCAAGAAACCATGCCAACCGCAACCGCCAGCGCCGTGCCATTCCCGCCGACCGGCCCAGCGCGCCCACTGCCGGTCTCGCGCTCATTGCAGTTTGTTCTCTTTCTGGCCGCGATCTTTTGGTACTTCTGCGCGCAGGCCCTTGCTACAGACGCAGCCAGCATTATTGAATTTCGCTTCGACCTGGGCAGCGCGCTGCCGCTCGTACAGGCGATCCTTCTGCTGTTTTTTCTGGTCTGCGGACTTGCGCTGCTGCGCGCCATCGAAGGCCGCCGCGCGCCGCTGCGGCTGACGCTTGGCCTGCCGCGACGCGCAACCTGGCGCACTGAATGGGCCATTGGAACTGCCATTGGCTGGGGACTCGCCGTTGCTGTTGTTCTGCCGATGGCGCTGGCGCGCGCGCTCAACGTGCAGCTATGGACCGCGCCGCGCGCCTTCATGCTGCTTGGCGTCGGCCTGCTGACGCTCGCCCTCGCAACGCTGGCCCACGCGCTGGCAATCTACGGCTATGGCTTCCAGCGGCTGATCGAGGCGACCGGCCCGGTGCGCGCGACGATGATTCTCGTCCTTCTGATGGCGGTCCGCGCCGCATTCATTCCCACCGCCTACGGCACTCCCGATGGAACGCGCGTTCTGGTTGCAATGCTGACTGTCGTGCTGCTCTCGCTCTGCTGGCTGCGCACGCACGGGGTGTGGCTGCTGTGGGGACTGAGCTTCGCGTGGGCCGCATCGGTCGCAGTGCTCTTCGGGCTGCCGCTGGGCGGCGACAACAGCTTCAGCTCCATCGTGGACACGCGCGCCGCCGGCCCCGCCTGGCTCACCGGCAGCGAGTACGGGCCAGCCGCTGCGGCGTTCTCAATTTTGCTTCTGCTGGCTGCGATTCCGATCCTGGTGCGCGCGACGAGCGACTACGCCTGGGAGTACACCCATCCGCCGCTGATCCCCGGCGGTTACGACGTATCGATTGCGCCGCCCGCCGCGCACGTTGCGATGGAGCAGGCAGGCGAATCGGCGCAGCCCGCATCGCTGGTGCAGATTCTCCCCAGCACGCCACAGAGTCCCGGCGCAGGCACTCCGTCCGAGTAGATGCGGGCCTTTTACGTGTGACCAAGGTAGAGGGCAGTTTGTCGAAAGGGATTTCCCTCGGGGACTAAAGTCCCCATGATTTATTGGTTGTACCGGTGCGGCTGAAGCCGCACCCCTTCAAGACAATCCAAACTGATCCGCACCCCTTCAAGGCAATCCAAACTGAGCCGCATCCCTTCAAGACAATCTGAACTGACCCTCTACCGCATTTAACCTTCGCTTGAAAAAAGGCAAAGGAAGGCGCAAGATTTCCTCACCATGAGGTGCCTGCGATGGCCTTTCGTTCCCATCGATGGAGTCCGCTCGCCGCACGACTTCCGGCATGTCTGCTGGCCGGAGGGCTGGCCTGCGGACTGAGCGGCGTGGCGCGCGCGCAGGTCTTCGTGGTGGGCGAAAAGACAGCCATGGCGGACGTCTCCACCGAGTTTCATCCCACGCGGATCGAACTGCCTCCGGCCCCCATCACGGAACGCGGACGGGGCGAGCTGGTGCGCAATCTGGAGGCCGAGCAGGGCTTCGCGCATCGCGCGCTGCCGCTGGGCGAGGACCTCATCCTGGTGGCCAACGGCAACCTGCGGCCAAGCGGCGACGCATATAAGGAGATGCTCTACAAGAAGGGCCAGTCGGCCGCGCCGGGCGACCGCATCGTGCTCACTGCGGTGACGGTGAAGGACGACCGCATCGTCTTCGACCTGAACGGCGGGCCATACCTGAAGCACCGCTTTCTGCGTCACATCGAACTCAACGACATTCCCATCGTTCCCGACGACGGAGCGCAGGTGACCGGCTGTCGCGTGACGCTGCTCTTCGAGGGTGGGCTGCCGGAGGTGAGCGCGCCGGAGGTGAAGGCGCTGCTGGACCCCATTATTGATTTCGGCGTGAAGACCTCTGCCGAGGCCTACGCGGACAGCCTGCCGCCGTTCCTCAAGGACGCGGTTGCGCATCACGACGTGCTGGTGGGGATGGACCGCAAGATGGTGCTGGCCGCGATGGGCGCGCCGCAGTCGAAGGTGCGCGAGTTGGTCCCCGGCTCGACCACTCGGCGCTACGAGGAGTGGATCTACGGACAGATGCCGCAGACCGTGCGCTTCGTCCGCTTCGAGGGCGACCGCGTGACCGAGTTGCGCATCGCCGCGCTGGGTAAGCCAATCGTGATTCACGACCAGAACGAGCTGCGCGGCTATCTCGATCCAGAGGACACTCACGAGATCGCCATGGGCGACGGCAAACCGGGCAACGGCGAGGATGGCACGGCCAAGCCGCCGACGATCCTCAAGCCGGGTGAGGCCGCGCCGGGAAGCCAGAAGCGCGTGCTGCTGCCGGTTCCCGTATCCACCCCAACCCCGCTGCCAGACAAGCCCGCAGACACAGCACCGCCCACAACTCCATAGAAAACGATCGCGAGAAAGTAGTTGGTTGCCAATGCTCTTGTTGGATAGAATGTGTGCCATATGAAATTCATGACGAAGTTCCTTGTGCATTCGTTCGCTGTATGTCTGTTGCTGAGCGCTTCCATGCTGAATGGCGAGAGCAAGAACATGGCCGACTACACGCTTCGCATCCGCATCTTCAGCAAAGACGCGACGACCTTCTACTACATGCGGAATGTGCAAGAGTCGAAGGGCGATGGCCGGGGAGACTTATTCGAGGGGGACGGCGTGATCGGCGTGGACTTCAATTACGCATGCGGCGAGAAGTTCAAGACATCGTTTGCCTACGAGACCTATCCGGCGCGCTGGAAGAAGCCTGGCCAGGTGTTGACGGTGCTGCTCCCGGTCTTTGGAAAGGCAAACAACTACTTCACCTGCAACTTCAATACGGCGGTCAAGGACTACGCTTACACCAGACATAACGGACAGTTGGGGCCAATTTCGCCGGAGAAGTATAAGGCCTGGATGGCGAAGTACGACTACGATCCGGTGCATGGCAAAAATACACCGAGGAACCTGAGCGCAGCGGATAAGGCGAATGAAAACGGTCCACCTCCTGCTGTGGCCGCGCCCCCGACAACGCCCCCGGCTTCGGCTCCGGCGACGCCACCGGCTCCGACGCAGTGATTGCAGCAGGCAGACTGTATTGAGAAGGATGATCGCTTCGGTGAGGCTCCAGCAGCTCCGCCGAAGCGATTTTCGCCTTCAGACGGCGGAGGCCAGGGCGGTTTGCTGCGCGGCGAGCAGCTCGCGGATGCCTTTTTCGGCGTAGTCCAGCATGGCGGTGAGCTGTGCGCGGCTGTAGGAGACGCGCTCGGCGGTGGCCTGCGTCTCGACCAGGCCGCCATCGGCCAGCATGACGACGTTCATGTCCACATCGGCGCGCGAGTCCTCCTCGTAGGCGAGGTCGAGCAGGATGTTCCCGTCCACAATGCCGACCGAGGTGGCGGCCAGCATCTGGCGCAGCGGCGAGGTCTTCAGCGTACCGGCGGCGACCAGCTTTCCCAGCGCGAGGGCGAGGGCGACCGAGGCTCCCGTGATGGCGGCGGTGCGCGTGCCTCCGTCGGCCTGCAGGACGTCGCAGTCGAGGATGACGGTGCGCTCGCCCAGGGCCTTCATGTCGACGACGGCGCGCAGGCTGCGCCCGATCAGCCGCTGGATCTCGTGCGTCCGCCCGCCGACCTTGCCCCGTTCGCTCTCGCGCGGAGTGCGGGTGAGGGTGGCGCGGGGAAGCATTCCGTACTCGGCGGTGACCCAGCCGCGGCCGGAGTTGCGCATCCAGCCGGGTACGCCGGTCTCGATGGTGGCGTTGCACAGGACGCGGGTGTTGCCGGTCTCGATGAGCACGGAGCCCTCGGCGGTGGCGACAAAGCCCGGTGTAAAGCGGACGGGGCGGAGAGCATCGGCGGCGCGACCGTCGGGGCGGAAGAGCTGGCTGGGAGCGGCGGTGGAAGACGCGGCAGAGGATTGCGCAGGGGCCGGGACGGAGGTTGAGAGGGAGATTGGGGACATGGCGCGATTATAGAGCGGAACCAGAGTAACAGTGCCCAAGCGAAGAGCATCGAAGGTGGCTTTTTCTTGAGGAAAAAGCCACTGGGAGAGATTGCCCCCGGGGTATACCTACTCTGGTTTCGCTCTAGCGGCGCGGGTTGAAGTTGGCCTTCCCGGAGGGAAGCAAACCCGAAGCGGAAGAATCAGGAGCAGGGCAATCGGCAGCGGGCCCGTCTGCCACAGCCAGACGCGTTTGCCTGGTTGAGGCCCTCCGAAGAGAACGGCGGACGGAGGCTTGCGGGATTTTTCACTGCCGGGCGAAGCGGTTCAGGGTGGGTCTTGGACTGGTTCCCGAAACGGGAATGCGTTCCAATCTGGGAATAGCGATGTTGTTTTTTGATTTGTTGTAGTTACACGACACTGGGGTGGATTTCCGGTTCCCAATTGGGAATTGTGTGCCAGAACGGAACCTGGCGGCGCTGTTGGTAAGCGATTTATTATCAGCAACCTACAACTACTGTTTCAGTTTGGCACTCAACCTGATTATAGAGTTGGTGCCTGCATCCTCGGATCAGGAGCGAAACAGGCTATATCTGAAGTGCTGACGATGACGGGAGTACGAACCATGCGGGCAAAGCCGAGTTCCACCGCTTCAGGGATGTATCGCCGTTCCGGACCACTCACGCCGCCGGTCCCGATCTGCGCAGATCCGTTTCTTCGCGGCCAGATCTCCAAGCCTGCCGGACGCGGTAGTCCGGACGCCGGACCGGAGACGGAGCTGGACGAAGGCCTGCTGCACGATGCGCGCAACCTGATGGGCGCCATCAGGCTCTACTGCGACCTGCTGTCGATGCACGATGTGCTCAAGCCGGAGCACCGCCACTACGCGGAGGAGTTGCGGCTGCTGGGAACGCGCAGCGGGGCGCTGATCCAACGCCTGATGGAACATCGGATGGAGTCCTCGCTGGCGCAAGGGCAATCGCCGCAGGGGCCCGGCACGGGCGCGGCCTGGGAGGCGGGGGCGGCCCGCTCCCTGGCCCTGGCGAAGGTGCGGGAGGCTGAGGGCTGGCCGGTCGCGAGTCCAGTCCCTTCGCCCACTCCGGTGAGTCTGCGCGCGATCATCGAGCGCTGCTCGGGCCTGCTCAGCCAGGTTGCGGACAGCCGGGTGATCGAGGTGAGCTACGGGGCGGCGGCCTCGGTCCCGGTGCCAGTGGGCGAGGAGGCGGTGGAGCGGATCCTGGTGAATCTGGTGCGCAACTCGGCGGCGGCGATGCGCGGACCGGAATGGCTGGTCGATGCGGCTGGAGATGCGATGGAGAGTACGGCGCCAGGCTCGGTCGTGGAGAAGATTGCGGACCGGACCGCGGACGAGACTCCGGGGTCGATCCGGATTGGGGTGGGAGTGCTGATCAATCGCGTGGATGACCCCAAGCCGTGGCCGCTGCGCCGGGTGAGGTTGACGGTGGAGGACTCCGGGTGTGGAATGACTGCGGAGCAGTTGGAGCGGATTTTGAGCGGATGCAGGGCACCATCGCGAGGCAGACACGGGATCGGCTTTCGCGTAGTGCGGGAGCTGGTGGCCGCTTCGGCGGGAGACCTGAGAGTGATGAGCGCGCCGGGAATCGGCACGCGGGTGCAGATCGAGTGGCCGGTGACGGCGGTCTTGCAGGAGGACGCGGCGCAGAGCAGCTCTGAATCCCGCGGGGCAACGGCTTCGGGCCGGCGTGCAGGGGCCTCCGAATTGCCGGGGCCGGGGCGGGCATGGCGCGGGGCGCACGCGGCGCAGGGGCCGCCTGCGGTTGCGGCGGTTGCGGTCCCTGGGTCTCATGGAGATTTCGCGGCAGACGACGGGGGATGGACGATATGCTGACACCGGGACCTATTTTTCCTGTGGCACCTTTGAACAAATCGGACCGGGACCGGAAGGCCGGACAGACGGCCGCTGCGGCGGCTGGGAGATGGACGCGCGAGCCGGTGCAGGTCGAGGCTGCTGCGTTTACGCCCTCGGGCGTCCTGGTTGGGGTGTCGGGCTTGGAGGGCACGCACCGGCTGGAACGCCTGCCGGAGGGGTTGCCTGCGTTTCGCATCCTGGTGGTGGACGATGACGCTTCGCTGCGCAAGGCGTGCTGCGAGATCGCCTCCGGAATGGGTTTTGTGCCGCTGGCGGCGGGCAGTGTTTCGGAGGCGTTGACGGTGTTGCGGCAGCAGCCCGTGGAGATGCTTCTGCTCGACCTGAAGCTGCCCGGCGGCGGCGGGCTGAAGCTGCTCAGCGAGGTGAAGAACCTCTATCCCGAGACGGGCGTTGTGGTGATGACGGCGTTCGCCACGGTCGCCTCCGCGGTGGAGGCGATGCGCATCGG
>PLOU01000025.1 GCA_003142235.1 Granulicella sp.
CCTCTGTACCCCGCATCATTGAAGAGGCCAAATCTCTTCACTCCAGAATCCTTCGCCACCCCAGCGAGAGTTCTATTATTGATACGAACGCGTTCACGAAGCTGAATCCTTTCAGCATCAAGATCCACTTCTACTGCGGCATCTGCGATCTCCTGGCGTCGAGTCTGCACCGCAAAATAGCTTTGAGCCGTGGCAATTTTAGGCTTTGTGGGGTCGCCGTTCATCGCGATTAGGTAGCAAGCATACCGGGTCAAGAGCCAATCAGCCCTTTTTACCATTGCGCCCTTGCCCGCCTCGATCATCTTGCTGGATTCAACAAAGTGATACTGCGGGTTCACCATAGTTCCTTTACATGCCTGTATGCCCTTGCGAATAACGCTTTCAAAGTTCGCCCAATTTGTATACCCAAGTGCAGACTGCAAATCACGGCCCATCCAATAGTCTTCGCTATTGGGCGCGACTTTTTTCATCAGTTCCAGGGAATCTATAAGCTGCTCTAAATTGTTTGCCATAATGGGCTCTCCTGTCTGATCCACGATGATACACCCACCAAAGGCTAAACAATCGGAGAAAAAACTTTAATTTCCCTTGCGCCCATATTCGCCCATGGTGTAAGCTACTGCAATAAGGAAGGTGCCCAATGGGTCTACGAGATAACTTTCAAAAACTCATAGAGCGTAAAAAAGCAGAAATCCATGAACTAGAGATGCGGATTCGAGATGCTCAGTCGTATCTCCAAGCTCTACAGGATTCTTCTAAACTCTTGCCAAAAGAAACTGATAATAATGGTCTTACTTCGTCTGGATTCAGTTTGCGTCCCGGCACATCGCTGGCAAGGGTACGCGAGATTATCAAGGAAGCCGGAAAACCAATGCATATCAATGATATTCTCACTCAGCTCGGCAAGACAGTAGACAATCAAAACCGAGTTTCCCTTGTAGGAACGCTGGGAAGCTATTCCAGAAAGGGAAGAGTTTTTAGCCGAACCGCACCAAACACCTTTGGTTTGATCGAATTAGGGCAGAAGGAATCAACAGAAGTTGATCTTCCGGAGACGTTCGGAAAGATGGAGCAATAAACGGGGGGCGGCTAGCGGGAGCCCCAGGTCTCGATTCTTATGCCAGAAGAAAAAGAGTGGATACTCAAGAACGCGGAAACGGACCAATGAAGAAGAGATCGGCATTCAGCGAAGCTAAGCCGCGTACCGCAGCGGGAGAGGCACGAAGGCGCGTGGAAGAGGTGCAGGATAAGCTACGCTCCCTGCTCGACTCCGAAGACGAGGAATCGTTCCGACAAGGTGCCGCTGAGTTTTTTGAACTTAGGCCCGGAGAGCCGCGTTTTGAAGCGGCGTTGGCTGCTTGGCGCGAGGCCCGGAGGAGACCTTAGAATCCACAAATGCGGCGAACTCCGCTACCCGTGCATTTTTCTCCGCTTCGTTCAGTCCCATACTCGTCATCTGCTCTTCAAAGATAACGGCGATCTTCCGCAACGCGGCCTCGCGCTTCGCTTCCACTGGATCCACTTGCGGCTTCTTTCCCGACCATCTCGCTCTGGCTGCTAATGACGCAGATGCACGTCTCTGTTCTGGCGACATATTCGCTGCCCTCCGCTTCCCGCCTATCTTTCCACCCTTGCTGCCCATCTCAGCCATAACGGACCTGGCCCCGCTGTTGGATGTCCCCGTGGCGATTGCGACGACCCGGCTGGCCGACTGATTGCTGCTCTCATTGCGTAAGCGCTTTTGCATACTCAACCATCATGCACTGCTGGCATTTTATTTGCAAGCGTCGACTGCCTGGCGCCGGGTGCCCCAGGTCTCGCTTCTGAGACCTGTCTTCTGCCCAACCCAGCCCCTCCCGCGCCCCGCGCAAACCACCCGCCCCACCCCCCACCTCCATCTCCGCCGTTGCCTTCGCCTGTTCTTGCTGTCATCCTGAGCGCGTCTTTCGAGCGCGAAGGACCCCGATGAAGCTCGCCCCGCCTCAACCGCCCGCCCCTTTCTCCCGCAAATCTCCGCCGTCGCCGTCGCCTGACTTGGCTCGTCATTCTGGCGCAGCCAGAATCTCCGTATTGGCCTTTGCCGTTGCCTTTCGGAGGGAGCGGGGGGCTTCAGCCCCACGAATAATGGCCCATGGAAGCAAAGGGCTTTAGCCCCGGGCATTTGTTGTCGCCGTCGCCTGTTCTTCCCCCACCCCTCACCCCTGACCCCTGTCTTTCCTGTCAAGACCCTCGACGCCCAAAAATCCACATAACCAACACCAACTAAACCACTTCCACCAGAAAAATAGTTGGCATAGTAGTTATGCTCCGTCGCGTATCATTAAATCAGGGGGAAATATGCGCGCAGCAGCAACCCATCTCGTTCAAGGCCAGTCTGCAAGGCCCCGAGCCGGAAATCCATCCGCGCCAAAGTCCAGACTTTGTCCAGACTTAACCAGACAAGTCCAGACTTAACATGCCTTTTTTGAATACTTTGATACTTTTTCGCACACAAAGGAAATATCCGAATGACCGACGCAGCAGCAAACAGACAGATCTTCGCCTTAAATACGTCTCACGCGCTTAGCGCGTGCTTAAATAGCATCTTTTGAATACTTTACGCTATTAGCACGGGGGGGGGGTACTAGGTAGCGAATCGCCCAGCCGCTCTACTCGGCAGCCTTGGGCGCGAAGTAGCCCGTATGCGCCCGCACATGGTATCGCGGGTCGTTGGCGTGCAGATAGATCGTGCGGAAGGACCCATCCAGCTTGAAGTTCGCCGGCCGGTACTCCAGCAGGTACTGGCTGCGCAGCTCCTCCTCGATGCTGATGAAGCCCAGCGCCACGTCCTCGCTCTTGAGCGGATAGAAGGCCTGCCCGCCGGTTGCCTCGGCGATATCGTGCAGCACCTTGTCGCCCTTGTCCCGGCTCGGGCTCACATCGGTGCTGATCGCATACACGATCGTCTCCGCCCGCTGGCACTCCTTGATCGCGTCCTCCTCTTGCGCGTGGCTAAAGTCGTCGTCGCCGTCCGACACCAGGACGATCGCCTTGCGCACCACGCCCTCCTCCCGCAGCGTCAGCATCTGGTCCTTGCACGCCGAGTAGAGCGCATCGTAGAGCGCCGTCCCGCCGCCCGGCCGCAGCCTGTGGATTCCCTGGCTCAGCAGGTCGATGTTGTTGGAAAATCCCTGCTCCACGTCCGTCTGCACGTCGAACCCCTCAACGAACGCGCGGTCGTTGCGGTGCAGCACTTGTAGCAGGAACGTGATCGCGGACTCCTGCTCGAACTGGAACCGCTGCCGGATCGAGCTGCTGGTGTCCAGCATGATCCCCACCCGTAGCGGCAGGTTCGTCTGCTGGTAAAAATGCAGCACCGCTTCTGGAGGCATGTGGTTGTCCAGCAGCCCAAAGCTCGACTGGTTTAGCCCCGTGATGAACTTCCCGTTCTTGTCCGTCACGGTAAAGACAAGGTCCACCTCGTTGGCCTGCACCTTGAGCGTCGGAGTCGCCGCATCCGTCGCAGACGCCGCCGCTGCAGTAGCCGTCGCCGCCGATTGTCCCCGCGCCAGCGCAACCGCAACCGCCAGGACCATCCCCGCGCAAACAGCAAAAATAATCTTCCTATGGCCCGCAACACCGCAGCCGATTTCGCTCGTTCTCTTCACTTTATTCCCTTGCATGATTCTACCCAACTCACACCCGCTCCGTCCTCAGCAGCGCCAGAAACTCCTCCAGCTCCCGCGGCAGCGGAGCATCCACAGCCACCGTCTTGCCCGTATGAGGATGCGCAAACTCCAGATGCGCCGCATGGAGAAAGTTCCGCTCCAGCCCTATGCTACCGTCTTGCTTGTCATTCCACACCCTGAGCTTGTCGAAGGGGGAGGAATCTGCTTCTCGCCTGTCAACCAACTGGATCACGCGCGCCGCGCCGTACAACGTATCGCCCACCACTGGATGTCCAAGAGACTGCGCATGAACGCGGATCTGGTGCGTCCGTCCCGTCTCGATCCGCACCTCCACCAGCGTGAACGCGCCATAGCGCGTCGCCAGCCGCTCCACCACCGAAAAGTGAGAGACCGCATTGCGCCCGTCCGTGCGCCGCGTCGTCATCCGAGTCCGCCGAACCAGGTCCCGCGCAATCGGCAGACTCACCGTTACGTTCTCCTTCGCCAGCGTCCCATGCAGCAGCGCGATGTAGGTCTTCGTCACCCGCCGCATGGAGAACATCTCGCCCAGTCTGCGATGCGTCGCGTCGTCCTTGGCCACCACAATCGCCCCGCTGGTCTGCTTGTCCAGCCGATGCACGATCCCTGGCCGCAGCTCGCCGCCCGCCTCCGACAGCTTCGCCATGTGGAACAGCAGCGCGTTCACCAGCGTGCCCCGATTGCGCGCGTCGTCGGTCGCCCCCGCACCCGCGTGCACCATCATTCCCGCCGGCTTGTTCACCACGGCGAGAAATTTGTCCTCATACAGAATGTCCAGCGGAATCTCCTCCGCCACAGCGTGCAGCGGCGCGGGATGCGGCTCGCCCTCGATCTCGATCGCCTCGCCGCCGCGCATCTTCTGCTTGCCCTTCGCCGCCGCGCCGTCCACCCGCACCTGCCCCGCCTCGATCAGCAGTTGCACCCGCGCCCTGCTGATCTCCGGGATCGCCTGCGCCAGGTACGCGTCCAGCCGCATCCCCGCCGCCGCCGCGTCCGCCACAAAGCTGCGTACCCCATCCTCCAACTCCGTGTCTTCGTCCAGGTCGAGCACCGGCACAACGACCTCCGGCTCCGCCTCCACACCCCGCGTGGCCCTGTACTCGGCCCGCACCGACCGCCGTCTCGACCCCTTGCGCAACATGTTCATAGACGGCATCGCCCACGTCCCTCCCACACCATCGCGCCGTCGGCTCGCAGCAATAGAAAACCGACCCGCGGGGCCGTGGGGAGAAGTGCTGGTGAACCCGTCCTAAGACGGCGGAACCCTACCGTGGCTCTTCAGGCATTCCGAACTGGCGGACAGCACACCGAGCCATATATACGAGCAGGACCCCTGTTCATTCAATGTTGGTTCAACCAGCGTTGTCCCCCGCACCTGCTTTGCAGGCCGGTTTCTAGCTTG
>PLOU01000147.1 GCA_003142235.1 Granulicella sp.
TCCTTCGATTGGAAAAGACTCGAGCCACCGCTCCACGGCAACGCTCCACGCCCTGCGCGCCTCAGTCCCTAACCCGCGATGGCAACCTCCGTCTTCCTGGTCGCCCCCATCCTGTGGAAGACCGTCAGCAGCACCGCCCCCACCACCATGCTCGACAGCGCATCCACGGCCAGCATNNAGGTTCGCGCTCGCTGACAGCAGCGCAAACTGGGTCGAAGCCAGCGGATTCCCCGACCCCACAATCTCGTACTCCAGCGACGTAAACGCCGTGTAGTTGATCCCGGTAAAGAAGTCGTACATCAGCACGCCCGCCGCATAAAACAGCAGCACATGCGGCGTCCAGATCAGCGCCAGCGCCGCCGCCGCCCCGCCGAACCCGGTCAGGATGTACACCGTCCTCCGCACAAACCGGCTGCACGCCCATATCCCCGCCAGGCATCCCAGCGAGCAGGCAATCGCCATGCCCGGCCCATTCAGCGCCGTCACCCATCGCTCCGGCGTATGAAAGTCCGAGCCCACCCCGGAGAACAAATTAGTCAGCGCAAAGCACGCCGTCGGCGAAACGAAGCAGATCAGCCCCAGGATGCACCCTGGCCGCCGGCACACCCGGTACAGGTCGCTGAAGAAGTGGCTGAACGTCTCCCGCGCCCCCCGCCGCGCCTTCTTGGGCAGCGGAATAAAGAAGAGCAGCACGGTAGGCGCCATCACCATCAGCCCCAGCAATCCCGCCGCCAGCGGCGCGGCCATTGTCCGCACCAGCACCACCACCAGCGTCGCAAACAGCCCCGCCGCCCCCAGGTTCGCCACGTTGCTCGACCCGCCCACCTGCGAGTAGTGCTTGTCCTCGATCACGTCCGGCATCCATCCGCCGTGCGTATTGCCGAACATCACGATCGCCGCGCATCCAGCCGTCACCACCGCGGTAAACGCCACCAGGTTCCCCGTCAGCAGCGTCGAAACGCCAAGGCACACCGCCGCCACTGCCGCGAACGTCAGCGCATACGTCCGCTTGCTGAACTTCACATCCAGAATGGGGCACAGCAGGAACGCCCAGAAGGTCGGCGAGAACCCCACCGCCGAGATTTCCGCAATCCGCCCCACCGACACGCCCCGCGCACGCAGCAGGATCGGCAGCGCCGTCGAAACAAACCCATAGTAGAACCCCAGCGGCGCGATCGCCAGCCCCATCGCCCAGGGCGGCAACTGCCGCCGCTTCCCCGTTCCAACGCCCATCTCTCCACCATACCGCATCCGCAGAAAAGTACAGCCCTCAATGCTCAGTGGAGGGAGCGCAGCCCCAATGAGTTGTCATTCTGAGCGCAGCCCTTCGCGCCGTCATTCTGGCGCAGCCAGAATCTCCGTATTGGTCTTTGCTCTTGCCGTTGCCTGTTCTCCGCCCACGAAAAACGGGCGAACCCAATAGAGTCCGCCCGTCACTCTTCCGCGAAACCTCTTTACTTGGCTGCGACCGCCTCTGCCGCGCCGGCCTTCAGCGCCGCAACCTTGTCCGTCGCCTCCCAGGTGAAGTCCTTGCCCTCGCGCCCGAAGTGCCCGTAGGCCGCTGTCGCCTTATAGATCGGCCGCCGCAGGTCCAGGCTCTCGATGATGGCCTTCGGAGTCAGCGCAAAGTTGGCCCGCACCAGCGCCTCCAGCTTGTCTTCATCCACCGTGCCCGTGCCGAAGGTGTCCACCCGCACGCTCACCGGCTCTGCCACGCCGATGGCGTAGGCCAGTTGCACCTCGCAGCGGTCCGCCAGCCCCGCCGCAACGATGTTCTTGGCCACATAGCGCGCCATGTACGCCGCCGAGCGGTCCACCTTGGTTGGGTCCTTCCCGCTGAACGCGCCGCCGCCATGACGCCCCATGCCGCCATAGGTGTCGACGATGATCTTGCGCCCCGTCAACCCGGTATCGCCCATCGGCCCGCCGATCACAAACCGCCCCGTCGGATTGATGTGGTACTTGGTGCCCGCGTCCAGCAGGTTTGCCGGAATCACCGCCTGGATCACGTGCTTCAGAATGTCGGCGCGCAGCTCCTCGTTGCCCACGGTGTCCGCGTGCTGGGTCGAGATCACCACCGCATCCACCCGCACCGGCTTCTGGTTCGCGTTGTACTCCACCGTCACCTGGCTCTTGCCGTCGGGCCGCAGATACGACATCAGCCCGCTCTTGCGCACCTCGCTGAGCCGCCTGGTCAGCTTGTGCGCCAGGGAGATCGGCAACGGCATCAGCTCTGGAGTCTCGTTGGTCGCATAGCCGAACATCATTCCCTGGTCGCCCGCCCCGCCCGTGTCCACGCCCATGGCAATGTCGCCCGACTGCTTGTTGATGGTCGAGATCACCGAGCAGGTATTCGAATCGAAGCCATACAGCGCATTGTCATAGCCGATCGCCGCCACCGTTCCGCGCACCACGCTCTGGAAGTCCACATACGCCTGCGTGGTGATCTCGCCGGCAATCACCACCAGCCCGGTGCAGGTCAGCGTCTCGCACGCCACACGGCTGAACGGGTCCTGCTCCAGGCAGGCGTCGAGGATTGCATCCGAGATCTGGTCCGCTATCTTGTCCGGGTGGCCCTCGGTCACGGATTCACTGGTAAACAAAAATCGGTCGCGCTTCGCCAAAACAACACCTCCATCGCATCGTGTTCAGATTTTTCTGCAACCCTGCAATTTTACCCTCGCACCCCGGTTGAGGCAAAACTTCGACCTCCTCCGGCGAGAACCGGCCCTCGAACCGCGAGATACTGCATTGGTTGGCAATCGGTTGCCACTTGCGCCGGTCCGGCAGTCGCACCAATCACGGATCAGACCAAATCGCCACACTCCCCGCTCCGCTTAAATAAAAACGGCGCCTGCCGCTGAGGGCAGGCGCCGTTCCCTTGCTTTGGGTTAGAAGTTGAGCTTGCCGGCCACCTGTAGGATGCGCGGGTCGCGCGTCGACGTGACCCTGCCAAACGTGCTGCTGGTCGCCGATGTTCCAACCGACCCCCAGTTGACGTGGTTCAGGACGTTGAATCCCTCGCCGCGCAGCGTGAAGGTGATTCCGTGGACAAGATTGAAGTTGCGGAAGATTCCGACGTCAAACCGGTTGAAGCCCGGTCCATCCACCACTCCACGCCGCTCATTGCCCACCTGGAAGCTGGCGGCCGGGGGAGCTGCGAAGGCCGTCGGGTTGAACCAGAACCCAGCAGGCCCATAAGACTTAAGGTTCACCTGGCCATATCCCTGCTTCGGGTCCAGCACCTGGTTCGGACGAAGACTAGCCAAACTCGGCCCAATAATTCCCAGGCCTGCCGCATCGGTTACCACGCCGCCATTGGTCGCACCGTTATATGTCAGCCCGCCATAGTTCACCGTGCCGCCAGCCGTCATGGTGGCTGTCAGCGGAAGTCCGGAGTTGCCCGCATAGATGCCAGACAGCTCCCATCCGCCGATGATGCGTCCCATCAGGTCCTTCTGCTCTTTCATCCAGGGAAGCTCCCACACTGCGTCGACCGTGAGAATCTGGTTGCGGTTGTATGCGCTGGGACCGTACTCAGCCGCCAGGTTGTAGGTGTTCTGCGCCGCCGTGGCAGAGTCGTTCTGCGCGTCGGTCAGGCTGCGGCTCCATGTATAGTTCACATCGATCAGGCTCTTGCCGCTGAACTTCTTGGTCACCTTCGCCTGTAGCGAGTTGTAGTTCGAGTTGAAGATGTTCAACATTGTGTTGATCGCGGTGTAGCCCAGGTACGGACGGATCTGGTTCAACGGCGCCTCGCAGGCCGCGCTGGTGAACGAGGTGCAGTTCATGTTCACCACCTGGTTGTTGTTAGCGATAATCGTCTGGACCTGGTTGTAACCGATGCTCGTCTGCGTGAACGCGCCCGGCTGGACCTCGTTGATGTCAACCGCGCCCTGCAGATGCGTCCCGTGGTCTCCGAAGTAGCCCACGTCCAGCGTCATCGTAGGAGTGATCACCTGCTGCGCATCCAGCGAAAACTGCTGAACGTATGGCGTCTTGTAGATCACTGGAGAAGCGTACAGCGAAGGCGGACTATAGCTTGCCAATGCAGTAGCACTGCCGGAGGAAAAGTAAATCTGATTCAACGCTGCTGTCAAATAGACGCCCGTACTCACATACGGCGGATTGTTGAACACCTCCATCTCGTATTGGTGGACAGACGAATCGTCGAACGCCATCCCGTAGCCGCCGCGCAGCACCGTCTTGCCGTTCCCGAAGACGTCATAGGCGAACCCGACGCGGGGCGCCCAGTCGTGCTTCTCCGCCTGGCCCACTTCCTGACCGAACGGAGAACCATGGTCCTCGATCGGTGGCGCTCCCGATGGCTCCTTGAACGGGAAGCTCAGGGAGGCTACACCTGGAGCGTTCTCGGCCGTGATAAAGTCCGGGCTGCCCAGGATGATGCCATCCAACGGGTCCGCAATCATATTCGGCTGGTAGGGGTTCAACCCATTCACATTGGGGCAGTTGGCCAGCGTGTAGGCGACCGTCACGGTGGTCGAGGTATACGAATACGACGGCGTCGTCTGACCGGCCATCGTGCATAGGTTGCCGGTGCTGGCGATCGTCTCCGCGTTCAACTTGTTGTAGGCCGCCGGACTGAAGTTGCTCAGTTCATTGCCGACGTCGTATGGCTGACCGAAGTAGCTGTAGCGAACACCCAGGTTCACCGTCAACCGCCGCGATGCCCTCCAGTCGTCCTGCCCATACAGTTCGATCATGTTCTCATTGATGTTTGCAACCGTCGCCTGGCTCGCCTGCGTGAAGCCTCCACCCGCATTGCCGATCATGAAGTTCGCGAACTGGGAATCGAAGGCACTGGGCGCAACCACGCCCGTGCCAAGCGCGGTCAGTTGGGCAGGCGACGGCGTCGCCGCGGCAGTAAAGGTGTAATTGCCCTGGTTGTTGGTGCCGGTGGCGCTCTCCTCCGACTGGTAGTGGTTGTATGTGAGGCCGAACTTCAGCGTGTGCTGCCCTTTGATCTTCGTGATACTGCCAAATGCGTTGTGATTGACACTGCGGTCGTTATAAAGGCCGTTGCTGGCGATGTTCGGCCCATTGATCCCCGAAAACGTGAGCGACGGAACCACGCCAACCGTAACGGGGTACGGAAGCTTCGGAGCGATGGCGGAGCTTGCAGCGGAACCGACCGGGGTGCTGACGACCTTGCCTAAACTGTAGGCGTAGCCCATGTCGAAGAGCAGTGTCGGACGCGCGGCAACCGTCATATGCCCCACCTGCTGGATGCCCGGCGACTTGGTAAATGTTTCCGATACCCCAACTAACCCGTTTGGATATATCTGAGGCATTGGATTGCTGCCGGGAAAGAGCCCGGCGCCCTCGACCGTGGGTATGCTGTCATTCATATACCGGTAAAAGATGTTGGTCTTCGAGTTGAGCGCATGGTCGACGCGCACAATCTCCTGCGTTTCGTGGAAGATGTTGCGCAAGTTGCTGATCAAAGTATGCGGGTCGAGACCGGCCGCGATGTCCGCCGCGCTGGGAGGCAGGGGAACGCCGTTGTAGATGGCGTTGATATAGGCCTGCGACGTCGCCGAAACATAACCCGTGGTGCCCGCGAAGGTGGTGGTGTAGGCAGTGCATGCTCCTGTGCTGGGGGCCTGGCACACAGCCACCGGACCCGTCGCGCCCGTATAAGCTCCACTCGAGTTTGTAAGGTAAGAGTTGGTAAAGATGCCATTCCGTTCATCCGACGTCGGCACATACGACGTCAGGCTCTGGTACTGCACCACCCGCCGGAACTCCTGCGAGTAGAAGAAGAACGTCTTGTCCCTGCCGTTGTAGTAATGCGGAATCACCACCGGTCCGCCCACGGTAAAGCCGAAGTCGTTGTAGCGGAGCGGGGGGGTCGGGGTAATGGGCGTGGTCAGTTTGTTGAAGTAGTTGTCCGCGTTGAACACGTCGTTGCGGAAGAACTCGTACGCTCCGCCGTGGAAGGCGTTGGTGCCCGATTTGGTCACCACATTGATCTGCCCGCTGGCGCTCCGGCCATACTCCGCCTCGTAGGTGCCGCGCAGGGTCACGAACTCCGAGATGGCATCCACGCTGGGATACGCCAGAAGCGTCTGGTTTGCTCCGGAGATAGGTGCCGCTCCTCCACGATTCACGTTGTCCGCGCCGTCAATCGTCCAGTTGTTGGCCGTGGGCCGCAACCCGTTAATCGAGAAAAGTGCCAGATTCGACATGCCCGAGGGGGATGACACACCCATATACAACTGGTCGTTTGTGTCGCTGCCGTACGACACGCCCGGCTGTAGGGTCAGCAACTGCTCATAGTTCCGCGTCACCAGCGGCAGCTCGCGCACCTGCGTGCCCGAGACCAGCCCCTCGCTCATGCCGTTTTCCAGGTTTAACACCGCCTGGTTTCTGACCACCGAGACCGTATCGCTGGCGCTGCCGACCGCCAGCTTCCGGTCGAGCTTCAGCGCATCGTTGGCGTGCAGGACTAGCCCCGAGACGGTGGCCGTCTTGAACCCCTTCATGGCAATGGTCACGGAGTAATTCCCCAAGGGGAGCGAACTCGCCGTGTAGTAGCCGACCTTGTCGGTCTTCAGGGACCGCTCCACGTATGCCCGGTCGGTGTTCGTCAGGGTCACGACGGCACCGCTCACGCTGGCCCCCGTTGCATCCATGACCGTCCCGCTGATGCTCCCCGAGACCTCCTGCGCACGGGCCAGGACCGAACCCACCATCAACAGTACAACCCACACAGCACAGCGAACCCAGCGTCTAGACAGCGTCATCTTCATCTCCTGAATAACCTACTTACCTTACATCCAACGGGCTTTGCCGGCCTATTTAAATCTGCGTTAACCTTCAGTTCGCCGGGCCTCGGTACACACAAACCCCGAAGAGCGGTCGTGCCGTATATGCAACGCGCAGTGGCAAAATAATTCTCAGCGCGAGCGAACAGACAATTTCAATCGAGGAAACAGTAAATTACCTGGAGGGGGCATTGTCAACAGAAGACTTCAAAACCCTCCAAATCGGTATCGCGGGAATCAGCCCCCTGTGGGTCGCCAGTCTCCAGCCGCACCACCCCGCCAGCGCCAGCGCCGCCAGCACCCCCCCCATCCCCACCCACCTCATGCCCATGCGGCGGCGCAGCACAACCCGGCTGTTTTTGACGTTTTCCG
>PLOU01000197.1 GCA_003142235.1 Granulicella sp.
ACCGCCATCTATGACGCGGTGGTCGCCTCCGCCGACTATCTCTCCAAGAACGCCAAGCACCCCAAGCAGGTCCTGCTGATCGTCACCGACGGCGAGGACAATGCATCCAGCGCCACGCTCGAGCAGGCCATCCGCCGCATCCAGGACTTCGACGGCCCCGTCGTCTACTGCATCGGTCTGCTCTTCGGCGACGATACCACCAAGACCGAATCCCGCCACGCCCGCCGCGTACTCGAAACCCTCTCCGAACAGACCGGCGGCGCGGCCTACTTTCCCAAATCGGTGAAAGATGTGGACGCCATCACCAAAGAGGTGGCCAACGACATCCGCACCCAGTACACCATCGCCTACCACTCCACCAAGCCGCCCGAGCTGGGCGGCTACCGCGTGGTCCGCGTCGAGGCCAAGGACAAGGGCTACGGCAAACTCTCCGTGCGCACCCGCAGCGGCTACTACCCCCGAGTCACCCCCGCCGCCACGGCAAAGCCTGCCGCCACCCAGTAGCAACACAATCTAGCCCATCACAATCACAATGGCTCCAGCCGTGATGAGGAGTCCGCCGATCAGCGAGGAAGGGGTCAGCTTCTCGCCCAGTAGCAGCCAGGCAAAGACCATGACCAGCGGCACGCTGAGTTTGTCCAGCGGAGCCACGCGCGAAGCGGGCCCCAACTGTAGCGCGCGAAAGTAGCACAGCCACGACAGTCCTGTGGCCAGCCCCGAGAGGGTGAGAAAGAGCAGCGTGCGCCGGTCAATGGAACGAATCTCGCCGTGCTTGCCCAAGGCCAGCGCAATGCTCCATGCAAAGATCAGCACCACGGTGGTGCGCAGTGCCATGGCCAGATTCGAGTCCACATGCTCCACGCCCACCTTGGCCAGCAAGGCAGTGGCGGCGGCAAAGGCCGCAGACAGCAGGGCCCATCCAATCCAGCTCATTGGCTCATCATACGCGGCCCGTACAGCGTTGAAGGTGAAAGACTATATCTTCTCGTCGATCCGCAACGACTCACTCTTGTTGGCCAGTCGTCCTTGGTCGCATGTCGAGCAGCCTGCGCCGCGGTTGCAGCGGCCCTGCATGGTGTAGTGCTGCTCCTCGTTGCTGAGGCGCACGTCCTGATAAACCGCAGAGTTGATATTGAGGAGAACTGCGCACGCAGTACGGTCCTTCCATCAAAAGACAGCATGCACAATTAGCCACGCTGCATTCGATGGAACGCTCGATGAATCTGAGAAATGCCACTAGGTCGCGTTTGTCAGACGGTTTCCAACGCTGTTGAAGCTGTTCCCGATCTTTGCCGCCAACCCGGACATCGCCAGCACGGCTCCGAGGCCGATCAGTCCCGCAACCAGAGCGTATTCAATCAGGTCCTGCCCTGCATCTTCACGGAAAAGGCCTTTCAAACAGTCGCTGACTCTCCTCATCGCATCAAGCCCCGGGCGCTGAATTCGGCACAATTGGCTTTATCGGCTGCGGCTCGGCAAACTGTAACCACCCATCGGCATGCCCGGCGGGTGGCAAGGATTTCTGAAGACTTGAGACGCGCCAAAATGAATGGCCCCACATCTCAGCCAGAGACGTGGGGCCATTCTTGTTCCTTCGTTCGATCAGAATCCGCGTTGACTCGCGGCGGTCTTCGCGATGGCAGGGTCTTCCTTGTCGATCGGCCCGGTGGTCAGCGTAAGGCTGGCAGTCGGAACTCCTTCCGCGCTGGCCGTCACCGTCACCTTGCCTGCCGCGCCAGTCGCGCGCAGCAGCGCGAGCGCGTTGCCGAAGTACAGCTTGCGCTCGCTCGCCTGGTACGGGTCGTGGTCCGTCATGTTGCCGTTGTCGACCGCGATGATCGACGCTGGCCCCATGGCCGCGAACTTCACCACCGTCGTCGAGTCGGGAATCCTCGTTCCTGCCGCATCGACCAGGGTCGCGGTCACGGTGCGAACGTCGTTCCAGTCGGGCGTCAGCGGCGTGGCCGGCGAATCCGCGGTGAAGACGATGCGCGCCGGTTTGCCCGCCGTCTTCAGCTCGTCGGTGGCAACAACCGTGCTGCCGCTGCGCGCCACCGCCTTCAGCGTTCCCGGCTCGAACGGAACCTGGTAGACGATCGCGCTAGCGTCCGGGTGCTGCTTCTGCGTGCCCAGCGACTTGCCATTCAGGAAGAGTTCAACCTCTTCGGCGTTGGTGTAGACCTCGACGTTCTCGGTGTGCGGCGTCAGGTCCTTCGGGGTCCAGTCGTCCAGCAGCGGCTCGGAGAAGCGCGGCGCGGCTTCGGCCGGAGGCGCAGCCGCACCAGCCGGACGAGCGCCGGCTGCACGCGAAGCTGTCGCGCGCGGAGCTGCGGGAGCCGCAGACTGGTCCGTGCTGGTGGCGTTGGCGTAGCCGGGATCGATGGAAGCCGGACGGACAACGGCTGTGCGCCGCACCATGGCCACCATCGGCGTGGTGGCCCACCAGCTCTCCCGCTCAAAGGCGCGCCCATGCGGCAGCGCAACGCTGTTCAGCAGGCCGGAGCCGGAGCCGATCGTCGGCCAGGTGCGCGACTCGCCCAGGTAGTCGATGCCGCTCCACAGGAACTGGCCGGAGTACTCCGCGTGGTCGCGCACGGCGGTCCACTGGTCGCGGTCGTGCGCGTTCTCCGTGCCGATGATGCTGCGTGTCGGCTTATCCGCGTGGGCCTTCAAAATCTCCAGTGGGCGATAGTTCTGCCCCACCACATCCAGCAGGTCGGCCAGCCCATCCTCGTAGTCGTGGCTCACGTTGGGACGGAAGAGCGCCTGGGTGACGGGCCGCGTCGGATCGTTCTGATGGAAGGTGGCGACCAGCGACTTCAGAATCGGGATCGCAACCTCAGGCCGCGGCGTGTCGTGGATCTCATTGCCCGCCGACCACAGAATGATGCTGGGATGATTGCGGTCGCGCATCACCGTGTCGGCGGTGTCTCGGATGGACCAGTCCTTGAAGTAGAGGTGGTAGTCGTACGGGTTCTTGGCCACCGTCCAGCAGTCGAACATCTCGTCCATGATGAGGAATCCCATGCGGTCGGCAAGGTCCAGGAACTCCGGCGCGGGCGGGTTGTGCGCGGTGCGGATGGCGTTGACGCCGAGCTTGCGCAGCTCGGTCAGCCGCCGCTCCCATACAGCGAGCGGAACTGCCGTACCCACCGCGCCGCCGTCGGTGTGCAGCGCCACGCCCAGCACCTTGTGGTGTACCCCATTCAGGAAGAAGCCCTGGTCGGCGTCGAAGTGGAACTCGCGAATGCCGAACGGCACAACCTCCTCGTCGACTGCCTTGCCGTTGCGCAGCAGCGTTGCGTGGACGGTATACATTGCGCCGTGGCCAATGTCCCAGCGGTCGGGATTGGCGATGGCGGCCTCGGCGTCCAGATCGGCGGTGGCGCCGGGCGCGAGATCCAGCGGCTGGGTCGAAGAGATGTCTTTGCCGGCGAGAACGGCGCTGCCATTCGGACCGGTGAGCTGCACCCTCAGTGAGAGCTTCGCAGCCGCGGCGGACTCATTCGTCACCGTGCTGCGGATATGGATGGTCGCCGAGCCAGCCATCACCGCGGGCGTGGTGACGAACGTCCCCCAGGGAACGATGTGCGCATCCCCCGTAGTGATGAGCCGCACCTGGCGGTTGATCCCCGCGCCGGGATACCAGCGCGACGCAGGCTGTTGCGAATCGTCCACCTTCACCGCAATCACGTTCTTGCCCGCGCGCAGGTGCGGCGTCAGCTCGTAGACAAAGCTCACATAGCCGTACGGCCTGTGTCCCAGCAGCTCGCCGTTCAGATACACGTCGCTGTTGGCCATTACGCCGTCGAAGACGACAAAAGTCCGCCGCGCGGCCGCCGGCTTCGCATCCGCTGTGGAAACCGTGAAGCTCTTGCGGTACCAGCCGATGCCGGTCGGCATAAACGCGCCCGCGCCCTTCGATGGCGCGTCTTCCTTCACCGGCCCAGCAATGGCCCAATCGTGGGGCAGGGTCACGCTCTTCCACGCGGAGTCGTCGAAGGCGGGCTTCTCCGCGCCCGCGGCATCGGCCTGTAGGAATCGCCAGCCCGTGGTGAACTGCTGAATGACGCGCGGCTTCTGCGACGCGGCGGCAGGCGCTGTGGTTGCTGCGGCGGTTGTTGCGGCTTGCGCGGCAGCGGGCGCGGCATGAAGAGAGAGCGGAAGGGCGGCGAGAGCGGCGAGAAGAAGAGGAATGCGGCGCATGAAAGCCTCACGGGTTGGTTCTGGGTCGAGCGGTTCGTGTCAATGCAATTCCCCGGCCCTCTAGGAATCGTGGGCCGGGGAATCCGTATCCATACTATGCGCAGTCAGGCCTGGGAGGGGGGTCACTTCTGCGTTGTGGTTGGCGTCGGCATCGTGGGATTGAACTTGGTGGCCAGCTCCGGCGTGGAGACAGCGCCTGTCAGGTCGGAGGCCTTGGCGACCTCCGCCGCGAAGACGTAGCTGCGCCCGAACATATTGCTGGTGAAGAAGACGTACTTCTTGTCCGGCGAGAAGCGCGGGTTGGGCTCGGCGCGGTAGTTCTGGTGCGCCATGTTGACCAGGTGCTCGGAGTGGAAGACGCCCGGCTGGAAGAAGTTGGGATCGTTGAGCGCGCCCTCGGTGCCGCCGATCATCTGCGGCCGGAAGAGTTCGATCCATTCGCCGTCCGGCGCGCTGGCCACCTGGCCGGAGTCGCCGCCGTCGCCGCAGAACAGGTCGAGGTCCTGCGTCAGGTTGAAGTGGATTGACCACTCGTTGCGCTGCAGGTGATAGGCAACCCGCTTGTGCGTCTCCAGGTTGTAGCTGGCGACGAAGAAGTCCTCGCCCTTGGGATACTGCCAGTCGTACCAGATGGTCTTGCCGTCCAGCCCCCAGAACTCGTGGCCGGCGATCTCCATCGCCATGCTGCGCTTATGGATCAGCGTGTTCTGGGTGCCATCGCTGTGGATCAGCCAGACGCGGTCCACCTTCTGCCACATGCCCTCATGGCAGTACATCAGCAACCGCGGATCGGTCGGAGAAAACAGCAGGTGGTTCACCCAGTCGGTCGAGTGCAGCAGAATCCTGATCCTGCCTGCCTTCTCGCCATTCGGCCCCGGCTCCAGCCGGATGGTGAACAGCACCACGGGCGTGCGCGCCGCAAGCCGCCGCTCCATCATTGCGCCCTTGTCGTCGGACTGCACATTGGCCCCACCCAGCGTGGGACTCGCGGCGGTGGGACTCACGGCAGCGGGCGCACCGGCAGCCGAAGCCGCCGGTGCAGCCTGCGCGCGCGTTCCACCCGCTCCAATCCCTCTGCCAAATCCGCCTGTTGGCGCGGCAAGAAATGCGTTCGGCACATTCGGATTGCCGCCCGGACAGTCCGCCTCGTTATACGTTCCCGCGCCCAGCGTCTCGTCCGCATTCACGCTGGAGATGCTCACCCGCGGCGGCAGGTCGATCAGCTTGGTCACCGCGCCGGTGTTGGTGTCTGCCTTGTAAACCGCATTCGTGCGCGTCACCGGGTCCATGCGCGTGAAGAAGACGCTGTTGGTCTTGTGCCCCACAACAATGGCACGCGTTCCGCCGCCAAATCCGCGACCGCCGCCTCGCGCGCCCTGCCCTGCCTGCCCGCCCGCCGCGGCATCCGTGGCAGCGGGAACCGGCGGCGCACTCTGGTTCGGCACCAGCATCCGCGTCGTCATCGTCGCCAGGTCGAGCACCCGAATGCCGTCCGGCGAGTTGTACACCATCTGCTTGTGGTCCGGCGTGAACGCATTCACGTTGAAGTAGAACGCACCCGAATTCGGCTCGTCCGAGACGCGCCACACGCGGTGCCCGGTGTCCTTGTCGATCCAGCTCTTGGGCGGCATCGCCCCCGTCTCCGACGGCTTGTTGTCGCGCTGCATCTGCGCGGAGAGGTTCGGCGCGTGCAGAACCAGCCCGGCAAACGGTGCAAATGCAAGGACGGGAACGAGTGCGGTGAGTCTGAACTTGGCGGAGAGTCGCAATTCGTTGGCGAGTCTGAACTTGGCGGGAAGTCTGAACTTGAAGCCGGACCGGGGGACCATTCGCTGCTCCTAAGAAACTGTTCTTCTAACTCGATTTACCCTACAGAATCGTACTGGTCTTGCTTAAGGGTACGGCTTCAGCCGTGCCGTAGATGCTGCATTTGGACTTCGGCTTTAGCCGCTGAGGTCAGTTCTCGTGGCACTCGCATGAGTTTCTAAACAGGTGCTAAGAGGTACAAGTTCACTCAGCAGACCTGCGTCGAGGCATGTCGAAGTACCGACCGGGTTCGTGCGTCAGAGAGATATAGAGTTGAAGACGATGCAACGGGAAAATTAGTTTCGCCCGAAATCAATGGGCTGCCGGCGGCGGCGATCGGTAGACGCAACGCACGCGGCGCGCATCCAATGGTCGAGCGGGGCAATGGCGGACAGCCCGCAGAACAGCCCGCGGAACAGCCCGCAATTCAGCCTCCACTCGGCTCTCCCCGGCCCGCGGCAGGTCCAGAAAAAATCCGCCCTGCACATCTCTGACCACTCCCCAGGAAATCGAGAGATGCTCTAACATTGAATCTGAACCATAATGGGGCTCTGAACCGGATTCCGGCCTGTACGAATTGTAGACACCCTCCTCCCATCGTCCGGCCCTCGCCGATGAAAGGACTGGCGGCACATTGTCGTCCAAGGAGGCCCATTCCGATGAACCGAATCATCCTTGCCGACAATCAGGCGATCTTCCGCGCGGGCGCGGCACGCGTCATCGCCCTGGAAGACGACATGCGCATCGTGGCCCAATGCGACGACCTCGCCCGCCTCTCCAACGCCATCGACACCTGGCGCGGCGCCATTCTTCTCTTCTCCTCCAGCATGCAACTGGACCCCAACACCGTCATCGCCCACGCCCGGGCGGCCGGCATCCGCACCATCTACATCGCCGAAAACGGCTCGGAGGTCTCCGAAGAGCTCGCCCGCGCCCTGGATGGCGTTCTCTTCCGCAGTGTTGCCGGCCCCGGCCTGCTGGAGTGTATCCGCCGCGTCGCCGCCGGACAACACTCCTTCCAGCACTCCAACGTCACCTCCATCCTGGCGCAGGACATGGTCGGCGCGCGCGTCCGCGACCGCCTCACCCCCAAGGAGATCCAGATCGTCGCGCTCATCGTCCAGGGATACAAGAACAAGCTCATCGCCACCCAACTCAACACCAAGGAGCAGGTCATCAAGAACTACCTGCGCAGCATCTACGACAAGACAGGCGTCAGCGACCGCCTGGAGCTCGCGCTCTTCACCATCCACCACCGCGTCCTGGCCGAAGCCGCCGCCAACGCCAGCCAACTCCTGCAGCAGGCCAAGTCCGCCTGAGCCATCTGCGTGCCGTCGGCAGCTCCGCTGGTCTACGCCGAACAGTCCTGGCGAGCAATCTCATCGCTGCGTCTCGCTGTTGAACTCCTCCCACGTCCCCGAGCGAACGACGCGTCCGTCTTCCATCTCGAAGATGCGGTCGGCGCGACGGACCGCGCTCGGCCGGTGCGCAATCATCAAAACCGTCAGCGCGCCCCGGCCCTCTTGTTTCTCGTCCAGCTTCGCGTCCTGGTTCGCGTCCCGGACCGCGTCCTGCTTCGAGCTTCGGACCGCCTCGCGGATCGCGTCCAGAATGCGCGCCTCGTTCTCCACATCCAGCGCATTGGTCGCCTCGTCCAGAATCAGCAGCGTGGGCTTGCGCAGCAGCGCGCGCGCCAGCGAGATGCGCTGCCGCTCTCCGCTGGAGAGCAGCACTCCGCGGTCGCCCACAACCGTCTCCAGCCCGCCCGGCAGCTCGTAGACAAAGCCGGCCGAAGCCATCTCCAGCGCCTCGCGCAGCTCATCGTCGGTCGCCTCCGGCTTTGCCCACAACAGGTTTTCCCTCACGCTCTGGTGGAAGAGCACCGTCTCCTGCCCCACATATCCCACCTGGCGTCGCCACTGCCGCAGTTCGGCCTGCGTCAGCGCGCGCCCATCCAGCAGCAGCCGTCCGCGCGCCGGCAGCAGAAGCCCGTTGACCAGGTCGGCGATCGTGCTCTTGCCCGCGCCCGACGGCCCAACCACCGCCGTCAGCAATCCCGCCTCGATCCCCAGGTCGATTCCGCGCAGAACAAACTCCGGCCCCTTCGCCGGGGTCTCCGGCCCGCGATTGCTGTCAGACGCCTGGTAGGCGAACCACACATTCTCCAGCCGGAATTCGCGTTCCAGGCTGAGCCGCTCCGTCGCAGCCGACTCCCCCTCACCGGCTTCGATCACCTGCGGCTCGGCGTGGGCCGCGCACTCCGCTTCGATCGCCAGCACATGGTCGAACGACGGCAGAACGCCGGCGAGCTGGTGCGCCTCGCTCTGTAAACTGGCGAGCTGCGGCATCAGCCGGGTGAAGACCGCCAGCAGCATCAGCATGGTTGCCGCCTGCACATGCAGCACTCCCAGCGCCAGAAAGATCACCGCGCCCAGCGCCGCCAGCGTCCCCACCTCGAAGCGGAAGGTCGAAGCCGCCTGCTGCTTTGCGGTGTGCACGGCGTGGCGCGCCATCTCGCCGCACAGTTCGGCAAACTGCCGCACATCGCGCTCCTCGGCGTCGTAGGTCTTCACGCTCTTCAGGTTGCCCAGGTGCTCCCCGGTCGCCGCGTAGACCTCGCCCACGCTCTGGGCAAAGTCTTCGCCGCTCGCCCTCATGCGCCCCAGCGAGCGCCGCTCCAGCAGCATCAGCGCGCCGCCCATCGCCAGCACCAGCCCCGTCATCGCCGCCGACAGCTTCAGCGCAATCGCCAGATACAGCAGCGTCAGGCAACCCAGGTTGATCAGCGACAGCGACAGGCTGATCGCGTCTTCCACGTTGCGCAGCTCCCCGGTCAGCAGGTGCGTCAACCGGCCCGCCCTCTGCCGCACCAAGAACCCCCACTGCGCCCGCACCACCGACTCGTACACCTGCCGGCTCAGCGCCAGATGCACCCGCGTCGTCGTCGTGAAGACCAGCATCGACTGCGATCGGCGCAGCATCGAGCGTAGCGCGCCCGTCGCCAGAAAGACGCCCAGCACCGCCGGCAGCCACAACCCGTGCGGCACGCCAGCGCCCGTCAGCAGCCGCTGCGATGCCCCGCTCAACCGGCTGGCCACGGACGGGCCGCTGAAGTTCATTCCCGCCGCCGACAGCAGCGGCAGCAACAGCACCAGCCCCACTCCCTCGGTCAGCGAACCGGCCAGCGCGGTGCCCACGGTCAGCGCGAACGCGCGCGGGTCCACTGCAACCGAGAAGCGCACCAGCCGCAGCGCCGTCCTCCATGTCGATCCAGCGTCGCCGCTTGCCTGCGCAATTCCCTCCACCCCCGCACTCCCATCACCGCGTGCGCCCGCACCCTTCCCCACAACCGCGTTGTCGGGCCTCGGAGTGGCGGGCGAGTGCATGGTTGCTACGTTACCACTCCCACCGCGCGCTGCCGTCTTTCTTCCTGCCGGAACCACGCCATATACTTAAAACGAGACTGGGCCCGCGTCTGCATCCTGCTTCGCCGCCGGCCTGCCCTCGCTGAATCCACCAGAACCAGGAGAACCACAGCTTCATGGCCGCACTCATCGATGCAATCGAAGTCAAGCGCAAGGCGCTCTTCGAGTTTGAGAACACCCCCTACGCCTGCCTGGATGCCGAGGTGAACACGCCCACCGCGCGCGGCGGCCAGACCCTCGTCCGCCTCAAGATGCGCAACCTGCTCACCGGCGCCGTCTTCGACAAGACCTTCAAGGCCGGCGACAAGTTCAAGGAGCCAGACCTCGTCCTGGTCCCCGCCACCTACCTCTACAGCGACAAGGACGGCTCCTACTTCCTCGACCAGGAGAGCTACGAGACCCTCAACCTCAGCGGCGCGATGCTGGGCACCGCGCTCGACTTCCTCACCGACGGCGTCATGGTCCAACTGCATAANNCCATCGGCCTGCAACTTCCCATCCACGTCACGCTCGAGGTCGTCCACACCGAGCCCGCCGTGCGCGGAGACACCTCCAGCGGCAGCGTCACCAAGTCCGCCCGCCTCCAGACCGGCCTGGAAATCCGCGTCCCCCTCTTCATAAAAGAGGGCGAAAAGGTCAAAGTCTCCACCGAGACCCGCGAGTTCGCCGGCCGCGCCTGATCCGCACCCCCAGTTGCACCCTCGACGCCCTGAAACGCCCCCGCGCAGGCATCAACAAGCTATGCCGTATCGACATCTGGAATGGGCATAATGGATTGCTCTAAAATTGGCATAAGTGATTGATTAATTAATAAGCTGTCATCCTGAGCGGAGCCTCTCGCGGCTTTATCGCGGGAGGCGGAGTCGAAGGACCCCGATGAACTTCACCCATCCATAACCGCCCGTACCTTTCTCCCACAAATCTCGCCGCCTCGTGGGGGGTAACCAGTACTCCCTCCAGCCAACCCAGCCCATTTGTGGGGTTCCAACCGCCTTATCCACAAGATGTAGAGTTTGTATTGTTGATGCCGCCCCCGCGAGCCGCTAAATTGGAAGCTGTGCGGCTCATCCAATCCGCACGGCGCGCGGCGCGTGGCTGAAGGTCTGGCTCGCACTCTTTGCTAAGTCTGGCCGTGGTCCCCGGAGGTGTGGTTTGCTCAAGCTCAAAAAGGTCCAGATGCTCGGCTTCAAGTCGTTCTGCGACCGCACGGAGATCCATCTCCCGGGAGACGGCATCGCCGCCGTGGTCGGCCCCAACGGCTGCGGCAAGTCGAACATCTCCGACGCCATCATGTGGGTGCTGGGCGAGCAGTCCGCCAAGAGCCTGCGCGGCGTCCGCATGGAGGACGTCATCTTCGCCGGCACCCGCGACCGCAAGCCCACCGGCATGGCCGAGGTCTCGCTCACCCTGGTCGATCCCGAGGTCTACGACGACGCTTCCCTGCCCGGCGAAGACGGCAGCGACTGGTCAAGCGACGGCTCCAGCGAACGCAGTCAGGATCAGGCTCGCGCCCTCGACCTTGCCGGAGACTGGGACGAGGCCCGGCTCCGCCGCCAGAAGGCCGAGGAGACCGAAGAGGCCGTCAGCGCGGCGCAACCCGGAGTGGTCATCGGCATCGACGGAAGCGTCGTGGACGCCGAGCAACTGGACCGCGACCTGATCGACGACAGCGAGAACGAGGACGAACCCGCGCCCTCCGAGGCCGCAAAAGACGCCGCCCCTGGTCCCGAAGCTCCCGGAGTCGTCCTCAAGGTCCGCCGCCGCAAGTTTGGCCGCTCCCCGGTCCGCGCCGGTGAGGTCACCATCACCCGCCGCCTCTTCCGTTCCGGCGACTCCGAGTACCTGATCAACGGCAAAATCTGCCGCCTGCGCGACATTCAGGACATCTTCATGGGAACCGGCCTGGGCGGCGAGACCTACGCCATCATCAGCCAGGAGCGCATCGGCCAGATCCTCAGCGCCAAGCCCATGGACCGCCGCGCCATTCTCGAAGAGGCCGCCGGAATCACCCGCTTCAAGACCAAGAAGCGTCTCGCCGAGCTGCGCCTCGAGTCCGCCAAGGTCAACCTCTCGCGCGTCAACGACATCTTCGACGAGGTCACGCGCCAGATGAACTCGCTCAAGCGCCAGGCCTCCAAGGCCGAGCGATACAGCCTGCTGCGCGACGACCTGCGCGCCCGTCTGCGTGTCGTCCTGGCCAGCCGCATGAGCCAGCTCGACGCCGAGCAGTCCGCCGTCGCCTCGCAGATCGCCGTCCTCGCCGCGCAGATCGCCCAGCAGTCCGCCTCGGTCGACGCAATGGACGCCGAGCACACCGCCGGGGTCGAGCAGGGCTACCAGTTCGACCAGCAGGTCCGCGAGGCCGGCGCGCGGGCCAACCACTCCGCCGTCGAGCTGGAGCGCGTCACCGCACGCATGGCCGCCAACACCGACCGCGTCGCCGAACTCACCGCGCGCATCGCCAGCGGCGGCGACGACCTCGATCAGGCGCGCGAACAGCTTCGCGTCCTCTCCGGCGAGCTGGAATCGCAGCGCAGCTTCCTCGAAAACGCCACCGACGAGGCGACCGTCTCGCGCGAGGCTGCGCAGGCACAACAGCAGCGCGCGCAGGATGCGGTCCGCGCCGTCGCGTCCAGCGAGCAGCAGGCCGAACAAAACCGCCGCTCCGGCCTCCAATTGCTGGAGCGCGCCAGCCAGAGCCGCAACCAGCAGGCGCAGGCCGAAGTCGCCCTCGCCGGTCTCGACCGCGAGTCCGAGCGCCTCGTCGCCGAGTCCGACGGAGCACGCCGCGAGCTGGCCGAGCTGGGATTCGAGCGCGGCCAGGTCGCCNNTGCAACGCCGCATCGACGAGGCCCGCGCCGCCGAATCCACCGCCCGGCGTCGCGGCGACCAGTTGCGCTCGGAGCGCGCCGCGCTCCAAGGCCGTCGCACCTCCATCGAGGGCCTCATCCGCGAGCACAGCTACTCCACAGACACGGTGAAGAACATCTTCAAGGCCAACTCCGCCGGCGCCGCAACCACCGGCCTCTCGCCCCTGGGAACCCTCGCCGACTTCCTCGAAGTCGACGGCCAGTACGAAGGCATTGTCGATGAGTTCCTGCGCGACGAGTTGAACTACATCGTCGTCAAGAGTTGGGACGCGGCCGACGCGGGCGTCCGTCTCCTCGCCTCCGACGTCGCCGGTCGCGCCACATTCCTCGTCCACGGCGAGGAGGAAGCGAACCGGCAACTGGGAATTGCGAATTGCCTTCCGGCCCCCGAGGACGTCGTCGCGCTCAAGGACTGTGTGCGCGTTCTCAATGGATTCGGCACATCGCTGGAATCCATGCTGCCCAAGCTGGCCGACGGATTCATCGCGCCCGATTCTGCCACCGCGCGCAGGCTTGCAGCGGAGCATCCGCGCGGCTTCTTCCTCAGCCCCTCCGGCGAGGCCTTCCACAACTCCACCGTCACCGGAGGCCACGTACGTGCGCAGGGGCCGCTCGCCCTCAAGCGCGAACTCACCGGGGTCGAGCGCAAGCTCGACGCCACCGAAGTTGAACTCGCGCAGGCAGAGAAGGAAGCGGCAGCCCTCGAACGCGAACTGCGCGAACTCACCGCCGCGCTCGACTCCAAGACCCAGGAGTGCCGCGACGCGGAGCGCGAATCCGCCAACTCCGGCGCAGCCCTCCGCCAGATGGAGCAGGAGTCCGCGCGCATCGAGCGCCGCCTCGAGGAGTGGGCGCAGGCCGCAGGCCGCAACCGCGAGGCCCGCGCGCAGCGGCAGGAAGCCATCCATCGCCTCGAGCGGGAGGCCGCCGCCTTCGAGACCGAGCGCGCTACGCTGGAGTCGCAGTTGGCCGAGCTGCAGCAGCAGCTCGACGCACTCCGCAGCCAGCGCGAGAGCCTACAGCAGTCAGCAGCCGAGGCCGCAGCCGCGCTCGCTGGCCTGGAAGAACGCCGCCGCAACGCCGCCGCCACCTTTGAGCAGACCCGCCGCATGGCCGACGCGCACGCCGCGCGCATCAGCCAGATCGAGCAGCAGCTCCAGTCCGCCGGCGCGGAAAAAGTCCGCCGCGAGCAGGAGACCACCGACCTCGCCGCGCAGCACGCCGCGCTGGCCGAGACGCGCGCCGCAGCCCTCGCCGAGGGTGCCCGCCTCACTGAGGCCGCCGCCGAACTCCGCGCGAGCATGAGTGAACTCGACACCAAACTCCGCACTCTCCGCCACCACACCGAAGCCCTCCGCGAGCAGCGCGCCAACCTCACCGCGCGCGCCGCCAAGCTCGCCTCGGACATCGAGCACATCGACGCCACCTGCCTTAACGACCTCGCCGTCGAGGCCGCCTCCCTGCGCGCCGACGACGCCATCCCCCGCATCGAGGGCGAAGCTCTCGCCGCCGCCGAGGACGAATCCCGCGCACTCAAGCAGCGCCTCGAAGCCATGGGCCCGGTCAATATGATGGCGCTGGAGGAGTACCACGAGACCGCCGCGCGCCACGGCTTTCTGGAGACCCAGCGCCGCGATCTGCTCGAGTCCATCGACAACACCCAGGCCTCCATCCGCGAGATCGACGAGGTCTCCCGCGTCAAGTTCGACGCCGCCTTCGAGGTCATCAACCGCAACTTCGGCGCCACCTTCGCCAAGCTCTTCGGCGGCGGCCAGGCCTTCATGCGCCTCACCGACGAGGAGAACTCCGCCGACTCCGGCATCGACATCGTCGCCTCGCCCCCGGGCAAGAAGCTGCAGAACATCCTGCTCCTCTCCGGCGGCGAAAAGGCCCTCACCGCGCTGGGCCTGCTGGTCGGCATCTTCCAGTTCCAGCCCGCGCCCTTCTGCGTCCTCGACGAGGTGGATGCCCCGCTCGACGAGGCCAACATCGGCCGCTTCGCCGATCTCATCACCCAGTTGGGTGCCTCCACCCAGTTCCTCGTCATGACCCACTCCAAGCGCACCATGCAGATGGCCGGCGTCATCTACGGCGTCACCATGCAGGAGCCCGGTGTCTCCAAGATCGTCAGCGTCAACCTCAACCGCCGCCAGGCCGCCCGCGACCGCCGCGAGGTCGCATAGAGATAATTACCTCGTCATTCTGGCGAAGCTCACACAGGTCGTCATTCTGGCGAAGCTCACACAGGTCGTCATTCTGGCGAAGCCGCCACGGAAGCCGTCATTCTGGCGAAG
>PLOU01000148.1 GCA_003142235.1 Granulicella sp.
CTGGACTGGTTGCAGTTTCGCATCGATAATGCGTTTCGCCTGTTGCAGTGGCGCGTCGATCTCTTTCGCAGGCTCGATCCGCATCATCTGATCTGCGCGCACGGTGTTGCGGGAACGCTGGAATCGCTGCCATCCTCCTGCCACAACGAGTGGCGCTCCGCCGCGATGGTGGACGTCTGGGGCCTGACTTGGGTTGCGTCGCGACACGGAAATGCGCCGTGGCTGCAATATCAGGCGCTCGACCTGGTGCGCGGAGGCGCGCGCGGCAAGCCGTTCTGGCACGCGGAGGCGGAGGGCGGCCCGCTGTGGATGCAACCGCAGGTGATTGGGCGGCCGCGCGAAGATGGCCGCCAGCCCGACGCGGAGGATGTTCGCATCTGGAACCTGATCTCCTGCGCGGGCGGCGCGAGAGGCATCCTCTATCCCCGCTGGCGTCCTCTCCTCGACGGTCCGCTCTTCGGGGCCTTCGGCCCGTTTGCCATGGATGGCTCCGTCACGCCGCGTGCCGAGATGACGGGCAAGGTGGCAAAGTGGGCGAACTCGCACGCGGAGATGTGGAAGTCCCGGCCAGTGAAGGGCGATGTCGGGCTGCTCTTCATTGCGGAGTCGGAGCTCTTCAACTATGCGCAGCAGGGCAGCACCGAATACTACGCCCAGTCGGTCCGTGGGGCTTACCAGGCGTTCTTCGACCAGAATATCCAGGCGGACTTTGTGGCGCTGGAGAATATCGACGAGTACAAGCTCGTCTATCTGGCCTATCCGGTCATGTTGAAGCGCGAGACCGCCGACCGGCTGAAGCAATATGTGCAGCAGGGCGGGACGCTGATCTGCGAAGGGCTGCCCGCTTACTTCGGCGACCACGGCCATGTTGGGACTGTTCAGCCGAACCTCGGCCTCGACCAGTTGTTCGGCGCGCGGGAGAAGGTCGTCGAATTCGATCCCGACCTCTCCGATCAGCTGATGTTTGAAGTGAAGGGAAGCAAAATCTACGGTCGCTTCTTTCGCCAGGACTACGATCTGCACGGCGGCAAAGCTGCGGGGCTATATTCCAATGGCAACACCGCCGCCGTCGAGAATACGTTCGGCCAGGGGCGAACGTTGCTCATGGGCTCCTTTCCCGGAGCGGGATACACCCTGCATCATGGCGCAGCGACCAGGGAGTTGTTTGCGAGCTTTCTGAAACTCGCCGGACTGACGCAGCAGATCGCGATCGACGATCACGCTTTGCAGGCGCGGCTGCATCAGGGACCGGGCGGGACCCACATCTGGGTGACGAATCCGACGCGGGAGCCGAAGCAAGTGACAATCACGGTGGCCGCAGCCGCCGGTGAATTTCAATTCGCGGACGACGCTTGGGGAGATGCGCGCATCACGCAGGCCGGACGGCAGTTCACCATGAACGTTCCCGCGCGCGATGCCGTGGTTGCGATGTTGCGGTAGCTTCCCGTCTGAGTGCATCCAGGCAGGCTCTCCGTTGCTCAGTCTGAACTGTTGCCGTCTCACGGCGAACTTCACCGCCTCGACCGGCAACGACGTTGAGTGGAAGGTCTATTTCTAGGAGTTTGGTCATGTTCGAATCGACGGTTGCGATCGCTCTTCCGCGGAGTCTGTCGCGACCTTCGCGCTTTTTGCCGAGGTTTGGCATGGATGTGAAGCAAAGTCGTCCAGGCTCCGAGCGCTTGGGCAAACCCGCTTGCAGGACGCGGAAGAAATGAGGATTGAAATGAGAAAGAACTTTATCGTCGCGGCAGTTCTATTGGCATCGTTTGCAGGCTTCGCAGCGCAGGCACAGGAGAAGACACAGGCGAAAGCCAACCCCATCCCGAGCATCGTGCAGAAAGAGGGCCGCTACGCCCTGATGGTGGATGGCGCGCCCTATCTGATGCTGGGCATGCAGACCAACAACTCCAGCGACTGGCCGGCCACGCTGCCGCAGGTGTGGCCCGCGGCCGAGGCCCTGCACGTCAACACGGTCGAGACGCCGATCTACTGGGAGCAGTTTGAGCCCAAACCGGGCCAATTCGATTACACGCAGATCGACACGGTCCTCGCCCAGGCGCGCGCGCATCACCTTCATCTGGTGCTGCTCTGGTTCGGCACATGGAAGAACGGCAGCCAGCACTACATGCCCGAGTGGATGAAGCTCGAGCCCGAGAAGTACTCTCACGTCGTCAACAAGCGCGGCGAGCCGGTCGATTCGCCGTCGCCCTTTGCCCAGGCATCGCTCGACGCGGACATCCACGCATTCACCGCCTTCATGAAGCATCTCAAGACCGCCGACCCGCAACACACGGTACTGATGGTTCAAGTGGAGAACGAGACCGGAACATGGGGGACCCTGCGCGATTACTCGCCGCAGGCGGAGAAGCTCTTCGCCGCGCCGGTGCCTGCCGAGGTTCTGAAGGCGATGAATGTGTCGCCCGGATCGCGCACTGCGAACTGGCAGGATGTCTTCGGCACCGAGGCCGAGGTGAACTTCCACGCCTGGGCGGTTGCCCGCTACGTTGGGCAGATCGCCGCCGCGGGCAAGGCGGTCTACCCCTTGCCGCTCTATGTCAACGCCGCGCTGCGCGATCCCATCAAGCCCGGCGCGCCCGGCAGCTACGAGTCGGGTGGCCCCACCGATAACGTGCTTAACATCTGGAAGGCGGAGGCGCCCGCCATCGACGTTCTCGCGCCCGACATCTACAACAACGACACCACGGCGTACCTCAAGATTCTCGACCTCTATCATCGGCCGGACAATGCCTTGTTTGTCCCGGAGACCAGCGGCTCCGTTGCCAACGCGCGCTTCTTCTTCTCCGCCCTTGGACTACAGGCCATCGGCTACTCGCCCTTCGGCCTGGACTACACGCGGACTCCCGCGCCGCAGCCCGGCGCAACGTCCGCGCAGGACAGCTTCCTGCAACCGACGGCGCAGAACTACATCCTCATCGGCCCCATGATGCGCGACATCGCCCGCCTCAACTTCGAGGGCAAGCTGCAGGCCGTGGCGGAAGAGCAAGGCACGCCAACCCAGACGCTCCACTTCGGCGACTGGGACGCGTTCGTTACCTACGGCTCTGGCCGTGGCGCCGCACCTAGGCAAGGCTCCGAGCCAACCGGGCGCGCTCTAGTCGCGCAACTGACGGACAACCAGTTTCTGGTCACCGGAATTAACGCCCATGTGGACTTCCGCCCAGCCGGAACCGAGCAGCAACGCAAGTCCCAGCAGATTGTGAATGGCACCGGTCAGACCCCCTCGGCCCAGATCGACGGCAAGTGGCAGCACCGCCAATTCCTGCGCGTGGATGAGGGCACCTATGAAAATAGCGCCTTCAAGTTCCGGCGAATTCTCAACGGCGACCAGACGGATTACGGTCTCAACTTCTCGTCCGCGCCCCTGGTCCTGCGCGTTTCGGTTGCAACTTACTGAAGTCGGGCAAGAGTTGAAGTCGGATAGAAATTGAGGTCAGGCAGAAGAGGAGAACTGCACCCATGAGTCGTGAACTGACGCGAAGAGACTTCCTGGGCGACGCAGCCCTGGTTGGCGTTGCATCGGCAATCGGGATTCAAAATGCCCTGGCCAGCCAGGCGAACGCGGCAGCCACTCCGCCTCGCATGCGCCGGACGAGCTTCGACGATGGATGGAGCTTTGCCAAGGGAAACATCGCCGGCGCGCAGGCCCCGCAGTCGACCGGCGGCGTCTGGTCTCCCGTGATTCTGCCGCACGACTGGAGCATCGCTGGCCCCTTCAGCGAGACGGAGCCCTGCGGCAGCGAGGGCGCCTACCTGCCCACCGGCATCGGCTGGTACCGCAAATCCTTCCAGCTTCCCCGCAGCGAGGCGGGACGGCGCATCCTGCTACAGTTTGACGGCGTGTATCAGTGCAGCGATGTGTGGATCAACGGCCAGCACCTGGGCACGCGGCCCTACGGCTTCACCACCTTCTACTACGACCTCACTCCGCATCTTCACTTTGGCAGCGAGCCGAACCTCGTCGCCGTTCGCGTGGACAACTCGCACCAGCCGAATCTGCGTTGGTACTCCGGCTCCGGAATCAATCGCCATACCTGGCTCATCAACACCGGCCAGCTCTACATCGAGCAGTGGGGCACCGGCGTCACAACTCCGCAGATCACCGCGCAGACTGCCACCGTCGAAATCTCCACGCGCTTGCGCAATGCGCTTGCGCAATCCGCGTCCTACACGCTGCGGACCGCTGTCCTCGACCAAAGCGGTGCAGTGGTGCAGTCGACAGATACCGACGCAGAGATTCCCGCCGCCGGCGACCATCTCTTTGTGCAGCGCATCGTCGTGCCCCAGCCCAAACTCTGGTCACACACTGCGCCAACGCTCTACTCCGTTCGCCAAACGCTGCGCCAAGGCAATGAAGATGTGGACGCAACAAGCACTCCGTTCGGCATTCGTTCCATTCAGTTCGATGCGGACAAGGGCTTTCTGCTGAATGGCGAGCGCGTCAAGCTGAACGGGGTTTGCCTGCACGACGATGGAGGCGCGGTGGGCACCGCGGTCCCGCAGCGCATCTGGGAGCGGCGCTTCGCCTTGCTGAAAGAGATGGGCTGCAACGCCATCCGCGCCAGCCACAATCCGCACACACCCGAGTTCTTCGACCTCTGCGACCGCATGGGCCTCCTGGTCATGGCCGAGGTATTCGACGAATGGCGTGAGGAAAAGCAGCCCGCCTACGGATACCACCGCTACTTCGACGAGTGGGCTGCGCGCGACCTGACGGACATGATCGCGCGCGACCGCAATCATCCGTCGATCGTGATCTGGAGCGCCGGCAACGAGGTCCCCGACCAGGACGTGCCCCGCGGCGTGGAGACGCTGCGCGCTTTAAATAAAATCCTGCACGACAACGACCCGACTCGACTGGTCACCGTGGCCTGCGACCAGATTGTTGCCGAGCCCCACGGCGCGCTGCCCCAGTTCCTCGCCGAACTCGACGTGGTGGGATACAACTACGTTGGCCGCTGGCGCGACCGCCGTGAAAAGTTCTACAGCATCGATCGCCACGACTTCCCGCGGCGCCGCTTCATCGGCACGGAGAACGGCGCCATGCCCAGCTTCATCCCCAGCAGCAGCGCCACGGCCAACCAGTTTCGTTCCCCCTCCAACCAGCGCATCGAGGTCGAGCAGTTGCAGCGCTTNNCCTCGCGTTCCGGCGTCATCGATACCTGCGGCTTCGCCAAGGACGGCTTCTACTTCTACCAGAGCCTCTGGACTAAAATCCCCGTGCTGCACCTCTCTCCGCACTGGAACTGGGCCGGAAGTGAAGGCCAGATCATTCCCATCATCTGCTTCACCAACTGTGACACGGTCGAACTCTTCCTCAACGGCAAGAGCCTCGGCGTGCAGGGCTACATGTTCCCGGAGATGGGCATGGAGGGCAGGTACTCCAACTTCCCCGCGCGAACCAGAGTCATGCAGACCACCGGCGACCTTCATCTCACATGGTACGTCCCATACCAACCCGGCACATTGCGCGCAGTCGGCACAAAGGACGGCCAGGTCATTATGACCGTGGAGCAAATCACAACCGGCGCTCCGGCAGCCATTCGCCTTACCGCGGACCGGGCGCAGATCAATACGCAGTGGGACGATCTCTCCCACATCACCATCGAGATCGTGGACAGCCAGGGGCGCGTCGTGCCAACCGCCGACAACGAAGTGGTCTTCGCACTCAGCGGGCCGGGACGGATCCTCGGCCTGGACAACGGGCAGGCCGACAGCCACGAGAGCTACCAGAGCGATCGCCGCAAGGCCTTCGCGGGCCGTGCGCTGGCGCTGGTGCAGTCCAGCGGTCTACCGGGCCAGATGCGGCTCACCGCATCATCGCCGTCCCTAACCGGCGCCTCCGTCACCATCACGGCGACGCTTTTGTTTTCGGGTCAACCGCTCTAAGGGCCAGCCTGCTTCAACATCTGGATTGCGTCTCTGTATCGCAGTCCGGGTGCAACCTGCGCGAACCCGCTCGCTTCCTCGCTGATCTGAAAGCTCAACGGCTTCACCATCAGCGCCTTGCCGGTCACATGCAGCACCAGGCGCGCCAGCTCCCAGTCGTGCCCGCCAACGTCGGTCTGCTCCAGCAGGACTGTTCCTCCCTTGTTCAGCTTGCCGATGATCCCGAACCCGAAGTCGACGTCCGCGATGAAGTGGCCATCCAGGCGGGTCAGCCGTTCCTGTGCCGGATCGATCCACACCTCGCCCGCAATGCCGCGCAGCAGGTCCGCCTCCAGGTTGGGCGGAGTGAAGTGCGGATTGGGAGTGAAGCTCAACCGATAGCACTGGCCCGCGGCGCAGGCGGCCATCCCTTCGAACCGGTATAGAAACGCATCCGGCAGCAGGGCCAGCAGGTGGTCGATGCGTTCCGCGTCTTTCTGCTCGCTCTTGTGGCGATGCTCCTGCATCTCGGGGTGGTTGGCCAGGGTGTCCAGGCGGTTCAGCTCGGCGCGGTCTGCCTCCACCGGGAGTGACTTGCCGTTGATGGCGACCAGACGCGCGACGTCGCCGTCCGCGGTCTCGATGATCAGCTTGGTTGTGTCGTGGCGCTCGTCGGTGCGGTGAATGAGATAGCGTACCGGCCGATGGCTCTTGCCGGCGTCGAGCCTGTGTTCCACGGCGCGACGCACCAGGGCCGTCGCGTCCATCGACTCGGGCGGCAAGCTCTGCGCTGCGCAGATCGACGCGAACATAATGGCCAGTAGAGTTAAAAAGAAACCGCTGCCGCTGCCCATCCTGCACGGGAGCGGCGGGAGAGCTATGCGGAGTGTGGGCATCTTCGGCTGAGTCACGGACGTGGGAGCACCTATCCATCAAGAATACTCAACAAGACGCTCTCTAAGGTATTGCCGTCCCGCGGGGGCGAAGCGGGATGCTTCGGGTTCCGGCGGGGTCATGAAGCGGCGGTGAGTCTTGCGGGAAGCTGCTATCGTTTAATAAGCAACGATTGTTTAGCAACATCCCTTGCTGAAGCTGTGGTTTGCTTGCCCGGCCACTGCGCCGTTCGGTGCGGGTTCCGTGTGGTCGATGCCGGCCGGGCTCTCGGCCAAAGGAGTTTTGATGTGGATCGTCCGTCTCGCGCTTAGGAGACCCTACACCTTCGTCGTGCTGTCGCTGCTGCTCTTCTTCCTCGGCCCGGTGGTGATCGAGCGTACGCCGGTCGACATATTTCCCAATATCGACATTCCGGTTGTCTCCGTGCTCTGGTCGTATGCCGGCCTATCGCCCCAGCAACTCAGCGACCGCATCACGGTGCAGTTCGAGCGCAGCCTGACCACCACGGTCAACGACATCGAGCATACCGAGTCGCAGACGCTGAACGGCGTCGCGGTCATCAAGGTCTACTTCCGCCCCAATGTCAACATCTCGCAGGCCGTGGCACAGGTCACCGCCATCGCGCAGACGGCGTTGCGCGCCTATCCACCTGGTACGACGCCGCCGCTTGTGATCCAGTACAGCGCATCGAGTGTCCCGGTGCTGCAACTCGGGCTCTCCGGCACCGGCCTCAGCGAGCAGCAGTTGTACGACTATGGGGCGAACAGTATTCGCACGCAGTTGGCGACCGTGCAGGGTGTTGCGATCCCCTTTCCCTATGGGGGAAAACAACGTCAGATACAGGTGGACATAGACACCCAGAAGCTACAAGCCCACGGTCTCTCCGCTTCGGATGTAGTGAACGCCGTCGGGTCGCAAAACATCATCCTGCCCGCCGGCGAAGTTAAGATGGGCCACGTCGACTATCAGATCGAGACCAATAGCTCCGTGGACTCCATTGAGGCGCTCAACGATCTGCCAATCAAGACCGTAAACGGCGCCACCATCTATCTCCACGACATCGGCAATGTGCGTGACGGCTTTCCTCCGCAGACCAACATCGTGCGCGTCGACGGACAGCGCGCCTCGCTGATGACCATCCAGAAGACGGGCGACGCCTCCACGCTGGACATCATCTCCAATGTGCTCCAGCGCCTGCCACAGATTGCGGAGCAACTGCCTCCGATGCTCCAGATCAAGCCCATCGGCGATCAATCGGTCTTCGTCCGGTCGGCGATCAGTGGTGTTGTGCGCGAGGCCATCATCGCCGGCTGTCTCACCGCAATCATGATCCTCATCTTCCTCGGCAGTTGGCGCTCGACCCTCATCATCGCGGTGTCGATTCCGCTCTCCATCATCTGCTCGCTGCTCATGCTCGCTGCCCTGGGAGAGACGATCAACATCATGACCCTGGGAGGCCTGGCCCTGGCCGTCGGCATCCTGGTCGACGATGCCACCGTCACCATCGAGAACATCAATCGCTTTCTGGAACTGGGCGAGCAGGTCGAGCCGGCGATCCTGGACGGCGCCGCGCAGATCGCAGTCCCCGCCTTCGTCTCCACACTCGCCATCTGCATCGTCTTTGTCCCCATGTTCTTTCTCGGTGGTGTCGCCCGCTATCTCTTCGTCCCGCTGGCGGAAGCCGTCGTCTTTGCCATGCTCGCGTCGTACTTCCTCTCGCGGACCGTCGTGCCCACCATGGCCAAGTATCTGCTGAAGGGCCACGAACTCAACCGCGTGCAGCAGGCGCGCGTCAGCCGCAATCCATTTGTGCGCTTCCAGATCGCATTCGAGCACTCCTTCGAGACGCTGCGCGACTGGTACCACGGGGTCCTCCGGCTCTGCCTGAAGGTTCGCGCCGGGTTTCTGCTCTCCATCGTCGCGTTCTGGGTGGTCTCGATTGCGCTGCTTTATCCATGGCTAGGGCAGGACTTCTTCCCCTCGGTGGATGGCGGCCAATTCAAGCTGCATGTCCGCGCGCACACTGGAACCCGCATTGAAGACACGGCGCGCCTCTGCGACCAGATCGAGGATGTGATCCGCCGCGAGATCCCCGCGCAGGAACTGGGCACCGTCATCGATAACATTGGTCTGCCCTACTCCAGTCTGAATCTCTCCTACTCCAACTCCGCCCCGGTGGGCACCGGCGACGCCGACATCCTGGTCTCGCTGGCAGAAAAACACAGGCCCACGGCGGAGTATACGCGCGCATTGCGCGACAAGCTGACCCAGGACTTCCCCGGCGTCGAGTTCTATTACCTGCCGACCGACATGGTCAGCCAGATTCTGAACTTCGGTCTGCCCGCGCAGATCGATGTGCAGGTGGCGGGCCTGAAGGTGGACGACAACCGCGCGCTGGCAGAGCAGTTGATGCAGCAGATCGGTCGCATCCCAGGTACCACCGATCTCCGTATCCAGCAGCCCTTCAACCAGCCGAAGTGGACGGTTAACGTCGATCGCACCCGCGCCCAGCAGGTCGGCTACAGTCAGCGCGATGTGGCGCAGGACCTGCTCACCAGCTTGAGCGGCAGCTTTCAAACCTCCCCGTCGTTCTATCTCAACCCCCAGAACCATGTCACCTACAACATCGCCGTGCAGACGCCGCAGTATGAGGTGAAGGACCTGCAGGAGCTGCAAAACTTCCCCATCGCAACCAACGGCTCCGCCCAGCAGCCACAGATCCTCGGCAACCTCGCATCGTTTGAGCGCGGCGTCGAGCCTGGGACACTCAGCCACTACAACGCGCAGCCGGTCATCGACATCTATGGCTCGGTTGAGGGCACTGATCTGGCCAGCGTGGCGCGCAGGATCGAAAAAATACTGAACGACAGCAAAGCAAGTCTACCCCGAGGGACCGAGATCAATCTGCGCGGCCAGATCCAGACCATGCACAGTTCCTTCCAGGGACTGTCATACGGGCTGCTCTTCTCCATTGTCCTGGTCTACGCGCTCATCGTGGTGAACTTCCAGAGCTGGCTCGACCCATTCATCATCATCGCCGCGCTGCCCGGCGCGTTGGCGGGGATTGTGTGGCTACTCTTTCTGACCGGGACCCACATCAGCGTCCCCGCGCTCACCGGCTCCATCATGTGCATGGGCGTCGCCACGGCCAACTCAATCCTTGTGGTCAGCTTCGCCAAGGAGCAGATGGAGCATGGCATGAGCGCGGCCCAGGCAGCGCTCTCTGCCGGCTTCACCCGCTTCCGGCCCGTCATTATGACGGCCCTGGCGATGATCATCGGCATGGTTCCCATGGCGCTGGGCCTGGGCGATGGTGGCGAACAGAATGCGCCGCTGGGCCGCGCCGTCATCGGTGGTCTGCTGCTGGCGACCTTCGGTACCCTGACCTTCGTTCCGGTCTTCTTCTCGCTGATGCACCGCAACGATCCGCGCGTTGGTCCTGCACAAACCGAGGACACGAATGGGGCCCAGGGATGAGGCATCGCACATGGATGAGATCGATGGAATTGGCGCGAAGCTCGCGCACGGAGAGACAACGATGAATGCCGAAGACCCCAAGTTGCCAGCAACCAATCCTAATGAAGCCGCAACGCCGCGGGTCTCGCGCAGTTCTCCCGTGACGCTGGTCGTCGTCGTCCTCATCGTGGCCGCCGTCTCAGCCGTCGTCGGCATCATGCACCGCGTTCATGCCAATAGCGAACTGGTGCGATATACCGATGCCAATGCCGCTCCGCCGGTCTCGCTGGCGCAACCGGTCTTCGAGAAAGACGCCCGCGAGATCGTCCTGCCGGGCAACATGCAGGCCTTCACGCTGGCCCCCATCTACGCGCGCACCACGGGCTACGTCAAGTCCTGGTCGCACGACATCGGATCGCATGTGCATAAGGGCGATCTGCTCGCCGTCATCGAGACGCCGGAGCTGGACCAGCAGCTTGACCAGGCCAAAGCCGACCTTGCCACCGCGCAGAGCAATGCCGCGCTGGCCAAAATCACCGCCGACCGTTACCGCGGACTGATCGCGCAGAACGCTGTCTCGCAGCAGGACACCGACACCGCCATCTCGCAGCTTGAGGCGCGCTCGACTGAGGTTAACTCCGCGCAGGCCAACGTGCATCGCCTCGAAGAGTTGCAGTCCTTCGAGCGCATCGAGGCGCCCTTCGACGGCGTCATCACCGCGCGCAATCTCGACATCGGCCAGTTGGTCACTCCCGCCGGAAGCACCACCACGCCGGGCGCGGGCACCGTCTCCGGCAGCAAGGAGGTCTACGACATCTCCTCCATCGGCACGCTGCGCGTCTTCATCAACGTTCCCCAGATATACGCGCCCGACGCCAAGAACGGAGTCACGGCCACGCTGACGCTGCCCCAATATCCCGGCCGCACCTTCCGCGGCAAGCTGGTGCGATCGTCCGGCGCGGTGGACCCGGCGACGCGCACGCTGTTGGCCGAGGTGGACGTGGACAACCGCTCCGGCGAGTTGCTGCCGGGCAGCTACACCGAAGTCCACCTCAACGTTTCGACCAATGTACCTGCGCTGATCGTTCCCGTCAGCGCGCTGATTCTTGAGCCGGACGGACTGCACGTCGCCACCGTCGACGCGACAAATCACGCTCACATCGTGCGCGTCACCGCGGGACGAGACTCCGGCTCGACCCTGGAGGTCCTCGGCGGCCTCGCACCTGGGCAATTCGTCATCGCCAACCCGCCCGACTCGCTCACCGACGGCGAGTTGGTCCGCGTGGTAACGCCGGATGCGGAGACCAAGCCATGATGGCCTATCGCCATCCCGCATCCATTGCGTTGCTGGCCGCATTCGCGCTCGCCGGATGCAAGACCGTCGGCCCCAACTACAAGGCTCCGCCCGTCCCCGCGCCGCCGTCCTTCTCCGATTCTGGCCACAACGGCGATTGGGCCTCCGCCACGCCCGCCGATGCAGCCGATCGTGGCGCGTGGTGGGCCATCTATCAAGACGCCGATCTGAACACTCTGGAGCAGCACTGCGCCAATGCCAACCAGAACATAGCAGCGGCGCTGCACGCCTACGAGCAGGCCCACGACTTGGTCCGCGAAGCCCATGCCTCGCTCTACCCCACGGTCTCCATCGGCGGCTCGGCCACGCGCAACCGTCTCTCGGCGAACACTCCAGGGCTGAGCACAACTGCCTCGCACGACTACTGGGAGTTTCTCATCCCCCTGAACATCTCCTGGGAGCCCGATTTCTGGGGAGCCGTTCGCCGCCAGATCGAGTCCGCCTCGGCCAGCGCGCAGGTCTCCGCCGCCGACCTCGCCAACACGCGCCTCAGCCTGCAAGGTCTGCTCGCCGTTACCTACCTCCAACTGCGCGGCCTCGATCTCCAGGACCAGTTGCTGCGCGTCACCATCGACGCCTACACCCAGACGCTCGATCTCACGCAGGTTCGCCTCAAGGGCGGCCTCAGCACAGAGAGCGATGTCGCCGAGGCCCAGGCGCAACTGGAAGAGGCGCGCGCGCAGCTTATCGACCTCGGCGTCCAGCGCGCGCAGTATGAGCACGCCATCGCGGTCCTGGTCGGCGAACCCGCAACCAGCTTCCACATCATCGACGAGCCTCTCGCCGGCGGTCCGCCCTCCATTCCCACCGGCGTTCCGTCTGAGCTGCTCCAGCGCCGTCCAGACATCGCTGCCGCGGAGCGTCGCGTTGCCGCCGCCAACGCGCTCATCGGCGTTGCCAAAGCCGCGTACTACCCCAACATCACGCTGGGCGCCGAGGGCGGCATGGAGTCCGACCTGGTCAGCCGCATCTTCAGCTCCGGCAGCACGGAGTGGAACGCAGGCCCGTCCGCCAGCGAGCTTCTCTACGACGCGGGCCGCCGCCGCGCGCAGGTGGACTACGCCATCGCCCAGCGCGAGCAGGCCACCGCGCTCTATCGCCAACAGGTGCTCTCTGCCTTCCGCGATGTGGAGGACCAGCTCTCCGCGCTGCGCGTGCTCGAGCAGGAGGCCGCCGCCCAGCAGCGCGCGGTGGACGCCGCACGACGCAGCACTGAGCTATCCACGCTGCGTTACAAACGCGGCCTCGCCACCTACCTCGAAGTCCTCACCAACCAGACCATCCAGTTGAACGACGAACGCGCCTCCGCCGCCCTGGTCGCGCGCCGCATCGTCGCCAGCGCCCAACTCCAGCTAGCCCTCGGCGGCGGCTGGTCCACCACCCAACTCCCCAGCAATTAGCGCAGCCTCTTCCGATGAACCGCAGCGGGCGCGGCGCGGAGTGACTCGCTCTGGCCAACTTACAGCTCCGTCGCATAAGCTGGGAGCGCACACGCTGGTTCGGAGTTAGAACAGGCAACAGCAAAAGCCAATACGGGGATTCTTCCCCATTCGCTACGCTCAGGGTCAGAATGACAATCGGAAATATTCGCTAATCGAAAAAGGAGAACGCATGGCAATTCGTTTGCATTTCTGGGGTGCGGATCAAACCGTCACCGGGTCGAGCCACCACATCGAATGCGCGGGCCAGAACGTGCTGCTGGACTGCGGCCTCTTTCAGGGCCGTCGTCAGCAGGCAGCCGACATTAACTCGCACCTTGCGTTCACGCCGCAGCAGCTTGCCGCGGGCGGGCTGAATGCGGTCGTCCTCTCGCACGCGCACATCGACCACAGCGGCGTGCTGCCTCTGCTGGCGAAGCAGGGCTATCGCGGGCCCATCTACTCCACGCCCGCCACCATCGACCTGTGCACGCCTATGCTGAAGGACAGCGCGCACATCCAGGAGAGCGACGCAGAGTTCCTCACGAAGATCAATGGCCGGCGAACCTCCATCGGCCAGCCTCCCGGCCCCGCGCCCATCGCTCCGCTCTACACCCAGGACGACGCCGCGCAGGTTTGCCAACAGTTCCTGCCGGTGAAGCTGCATGAGCCGCAACTGCTGGCCGGATCGACCAAGGACGCCGGTTTCACCATGACCTCGTCCAACGCGGGCCACATGCTCGGCTCAACCTGCGTGCTGATCGACGCGGTGGAGAACGGCCAGAAGACGCGCCTGCTTTTTTCCGGCGACGTTGGCCGCAAGAACCTTCCCATCACTCGCGATCCCGACCCCGCGCCCGCCGCCGACTACCTCATCATGGAGAGCACCTATGGCGACCGCCTGCACGCTCCCGTAGGCGATGTGAAGCAGAAGCTGGCCGACATCGTGAAGCGCGTCACCGCGCGCGGCGGACACATCATCGTTCCCGCCTTCGCCGTGGAGCGCACGCAGCAACTTGTCATGCTGCTGCACGAACTCATCGACGCCAAGCAGATTCCCGAGCTGCCCATCTTTGTCGACAGCCCGCTGGCGGTCGCCGTCACCGGCGTCTTCGAGAAGCACACGGAGGAGTGGGACGAGGAGCCAACCGCCTTCGTAGCCAAGGGCGAGGACCCCTTCGGCTGGAAGCGCCTGCGTTACACCCAGACGGTGCAGGAGAGCAAGGCGCTGAACGATCTGCGCGTGCCGTACCTGGTGATGTCGGCCTCGGGAATGTGCGAGGCCGGCCGCATCCTGCACCACCTGAAGAACGGCATCGAGGACCCGCGCAACTTCATCCTCATCACCGGCTATCAGGCGGAGAACACGCTGGGCCGCAAGCTGCTGGACAAGCTGCCGGAGGTGAACATCCTGGGCGCGGCGATGCGCGTGCGCGCCGAAGTCGATTCCATCGACTCGCTGAGTGGACATGCGGATCAGAATGAGCTGCTGGACTGGATGGCGCCAGCCGCTGCCAGTCTTAAGAAGGTCTTCCTCGTCCACGGCGAACCCGCGGCGCAGCAGGCGCTCAAGGCCAAGATCGAAGCCCGCTACAAGCTGGAGGTCCTCTGTCCCAAACGCGGCGACCGCTTCGAGGTGAGCTAGCGCGGGACCGGATTCTTCGGAACCGTCAACGGAATTTCCAAAGTGCCGACTTTGTTGGCGGCAGTGTCGAAGACGCCAGCGCGGAGCTTGAGCTGGCCACGCGGCAGATCGATGGGGAGCGAGAACTTCAACGGGGTTCGGAAGAACCCGTTGTACTGAGCAGGAGTGACCGTGATCATGAAGGTCTGGCTGCGGGTGGCGACGAGTTTGCCGTAGAAGTCGAAAGCGCCAAGGTCGAGTTCGATGTTGGCGGTGCGTGTGCCGTCCGGCGTTTCTGTGAGGGTGATCTGGGTGGGATCGAAGGTGAAAAGCACAGTGTAGGGAGCGCCTTTGGTGTGAAGCGTCGCGGAGCTGGAGACGGCTGTTTTGGCGGGCCGCGCCGACGATGACGCAGGCTGCACTTGCAGGTCGAAGAGGATTTGGGTGGCGGGAATCGCGCCGAGGCGCATGGGGCCCTGGATCATCTGTTGCTTGAGGACGGCATCGGGCGGAAGAGGCTGCTCGTCGTTGTAGCCGGGGCGGTAGTTGAGATGAAGACCGGGGCGGTCGACTGTGATCTTGATTGGGTGAAAGTGGCCGTCTTCGTCTGGCCGTGGTGGGACGTAGGAGAGGGTATAGCCGTGCAGGGTATCGTCGACGATTTTGGCAATCGTTCCCTGGAAGTCGTTGGAGTTGCTGGTCGCGCCGCCGGTTCCGTCGGCGACCGCCGCTTCCAAGAGGGGAACCTCCGCTTTCCCGAGGAAGTTCATCGCTGCGTCAAGGCTATCCATCGTTCCCGCGGGGAGCCCTAGGGGCCCTATCGTGTGTACGCCTCTTGGGTCGAGGGGATAGATAGCGATCTGTTCCCTGGTAAAGATGTCGTAGAGGTTCATCAGTTGATGGATGTAGACCATGTCTCGGAGGCCCCAGGACAGACCTCCATCGTGGAGGATCGGGATAGGTGAGCCGGGTCTGATCCAGATGAGATTCTTGCGGCCATGAATGCCGGCGACATACGCTGCGATCTGGTGCAGGCCCGCGACAAAGATGGTTTTACCTGCAACGATGCCAACGGATGGATCCCATTCCACATCGAGTTTGTCCACGGCGGCGGCGGCGAGGCGACCATCGGACGTGAGTCCCTGAAGGAGTGCCAGGTGCTTGGTTGGCGAGAACTCAAAAAGGGCGACCTGAGTGCCTGCGGGCATGGTGCGGAAATAGTCCGCGATGTATTGCTTCGCCCGCTGCATCACGGCAGGTGGGGTTGCCAGCCGGTCAAATAGGAAGATCTGGACCGGGCCATTGGCGGGCAAGGCTGTGGAGTTGGTATGAGTGTTGGGCGGGAGTGCGCGCGCGGGGGCTGGCGGCGTATTTTTGTCGTATTCGCGGAAGCCGCGGATGGGCTGAGCGTTGCCGTCTTCCTCGACGGTGAAGTCGGAGCGGGTGAGGCCGCGGACGGGCTGGCCTTTGTCGTCGGTGACCAGCACATCGACGATGGTTTCGCGGGAGTAGACGTGGAGGGTGGGGGCTGCGGGTGCGGATGGGTTCTGGCCTGCGCCGAGGGAGGACAGCGCGAAGATCGCGGCAATCGAGAAGAGGGACGGCTTGCCGAGACGCATGGTGGGTTCTCCCTGTGCTTCACAGTTGGTAGACTGCATTTAGCAGGGATGATTCTAGTGCCTTGTGCACTGCCTGAAAAGTTGGGTCATAGGAAACTTCGATCATTCACTTCCAATTGACCTGCCACCCAAGCACCTGATGGTTAGACATTAACCCGCGCCATTCTTATAATCTTAGGTAGAGTGATGAGCGATCCCAATCAGAACCGTTGCGAACGTCTTCGCGGGCCAGTTTCGGTCATACTTGATGGGATGCAGGTCGCCGCAAGACCCCACGACCGCATCGCAGCATCTCCCCGCGCCTTTTTCTGTTGACCCCACCTCGTACTGCATATCGCACCGCATTGGGCGCTGCTTCATCCGCGGCAGTGCGCACCCAGCAGCGCAACCCCGGCATCGCGCCTGGTTATGAGTCAAAGGGGATAGAGATGACCATCGCAAAGAAAATCACAGATCTGATCGGCAACACTCCATTAGTTCAACTGAACCGGGTCACCGAGGGAGCCACCGCCTCCGTAGTCGTCAAGCTGGAGAGCCGCAACCCGGCCAGCAGCGTGAAGGACCGCATTGGCCTGGCCATGATCGAGGCCGCCGAGCGCGAGGGAAAGATCACCCCCGGCAAGACCGTGCTGATCGAGCCGACCAGCGGCAACACCGGCATTGGACTGGCGTTTGTGGCCGCGGTCAAGGGCTACAGCCTCATCCTGACCATGCCCGAAACCATGAGCATCGAACGCCGCATTCTGCTGCTTGCCTATGGCGCAAAGATCGTGCTCACCCCGGGGCCGAACGGAATGAAGGGAGCCATCGCCAAGGCCGAAGAGCTACAGCGCGAGACGCCGAACAGCTTCATCTTGCAGCAGTTCAACAATCCCGCAAATCCGAAGATTCACTTTGAGACCACCGGCCCGGAGATATGGAACGACACCGATGGCAAGGCGGACATTCTGGTCTCGGGCGTCGGCACCGGCGGCACGCTCACCGGCGTCAGCCAGTACATCAAGGCGCGCAAGCCTGGCTTCTGGACCGTCGCCGTCGAGCCCACGGACAGCCATGTGCTCTCCGGCGGCGCACCCGGCCCGCACAAGATTCAGGGCATCGGCGCGGGCTTTGTGCCCACCGTGCTGCAAACGGAGCTGATCGACGAGATCATCCAGGTCACCAACGACGAAGCCTTCGCCATGGCGCGCCGCCTGCCCCGCGAGGAGGGCCTCCTCGTCGGCATCTCCTCCGGCGCGGCGGTCCACGCGGCGGTCGAGCTTGCGCGCGACCCGAAGCACGCGGGCAAATTGATCGTCGTCATCCTTCCCGACTTCGGGGAACGCTATCTCTCCACGGGGCTCTTCGACGAGCTGCGACAGCAGGCGCTCGCCACGCCGACGGCGACTCTCACGCCATGAATCTGATCGCATCCATTCGCGAAGACATCCGCTGCGTCTTCGAGCGCGACCCGGCCGCCACGTCGCGGGCGATGGTGCTCTTCTGCTATCCCGGCCTGCACGCCGTCTGGGCGCATCGCTTGCATCATTGGCTCTGGTGCAGGCATCTGCGGCTTCCGGCGCGTTTCCTCTCGCAGGTCACCCGCTTCTGGACGGGCGTGGAGATCCATCCCGGCGCGCGCATCGGCCGCCGTGTCTTCATCGATCACGGAATGGGCGTCGTCATCGGCGAAACCGCGATCGTCGGCGACGACGTCACCATGTACCAGGGCGTAACCCTTGGCGGCACCGGGAAGGGCGTAGGCAAACGGCACCCCACGCTGCGCAACGGCGTTTTTGTCGGCAACAACGCCAACATCCTGGGCAATATCACCATCGGCGAAAACTCCCGCGTGGGCGCAGGCTCGGTGGTGGTGCGCGATGTGCCTCCGGACTCCACCGTTGTCGGCGTCCCCGCGCATATCGTCTACCAGAACGGCAAGCGTGTGCTCATCACCGATCCGCATGACGTCAACGACCCGCTCTCCGATGTCATCATCGCGCTGGCCGACGAGGTGAAGCGGCTGATGACGCGCGTGGAGCGGCTGGACGGCGAGTTGCAAACCGTGCGCCAGGAACCGGCCGGCACGCTCACCGTGGAGGAAGAAGAACGCGCGCAGTACCGCAGCGAGCAGTCTTCGCGGTCGGACAGTGTGAGCATGGGCGAGGGCATCTGACCAGCGCAGTCGTGCATGTGGCGGGTCAGTTTGCATGTGTTTGAAAGGGACGGGCTGGTAGCCCAAGGCTTTAGCCTTGGGTATCAAGTCCGGAAACAGCACAATCAACAGCTGGGATTTATCCCCTGAGAGGATGTTGACCACAAACAGACCCATGGCCATCGGACCGGGCTGTTTGGCAAGCAGGCCCGTGCGGTTTGGCCGAGTATTGCCGCAATCGGTTATATTTGGTGGGACATCGTTTCCGCTCATCGGAGCGTCTCAACTCGATTGTCATTGATGAACCATGAAGCTACAGGAGAGCCTGCCATGACCCCGGAATTCACCCCCACATTGCCGATGCACACCAAATCCCGTTCCCTGGGCCTCGCCGCCCGCATCTTGGCCACAGTCGTATGCGCTCTGCTGCTCTTCTGCGGCATTGCACCGGTCGCGCGCGCACACGCGCAGACCCCCACCTTGATCGTGATGCGGGCCATGCCCGTGCACGCCAAGAAAGCGGAGGACTTCGCGGCCCTGCCCCAGCTCAAGAAGGCAGATATCGGCGATGTCAAGATCGGCGGAAAGCTCGCCCCAGTCACCGATGTTTCGCCGCTGCTGAGGGGCCCCCATGTCCTGCAATTGATGGTATTGCTGGACTCCGAGCAGATGCTCGGCTCCAATGGCCAGTTTGCCGACCTTAAATCGTTTTTCAATAGTTTGCCGTCCAATGTCGAGATTGGCGTCGGCTGGCTGCTGCAAGGCAATGCGAAGGTTGCCCAGCCGTTCACCACGGACCGTGGCCTCGCCGGAAAGGCGCTTGTGGCAAAAACAAGGGAAGAAGCGGCAAACTCGTTGAACGACAATGGAAATCCATTTCAGTGCCTTAGACAGTTGGCTGCCCACTGGCCCGATCCCGACCCGGCGAAGCTGCGCGCCGTGCTCATGTTCACCGATGGCGTCATCCGCAGCAACTCCACCATCCAGGGTCAAGACCAGATGAATCCAGATGTCGATGGGGCTTCGCAGAGCTTGCAGCGTGCTGGCATCGCCCCGTATCCCTTCTTCTGGCAGGACCCCAAGATCCCGGACCCGACCCGGAGCGAGGGCGGTCAGCTCGAGGGGCAGCAGAACTTCTCGCAGCTCGTCGCAGACACGGGCGGCACGCGCCTGGTTGAGGGCATGTTCGCTCCAGGAGCGCTCTCTCCTCTGCTCAATAAGTTATATTCGACGCTGGAGGGCGAGGCGGTCGTCACCGTGGCTGCCCCAGGCAAGCTGGGCAACTTCACGCGTCTTGATATCAAGTCCGCACGGGACGATATGAAGATATTCGCTCCGGACGGCGTGACCATCGGAAATGTACTGAAGAAATAAACCGGCTGGACGCAACTCCGAACTGCGCTATGAACGACTATGAGGGCGTCTCTGGATTCCAGAGACGCCCTCAGCCGTCTCCATGGGTCGAGTTCGGCTGCCGCCCGCCGAACGGACAGACCGCCCTTCCATCGCCGTGCGATACTTAGTCCTGACATGTACAAACGAATCCTCCTCAAACTCTCCGGAGAAGCCCTCGCCGCTGGTGCGGGCTTCGGCATCGACGCAGTCTTCATTCACCAAGTGGCCGCCGAGATCGCCGCCGTACACGCTCTCGGATGCAAGATCGGAATCGTCGTCGGGGGAGGCAACTTCTTCCGCGGCGTCGCCCAGCAGGCCATCGACATGGATCGCGTCGCCGCAGACCACATGGGCATGCTCTCCACTGTCATCAACGCCATCGCCCTGCAGGACGCCATCGAGAAGCTCGGCTTGGTCTGCCGCGTTATGTCCGCCATTGAAATCCGCCAGGTCGCCGAGCCGTACATCCGCCGCCGCGCCATGCGCCATCTGGAGAAAGGCCGCATCCTCATCTTCGCCGCCGGCACAGGAAACCCCTTCTTCTCCACAGACACTGCCGCCAGCCTGCGCGCCATGGAGATCAAGGCCGACATCCTGCTCAAGGCCACCTCGGTCGACGGCATCTATACCGCCGACCCCAAGACCCACCCCGAAGCCACCAAGTTCCCTCAGATCTCCTACGCCGACATCCTCCGCCTCAACCTCAAGGTGATGGACACCGCCGCCGTCTCGCTCTGCCGCGACAACAACATGCCCATGATGGTCTTCAGCATGAGGGAGCCGGGCAACATCGCGCGCGTCATCCAGGGTGAGCCGCTGGGCTCCCTCGTCACACCGTAGCAGCCACGCCGTAGCAGTCGCGCATGCCCCGTAACTCGCCCTGCCCGTCTTCCGGATAAACTTGAATCCAGTGAACCCCACCCTGCAACCCTCCATCGCTCCAGCCCCAGCCGTAGCGCAATCGAGCGCCGCCGCGCGTAGGCCGCATCTACCTGCGCTCACCGGCCTCCGCGCCCTGCTTGCGCTCAGCATTATGTTCTTCCACTACACGCCGCCGCACATGCGGCTTCTCTATCCGCTCATCGATAGCGCATACGTCTTCGTTGGCTTCTTCTTCCTGCTCTCCGGCTTCGTGCTTGCGTATAACTACGCCGACCGGCCCACGCCGCTGGTCAAGCGCGACTTCTGGCGCGCCCGTTTCGGCCGCCTCTACCCCATCTACCTGCTCTCGCTGGCCATCTCCTTCTCCATGCTCCAGGCCGAGTGGCACGCGCGCACTCACACGGACTTCTTCACCGGCCTCGTTCTCACTCCGCTGCTGCTACAGGGCTGGAGCCCTCAGCTCGCCACCTTCTGGAACACCGTCGCCTGGACGCTCTCGGCCGAACTCCTCCTCTACGCCACCTTCCCCTGGCTCATCCGCCTGCCCTGGCCAAAATCTCCCGCCCGCCTGATCGCTCTTCTCGTCGCCATCTGGGCGCTCGGACTTGTCCCGCATTCGCTCTACATTCTTCTCAATCCGGACCATCTCGCCGCGCCAATCAACCGCTACAGCTCCGGCTACTGGCTGCGCGCGCTCAAGTACACCCCCTTGTCCTACGCCTGCACCTTCCTGGTTGGGATCGCACTGGGCAAGCTCCAGACTGCCCTCGCGCTCACCACGCGCCAGCGCACCTTGGTCGCCGCTGCCAGCCTCCTCGCCCTCGCTGCCTTCTATGCCGAGGCCATCTCCCACGTGCCCTTCATCCTGATGCACGGCGGCCTGCTGATGCCGCTCTTTGCCGCGCTCATCGTCGGCCTCAGCGGACCGAACCCCATCGCCTCAATCTTCACCTGGCGGCCGCTGGTGCTGCTCGGCCAGGCCAGCTACTGCCTCTTTCTGCTGCACTTCAACTTCATCAACATGGTCCGCCTCTACCATGTGACTGGCCGGCTGCACCTCGCCGCATTCGATCCGTGGATCACCTACGCCGCCACGGTCCTGCTTGCCTTCGCTGCGTATTATCTGGTGGAAGAGCCCGCCCGCAAGGCCCTTCTGCGCCGTCGTCCGTCCTCCGCCCGGTAATTCCCGCAACGCAGAAAAGCCCCCGTCGCGGAGGCTCTTCTGCGTTGTGGAATCCGGCCGGATGCAACTTTTACGGAATGACGGCCTGCGCTGCGTGCGGCCCATTTGGCACCACCGTCAGGCAACTCGGTTGTCCCGAGCCGTTGAACGGAGAGTTCTGGACCCCCTGCAGCCCGCCCGTGTTCGGGTTCAGCCGTTCGCCGGTGACCGTGTTGTCCAGGCTGTTCGAGGTATACAGAAAGTCGCCCAGCGCGGGATCGATGGCCACGCAGGTCGGCCCCGTCCCGGTTCCGGTTGCAAATGCGCCAGCCGCACCCGAAGGTGTCCCGGTCGCCCCATCGATCATGTAACCCTGCACAGTGTTGCCGTTGAAGTTCACCACATAGATCAGCTTGCCGGTTGGGTCGATGGTCAGGTCGGCCGGGAACAGTCCGGTCGCGAACGGCCCATTGACCATCGGCAGCAGCCCGCCCGAAGCCAGCACCGTATACCCGATCAACTGGTTCGCCGCCTGGTCGGTCACATAGACGTAGCGCGAGGTCGGCTCCTCCGCGATGGCGTTGGGCACCACGCCCGCCGCAAATCCGGTCGCCACCGTCTTGCCTCCCACGGTCGCAATCGTGGTTCCCGGCACAGGCGTCAGCGCGCCCGTCGAGGTGTTCTGCGAGAAGCCCAGAATGGTCGCCTTGGGCGAAGCCTCCTGGTCCAGCACATACACAAAGTGGTTGAAGTAGCTCACCGTAACGCCCACCGGATTGTTGCCCACGTTCTGCGTCAACGGCGTGCCCAGCGAGTTGTCCGCATTCACCGGGAAGATCGACACACCGCCCGGCCCCGGCGTCGTCGCCGAGTAGCCCGTCTGGTAGGTGAACGTCACGTACAGAAAAGCTCCCTGCGGGTCGATCGCCACCGCCGTCGGATGCGTGCCGGTGGTCTTGTACACGTTCTTCGAGGCAAGCGATCCATCGCCCTCGACCGCGAACTCCTGCACCGTCGAGTCCCCTTGGTTGATCACATAGACGAACTGGCCGTTCGGCGCGGCAACCAGCGTCACCGGGTCGTTGCCCGCGGCAACCGGCGTACCGACCACGCTCAGCGCGCCCGAGTCGAAGTCGATCGCGTACTGATCGATCAGGCCCGGATTGCTCTTGTTCGTCGTCATGTAGACGTAACCGACCGTGTAGTCGAGGGTGCACGACGCGAGCCCCAGAACCATCGCCACAGAGACGACCGAGACCTTCGCTAATCGGCTAAAGCGGTTCCACGGCATGTGCTCCACGAAGCGAATGGCTTTCGCGCGGTTTTCCCTCAAGGAAAAACGCATTGCACGAGCTCCGCTAAGGTACAGTTGCCGTGAAACCGCTCTGATCTTATGCAAATTCATCTGCTTCCTTCATCCCGGCTGCTTGCGCCGCCTGCTGAAAATCTCGTTCAATCCTTCTCCGTCCGCATCCCAATCCTGCTCTTCGCTCCTAGTAATTTCTGAGAGGAAACGCCGGAACCGTGACCGCGCAAGTGGGTAGAGCGCTGCCGCCGAAGGGCTCTCCCAGGATCTGGTCCAGGCTGCCGTCCTGCGGGTTCAGTTGCTCGCCCGTGATGTTGCTGCTCAGCGCATTCGACGTGTACAGATAAACCGCGTGGCTTGGGTTGGCGTTGCTCGGAGCGCCGCTGATGGTCACGCACGTCGGTCCCGTCCCGGCCTGCATGCTCCCCGCCACGCTCGACCGCACCGGCTGTCCGCTTGCGCCCAGCGTATAACCGTCGATCGTGTTCGCGGTGTAGGCCACCACATAAAGATACTTGCCACTGAGGTCGAACGCCATGCCCATCGGCCCTGCCTCGGTCGGCGCCACGCCGCCCGCGATCGGCGTGGGAATGCCATTCGTCCCCACCGAGTAAGAGGCCACCTGGTCTGCCGTCTGGTCGGTGATATACAGATGGCTCGCTGTTCGGTCCTCCAGAATCCCGCTCGGCGCCGTCCCGCTCGCAAAGCCGGTCGACGGCACGTTGCCCACGTTGATCGTTACCCCGGCCAGCGGCGTTAGCGCGCCGGTCGCCGCATTCTCCGCAAATCCCAGCAGGTTGTTCGTGCTCGCCGAGTCCTGCTCGATCACATACACAAAGCTGCCCACCGCGCTGGTCGCTATCCCCACCGGGTTCCGCCCCACGTTCACCGTGGTCGGCTTGCCCAGTGTATTGTCCGGATTGATGGGGAAGATCGACACGCCGCCCGGCCCGGGATTCGCCGGCGTATACGAGATCGGCGTGTTCTGGTAGGTAAAGGTCACATATAGGAACTTGCCTGCCGCATCGATCGCCGCCGCCGTGGGCAGGCTGCCCGAGATGTTGTAGGTGTTCTGCGGATATAGCTTACCGTCCGTTCCAATGGCGAATTCCGTCACATCGGAATCGAAGTTATTGACTGTATAAAGAAACAGATTGTTCGGCGCGACCACAAGCCCCACCGTGTCCCGTCCCCCGGCGTCGATCGGCGAATCCGCCAACGGCAGAAGCGAACCCGACTGGTAGTCGATCTGGTAGCCGTTGATCAGCCCGTGCGGCAGCGTCTTCGACGTCGTCATGTACAGGTACGACACGGTGTAGTCATTGCTGCACGCCGTGACGCCGAGCGCCATTGCCAGGGACAACATCGAAGCCGTTACCGCACGGCCCATCGGTCTCAACATCATGCGATTCCATAGCTCCGGGGCAGATCGTCTCCGCCCCCATCCCGTCCGGAAGAAGCCAGCATCGCCTTCCTTCCGCCCGTGTGCTTCCTGACGCTTCCGGCTGCGCGCGCCAGCACAACCCATACTGCTTGTCCGACCTATGCCGTCTGCCGAACCTGTGCCGCAGGCTGAACCGAATTCGCCAGCCGAACCCGCGCCACAGGCCGAATCTCTGCCGCAGGCGCTAATCGACGTTCCCGCTTACCGCAAGACACGACGCCTGTGCCGCAAAGGCAGAGAAGGACGACCCGCGCGACAGGTCGGTGAGCTGGCCCGTGTTCTGGTTGATGACCTTCCCGGTCAACGTCCCATCGTTGCTGTTGGCCGTATACACATACTGGTTCGACGGATCTTCCACCATGCATACCGGCCCATTGCCGACTGGATAGGGGTTGTTGGCGTCCGAGATCGGCTGCAACTGGCCCGTCGCCTCGATCACATACGCCGAGATCGTGCTGTTGGCGTTGTTCGAGTTGGTGCCGCCATGGTTCAGCACATACAGGAACTTGTTCTTGGTGTCGGTCATGCTGTACACCGGGTCGGAGGTCAGCGGCAGGTTCGCCACCGCGCCGTCGGCCTGCACGCTCAGCGAGCAGTTCGACCCCGGCGTATACGGAAGAATCCTTCCACCCGGAGAGGTTAGCGTTGGTGCTGCATCCGTAATGTATACGCTGTTGCCGTATACATTGATCGAGGTCAGGTTGGTCACGCCGACCGTGCCGATGGGAATCGTCGTATTGAGCTCGATCGTCAGCTGGCCATTGCTCCCGATGCCATACGGGAAGATCGTCTGGTCGCCGGAATCCAGCGTGTACAGGCACGTTCCGCCGACACGGAACGTCGTGGGCGCTTTGCCAACCTCAAAGTAGTTCAACTGCTGCCCCGCGGCATTCTTGATCAACTGGTTCGGCACCAGTTGCAACCGTCCCGTAGTGCCGTCGATCCCGAAGACCGTAATGTCCCCATTGCCCGTCGTCGCATAGTCCGGGGCCTGCGAGTCCAGAACGTATAGATAGTTCCCCGTCCCGTTCGTCGACGCCCATACCGGCGAGTTGCCCGCCGTGGTGTAGGTGTTCTGGAAGGTCAGCACACCGTCCTCGCCGACCGCGAAGACCGCGATGTTGCCATCGCCGTTGCTGATCCCCTTGGCGTTGTAGGTGCCCTTGTTCACCGCAAAGACGTAATCCCCCCCCACACGCACCGCGATCGTCACCGGGTTCGCGCCCCCCGATGGGTACGGAGAGTTCACCATCGCGGTCAGGTTTCCCGTATAGTCGTCGATCTTGAAGCCGGCAATCTGGTTGTACTGCGTGCCCGCAACCCACATGAAACCGACCGTGTAGCCGCCGCACGCCGACATGCCCAGCACTACCGCCATGGATACAACCAGGGCCCGTGTAATCCGGCCAATTCTGCTCAACGTCATGCGTTTCCTTAATCCTCGCCGGCGGCCCGACTGCGACGCGCCTCAACTGCGAGCAACTCCCTGGGGATACTAATTCCTACCGCTTATTGTAGAAGCTGCGGCGACTTTGCGCCACTTCCCCCAGAAACAGTTGTTGGTTGCAGGTTGCTGGTTGGAAGGGCNNCAACCAGCAACCAGCAACTAGCAACCGCCTCTAAAAGATCCTCATATGGATCGTCAGATACTTCTTCGGGTCCTGCCGGATGATCGTCACCAGCGTCGTGCTCTCGGTCAGCAACTTGTTCAGGTTGGTATACATCGCATCGTCGGTCGCCAGCTTGCCCAGCGTACCCTTGCCCGCGTTGATCGCCGTCACCAGCTCATCCGTCTGGCTGATCGCATCGTTCAGCTTCTTGGCAAACGTCGGGTCCTTCAGCAACATCCCAGCGCTCCCCTTGCCCGCCTCCGCGTCCGCCAGGATGGAGTTCAGGTTCGCAAGCGACTGGTTGAGATTGTTGTATAGCGTCTCGTCCGTCAGCATCTTGCCGGCTGAACCCTTCCCGCTTTGCAGGTTCTTGGTAATGTCGTCCACCCTGCCGATGGCGTCGTTCATCCGGTTGTACATCTCGGCGTTGTCGTTGAAGAACTTACCCACCGTGTTGTCGTTGTTGTTCATCTTCACCGTGATCTGATGGACATCGTCCGCGGCCGCGACCAACTTGTTATACAGATCCGGGTTGGTCAGCAACTGGCCAAACGATCCCTTCCCCGACTGCATGTTATCCACCACCGTGTTCAACTTCGCCAGCACCACATTCAGGCTCTCGATCGTTCCCTGGCTGGCCTTCACCACGTCCTGAATGCTGGGCGTCTCCAGCGTCTTCAGCTCGTCGCCATCGCGCAACTCCGGCCCGGTCGCGGTCTGGCTGTTGATGTCCACCACCGTGTCGCCCAGAACCCCCACCGTCGTCAGCGCCGCCGTCGAGTCCGTTCGCAGGCTGCTCTGATATTTGCTGTCCAGCTTCATCACCACCTGCACCGGCGTCAGCTTGCGCTCCGCCGACGTCACCACGGTGATCGTCTTCACCGTTCCGATCGTCACCCCCTCCAGGTTCACCGCCGCTCCAACCTTCAGCCCGGCCGAGTTCTCAAAGTACGTCGTCACCGTCAGCTTGCGAGAGAAGAACCCCAGCCCCGACGAGCTCGTCATCAGGAAAAGAAGCGTCGTCAGAATCACCACCGACACCAGCACAATCGCCCCGATCTTCAACTGCGACCATCGGACCTCCTGCTGGCTGGGCATAAACCTCCTCAATCCTCGCGGCGAACCATGCGCATGCAACCTGCTTCAAGCCGCACCGCAGGCCGCATCGGAGCTTGATGAGAGGGTACCACCCCCCGCCCACGCTACACTAGAGCCGAAACACAGAGAGGCGCAATGGTCATCGGAGTGGGCACGGACGTAATCGAGATTGCGCGCATCAGTCAGAGCATCGACCGCTTCGGCGACCGCTTTCTCCATCGCGTCTTCACCCCGCTCGAGATCGCCTACTGCCAGCGCAAGAAGAACGCCGCCGAGAGCTTCGCAGCCCGCTTCGCCGCCAAAGAGGCCGCTGCCAAGGCCCTCGGCACAGGCATCAGCCGCGGCGTCAGTTGGCTCGAACTGGAGATCGCCCGCGAGCCCTCCGGCAAACCCACGCTCTCGCTCTCTGGACGCGCCGCCCAGTGCGCCCGCCAGCTTGGCATCGTAAAATCCTCGCTCAGCCTCACCCACAGCAAAGACATCGCCCTCGCCGTCGTCGTCATGGAGGATTAGGTTCGAGGTACTAGGTTCGAGGTTCGAGGACTCTGGCTTTACCCTCGAACCTTGTACCTCTCCTGGTCACGTGACCCTCGTACCCCCGCAACTCATCACGCGCCAGTGCCATTGCTCCGATGAACACATCAGCGGCAGTCCCTCCAAACCGCGGTGGCACATCGAACCATGCAATCGCTCGACATCCAGGGCTTCACCTACGAACAGCGCCACGGCCTGCTCCCCGACCTCACGGCCGCCTTCAGCAACTGCGGAGGATGGGTCCTCGAACGCAAGACGCTTTCTCCAACCAACATGGAGTTCCGCATCGAGATCCAGTTGCTCGCGGTCCTCGACCTCTACGCCGCCATCGTCGCCACCGGAGTCGAACTCACCCGCGCGGGTCACGAAGCCCTCACCGAGCTCTGCACCCGCCGCAAACATCTCCGCCTCGCCGCCGAACTCGGCCAGATCGTCGCCATCCGCCTGGAGATCAGCTTCCTCGACGACATCACCATCCACTCCCTGCTCGCCTCCGGCTCCGGCCTCGCATGATGGGCACATCCCCTCGAACCTTGAACCTCGCACCCCGAACCTCCCCGCAGTTGACCCCGCAGCCGTGAAGACCGAGAATCGAACCTGACAGCCGCTCCCGTTCCATCCCCCTCCGGGCCTGCTCTACAGATTACTGTTCGAGGTCTTCCATGCTCGCCTATCTCGTCCTTCTCGTCGCCGTGCTCAGCCGCATCCTTCCCCATGCCTTCCACGCCGTCAGTTGGAACTTCACCGCCCTCGGCGGTGGCCTGCTCTTCTTCGGCTCCCGCATGGGCAGCTCGAAGCGCGCCGCATGGATGCTCCCCTCCGCCCTCGCCGTCCTCATGGCAACCGACTACTACCTCACCGTCTTCGCCTACGGCTATCCCTTCCAGATCAGGACCTACCTCGTCACCTGGATCTGGTACGCCGCCGTCTGCCTGCTCGGCATGGGCCTCCTGAGCAAGCCCACCCTGCTTCGCGTCGCCACCGGCGTCCTTGCCTCTTCCACCTCGTTCTTCCTCATCAGCAACTTCGTTGTCTGGACCTCCGGCTTCATGAGCATGTACCCCCATTCGCTCGCCGGCCTCGGCGCCTGCTACGTCGCCGGCCTTCCCTTCTACCGCAACGACCTGGCCTCCACCGCGCTCACCGCCGGCGTGCTATTCGGCTTGCCTGTCCTCGCCGCCCACATCGCCGAATCGCTCCGCGCCGCCCGCCACTCCAACCTTCCCCTCGCGTAGGCCGGGCGCCCCATCCTCGACATGGCCACGATTCGGAAGGGCACGCCTTCAGGGCCTGTCCTGAGCGCAGTCGAATGGATGCCGAATGGTTCACTTATTTTGAAGACTCGCGTTCCCTTGATCACCTCGTGATCGGGAAAGTGCGAGAAAGATGGTCTGCAAGATGACCCGCTACGCACAGCGTGCCTCCTATAGTAGAGTTGTGGCCGGAACCAATTCGCCGCGGGAGAACTCCGTTGAATCAGCCTCAAGATAAAGCAGCACTGCTATCGTCGCGCCGCAAAGTCCTCAAGACAGGCGCAGCCTTCGTCGGAGCCGCAGCGCTCTCTCCACTCTATGTATTCGCGTCGCAGGGTCCGGCCCACCCGCAACCTGCCCCGCGCGCAATCGCTCCGCAGGTCAAAATCTTCGATGTACTCAAGTACGGCGCGGCGGGCGACGGCAAGACGCTGGACAGCGCAGCCTTCCAGCGCGCCATCGACGAGGCCGCGGCCTACGCAGGCAAGGCGCAGGTTCTCGTCCGCGGCGGCCATAAGTACCTCGTCGGCACCATCGAGCTCAAAGGCTCCATCGACTTCCATCTCGCCGACGACGCCGAACTCCTCATCAGCACGCAACGCGAAGACTATCGCGGAGGCCTGCCGGGCTCGCAAAACGGTGACACCATGGCCGCCGCCCTCGGCGCGGTCATCATGGCCGACCACGCGCAGGGGCTCACCATCTCCGGTACCGGCAACATCCAGGGCCGCGCCAAGGAGTTCATGACTCGCTACGACGACGCCGGCGGCATTTGGATGCCCGGCCCATTCCGTCCCAAGATGTTTGTCCTCACCGGCTGCAAGGATTTGCAAGTCCGCGACATCACCTTCGCCGAAGCGCCCAACTGGGGCCTGCACATGCTGGGCTGCGACGGCGTGCTGGTGGACAACGTCAAGGTCCGCAACCTGCTCGACGTGCCCAACTGCGACGGCATCGACCCCGACCACTCGCGCAACGTCGAGATCCGCAACTGCAACATCACAGCCGGCGATGATGGCGTGGTCATCAAGTGCAGCCGCCAGCCCATCGACTTCGGCGAGTGCGCCAACATCCACGTCCACGACTGCGTCATCGAGACCCAGGACGCCGGCCTCAAGATCGGCACCGAGACCACATCCGACATCCACGACATCCTCTTCGAGCGCTGCCACATCAAGACTGCCTCGCGCGGCCTCTGCATCCAGTTGCGCGACGAGGGCAACATCCACGACATCATCTTCCGCGACATCGCCTTTACCTCGCGCTTCTATGGCGACCCGTGGTGGGGCCGCGGCGAGGCCATCTCCTTCACCGCAATCCCACGCACGGCGACCAGCAAAGTCGGGTCATTGCACGACGTGATTGTGCAGAACGTCACCGGCACAGCCGAAAACTCCGTCCGCGTCTGCGGTAGCGAGCAGTCGCGCGTGCATGACGTCATCCTCGACCGCGTCTCCGTGACACTCGAGCGCACAACGCAGTTCAAAGGCGGCCTCTTCGACAACCGCCCGACTCTCCCGGCCAACGGCATCCAACCGCACGACACCCCCGGCTTCTCCATCGAGCACGCCGACAACGTCACCCTGCGCAACTGCGCGGTCGCCTGGGGCGCCAACCCGCCCGACGCGTTCTCCTACGCCGTCGAGGCAAAGGACACCACCGGCCTTAAGATCGAAGGACTCAAAGGCGGCCCAGCGCACGCCTCCCTCGGAAAGGCAGTCTCCATCTCATGACCACATCAGCCACTCCGCAACAAGCCTCTGCCTTGAACGGGCGCGCAACAAATCAATCCGCCGTCGTGAAGGGGCTCGCAACAAGTCAATCCGCCGTTTTGAAGGGGCGCGACTTTAGTCGCGCCATGATCGACGCCTATGAATTGCGGCTTCAGCCGCTGAGGGAATCTACGCGCATGCGAATCCTTTCAACTCTCATCGCCGTCCTCGCAGTCTGCATGTTCGTATCCCCCGCCCTCGCGCAAACACCTGCTGCGCCCGCCGACCAGATGACGCCCGCGACCGCGCCTGCTCTCCCCATCCTCAAAGTCTTCCAGTTCCCGTCCAACATGATCCCCCGCATCGACGGCAAGGACGACGACTGGGCCATCGTTCCCGACAGCTACACCATCACCCTCGCCGACATGCACGACGACGAGAAGAAGCACGCCGCACCCGACCCCAAGGACCTCGACATCCACGTCAAGGTCGGCTGGGTCAAGGGCCTCAACCGCCTCTACTTCCTCTACGAGGCCTACAAAAATTACTGGGACTTCGCCGACCCCGGCCTGCACAACGACACCTTTGAGGTCGTCGTCGATGGCGACCGCTCCGGCGGCCCGCTCATCCCGCGCTTCCGCAACAATGCCGATCAAGACGAGTGGGACGCGCACTTCTCCATGCACGGTGTGCAGGCGCAGAACTACCACATCATGACGCCCGCCGAGGGCAAGGACTGGGCCATGGCCTGGGGCTGCCAGCCCTGGGACAAGGAACTCCCCTACGCCAACCACGCCCAGACCTACAACTTCCGCCCCGGCCAGTCCGGCCACTACATCCTGGAGTTCTACATCACGCCCTTCGACTACGCCAGTTGCGACGGCCCCGACCGCGCCGTCGAATCGAAGCTCTACGAGAACAAGCTCATTGGCCTCTCCTGGGCCGTCATCAACTACGAAGGCACCCCCGACGGCAAGAACAACGGCTTCTGGAACCTCTCGCCCCAGCACACCATGTACGGCAACTCCACCTACCTGCGCACCTTCCGCCTCATGCCGCTCGAACCCCAGTTCCGCAAGCCCATCGACGCCAAATGGAGCTTCAAGGTCATCGACATGAATCGCCGCCTGGTCGCCTTCCAGGACGAGTCCGAGGGCCAGATCGCCAGTTGGAAGTGGGACTTCGGCGACGGCACCGATTCCAGCGACCAGTTCCCCATCCACCAGTACAAGGCCGCCGGAGAGTACGTCGTCGTCCTCACCGTAGAAGGCCCCGCCGGCAAATCGCGCCTCTCCAAAATCTGGGACGTCACCCTCCGCTGAGGCCGCATATCAATACTCGCGCCGACGTATTGCCATGCTCGCCGGGGTGGAGCGTGGGTTGACGCGTGCCCTCGTTCGCCCAAATCGCCCCAAACCATGTAGACTTCGCTCTCTGGCAACTCTGCGATACGCCGCATCGTATACAGAGCATCGCACCCAGAATCAGGAGACCCCCGCCATGCCAACCCCTGAAACCACCCGCCGTGATTTCGTCAAACTAAGCACCGCAGCCCTCGCCGTCGCCGCCACGCAGTCCGCGCGCAGCTACGCGTCGAGCGCAACGAGCTACGCCAAAATCGTCGGCGCCAACGACCGCGTACGCGTCGGTGTCGTCGGCTGCGGCGACCGCATGAGAACCGGTGACATCCCCGCCTTCCTGGCCTCCGCCAAAGCGATGAACTTCCAGATCGTCGCCGTCTCCGACATCTGGAAGATGCGCCGCGAAGATGGCGCGGCCTACATCCAGAAGCTCACCGGCAATCCCATCGATGCAGTCGTCAACAACGAAGCCCTCTACGCCCGCAAGGACATCGACGCCGTCCTCATCGCCACCGCCGACTTCCAGCACGCGCAGCATGGCATTCAGGCGGTCCTGGCCGGCTGCGACGCCTACGTCGAGAAGCCCACTGCGCACACCATGAAGGACGCGCGCGCCTTCCTCAAGGCCGTCGAAGGCTCCAAGCAGATCATCGCCGTCGGCACCCAGCGCCGCTCCACGCCCGCCTACATCAAGGCCGCCGAGTACATTCAGTCCGGCAAGTTCGGCGATATCGTCATGGTCGAGATGACCTGGAACGTCAACCAGCCCGGACGCTGGCGTCGCCCCGACGTTGTGCCTCTGCTCAAGGAGGCCGACACCGACTGGGCCCGCTACCTCCTCGATCTTCCCAAGGCCCCCTTCGACGCGCGCAAGTATCTCGAGTTCCGCCTCTTCTGGCCCTACTCCTCGGGCATTCCCGACCAGTGGCTGGTTCATCAGATCGACACCGTACACTGGTTCACCGGCTTGCCCCACCCGCGTTCAGTCGTCGCCAACGGCGGCATCTATCTCTGGAAGGACGGGCGCACCAACTGGGACACCATGACCGCCGTCTTCGACTACGGCCCGCTCGACGACCCGACCAAGGGATTCCAGGTGCAGTACACCTCGCGCTTCACCAACGCAGCCGGTGGTACCAAGGAGCTCTACTACTCCAACGGCGGCATGATCGACATGGACCGGCAGACCGTCACGCCCACCGGTGGCCTCACCGCCCGCGAGGCTGCCGCAATGAAGCTGCCCGCCAACCAGCTGCCCAGCTTCTCACTGATGGACACCGTGCAGAAAGTCTCCAACGACGCCGACACCTCCAGCGGCGGACGCGGCGATCCCCAGACCATCGCCAACATGCGCAACTGGATGGAGTGCGTCCGCTCGCGCAAGACGCCCAACGCCAGCATCCGCGCCGGCTACAGCCACTCCATCGCCCTCTGCATGAACGTCGCCGCCATCCAGACCGGCCAGAAGGTCACCTTCGACGACAAAACCCAGCAGGTCATGGTCGGAGGCAAACCCTATGTCCACGCATAACCCCTCCCCACTCCGTTATCCATCCCTCAATCGTCATTCTGAGCGCAGCGCGCACAAATTACGAAGTTGTCATCCTGAGCGCAGCGAAGGATCCCGACGAAGCTCGCCTCCCCACAACCTCTCGGCCCTTTCTCCCACAAATCTTCTCACCGTTGCCTGTTCTTCCCGTATTTTGCTCCTGCTTGTCCTTCTCGGATTCACACCCATGCTTAACGCAGCCCCACCCGCTCACGGCGTCGCCGTCACCGTCAACGCCGCCGCCCACCGCGTCGACATCGCCATCGACGGCGCGCCCTTCACCTCCTACCTCTGGCACACCAACCAGCGCAAGCCCATCCTCTACCCACTCATCGCACCCGACGGCACCACGCTCACCCGCGGCAATCCGCCCCTGCCCGGCGAACGCACCGACCATCCCCACCACGCCGGCCTCTGGTTCAACTACTCCAACGTCAACGGTTTCGACTTCTGGAACAACTCCGACGCCATCAAGCCCGAGGCGCGCGCCAGATACGGCTCCATCGACCACGACCGTATTGTCTCCAGCAGCAGCGGCCCCACCTCCGGCGAACTCGTCACCGAATCCACCTGGTACCCCGCCTCCGACGTCCCCTCCGTCGGCAGTAACCAGCAGCCGCCCATCCTCCACCAGACCACGCGCTACGTCTTCTCCAAGCTCACCATCGACGGCAAGCCCGCACGCGCCATCGACATGACCGTCACCCTCAACGCCCTCGAAACCTCCGTCTTTCACGACGACAAGGACGGCCTGCTCGGCATTCGCGTCGCCCACTTCCTCGAATCCGCCACCGCCAAGCCCGAGACCCTCCGCGACGCCAACGGCATCGCAACCCCCGTCGCGGCGCCCACCGTCGGCGCTACCGGCGTCTACCGCACCAGCGAAGGCAAGGTCGGCGACGCCGCCTGGGGCACGCGCGGCAAGTGGTGCGAGCTCTCCGCCACCACGCCCGACGGCAAGGCCGAGACCATCGCCGTCCTCGACCACTCCGCAAACCCCAACTACCCAACCTACTGGCACGCCCGTGACTATGGCCTCTTCGCCGTCAACCCGCTCGGCGCGCATGGGTTCTCGCCCACCACCCCTGCCATGCACTTCACCATCGACAAGGGCGCCTCCGCAACCTTCCGCTATCGCATCCTCATCCTCTCCGGCACCACCACCGACGCCGACCTCAACCGCCTCGCCGAAGCCTTCAGCAGCAAGTAGCGCGCACACTACACACCATGCAGGCTTCCCTCTGCGCCGTGGTGCGCTCATAATTGCATTGTTTGAGCCTTTCTCAAAAGAGAGAAGGAACATAACAGCCGAATGAACGCGAGCGATTCCAAACTCGGACTCATTGCCGGTAATGGACGCTTCCCGTTCGTGCTGCTCGACGCCGCGCGCGCCCACGGCCTCTCGGTCGTCGTCGCCGCCATCAAGGAAGAGACCGATCCCGAGATCGATGCCCGCGCCGCCGCCGATCCCGCCATCCGCGTCCACTGGCTCTCGCTCGGCGAACTCTCCCGCCTCATCGACACCTTCCACGCCGCCGGAGTCACCCGCGCCGTCATGGCCGGCCAGGTCAAGCACACCCAGATCTTCTCCTCCATTCGTCCCGACTGGCGTCTCGCCAAGCTGCTGCTCAACCTGCGCACGCGCAACACAGACATGCTGCTCGGCGCGGTCGCCAAGGTCCTCGCCGACGAGGGCATCGAGCTGGTCTCCTCCATCCAGTACCTCGAACCGCTGCTCGCCACGCACGGCGTCCTCACCCAGCGCGCCCCCTCCGAAGACGAGCGCAAGGACATCGCCTACGGACGCACCCTCGCCCGCGGCCTCGCCGCCTTCGACCTCGGCCAGACCGTCATCATCGCCGCGCAGGCCTGCGTCGCCGTCGAGGCCATGGAAGGCACCGACGCCACCATCGAACGCGCCGGCTCGCTCATGCGCCGCCTCGACGACTCCGCCTCCACGCTCAGCCGCGCGCTCACCGTCGTCAAGGTCGCCAAGCCCGCTCAGGACATGCGCTTCGACGTCCCTGTCATCGGCCTCGCCACCATCCAGGCCATGGCCCGCGCCGGCGCCACCTGTCTCGCCATCGACGCCGGTCGCACCCTGCTCTTCGACTCCGCCGCCATCGTCGCCGCAGCCGATCGCGCAGGCATCGCGCTGGTCGCAGAGTAAGCGCGTTCACCGCAGAGTAAGAAATCTCATCGCCCTCCGTCGCCACTGCATCCAATCTCCGTAAGCGATGCGGCTGCACGGGCCCACCTCCGCTTCGCCATCCATCGGAATCGACCGGCCGCAATCATCCGCCAAGGAGAAGACAATGCTTCGCACCAGTGTTTGGATCGTCGTCCTCATCGCAATCGTCGCAACGTGCGGCTTCACCCTCAAGGCCCGCGCCGCCGACCCGCTCCAGTCCGGCGCCATCGCTCCCGGCTTCAGTCTTCCTTCGCAGGAAGACGCGCAGGTCACCCTCGCGCAGTTCAAGGGAAAGTGGGTCGTCCTCTACTTCTATCCCAAGGACATGACCACCGGCTGCACCATCGAGGCCCACAACTTCCAGCGCGATCTGCCCAAGTACGCCGCTCTCAACGCCGTCGTCCTCGGCGTCTCGCTCGATACCGTCGAGAGCCATAAGACCTTCTGCTCCAAAGACTCGCTCACCTTCAAGCTGCTCGCCGATCCCGACCACAAGGTCATCGACGCCTACGGCGTCCCCATCTCCGGCATGGGCCCCATCAAGTTCGCCCATCGCGACACCTTCCTCATCTCACCCGATGGCAAAATCGTCAAAGTCTGGACCGGCGTCAATCCCAACACCCACAGCGATGATGTCCTCGCCGAGATCGCCGCCCAAAAGAAGTGAGCCCGCAAGCAGACGCAAAAAGGCCCGGACCTCTCGAGAGGAGTCCGGGCCCTTTTGCTTGCCTGGTTAGAACTGCCTGTTGACTACTTCTTCTTTGCAACCTTCTTTACGGCCTTCTTCTTCGCGGCTGGCTTCTTTGCGGCCTTCTTTACAACCTTCTTCGCTGCTTTCTTAGTTGCCAAGGTAATACCTCTCGTTTTGGTTTTTTTGCTCCTTTTGTTGCCGGCTGTTTTTTTCAAAACAGCCTTACCGCCGCGTGGAGCATTCGCTTTCTTCACGGCAGATTTCAATGTCGTCTTTTTTGCGCCCTTCTTGGTGGCCTTCTTCGCCGGTGCTTTCTTCACGGCTTTCTTCTTCGTAACCACCTTCTTCTTCGTAACCACCTTCTTCTTTGCAACCGCTTTCTTCTTCGCAACCACCTTCTTCGTCGCTGGAGCCTTCTTCACGGCCTTCTTCGCGGCAACTACCTTCTTCTTCGCGGGTATCGCTTTCTTGGCCGCCTTCGCGACCGCTCTGGCCGCAGCAGTTGCCTCGCTCTTCACAGCAGGCTTCGCTCTCGCAATCGCAGCAGCAGGAACCGCAACCGGCGCTGGGGCCGCCGCTGCACGGGCTGCTTCTTCAGCAGGCGGCCCAGCTTCCGACAGTTCGTCGGCAATCTCCTCCAGCAGGTCGAGAGCTGCGTCGCCCTCCAGACTCATGGTCACCATGACCTCCTCCTCTTCCTCGTCATCGTCGAAGAGATCGTTGCCTTCGTATCCATCCCCGCCGGCCTCGTCGTCCCCATAGTCCGCAGCCGCATAGGTCCTGATCTTCTCATCCGGTCCGTCGAATCCACCATGATCTTTGAGCTTCATCGTCGCATCCTCGCGCTGTTTACACAATCCGTTTATCGAACTCGCACCGCAACGCCGCACCGCATCCTGGTCCGCAATCGCTCTGCAACAAAAAATGCAATTGCGCCATGCCTCGGATTCTAGCAACAGAATGCGTCTGTGCGCCAGCAATTGCAAGCACTCTTTTTATCCAGGTAGCCAATGCAGCAGCCTTCCGTTTTCATTTCGGAGCGGCGTGCTTCTTCGCCGCAACATGTTTTTTCTTTGTTGTGCGCTGCAAAGGTCTCTTCGTGGAAGGCTTCACGGCGCTCGCTGCTCTCTTCGTTGTTGCGCTTGCTCCAGCTATTGCGCTGGCTTTTCCGTGTGCGCTGACTCCCGCCTTTGTGCTGGCTCCCGCATGGGATTTCTTCGCGCGCACATGGGTTGCCGGGGCCAGATGCACCGGCTCACTGACGGCCAGTGTGCGGTGTGGCCCGATCTTGCTCGACGAGAGATGGTTCCAGCGCCGCAGGTCTTCCACCGACACGTTGAACCGGTCCGCCACCGTCACCAGCGTGTCGCCCGCGCGCGTGATGTAGTGCAGCGTACGCAGCGCCACGGCGGCAGCCGCCACCGGAACCACCAGTTCATCGCCCGCCTCGATCGGCGCGTTTGCATCCAGGCCATTGGCCGAGGTAATCTCCGAGGGCCGCCCATGAAGGCTGCTCGCAATGCTGTCCAGCGACTCGCCGGCGCGCACAACGTGAAAGCGCCAACTGCCGCGCTTGGCCTCGGGAATCTTCGCAATGCGCTTCAGATAGACATCCTGCGTCCCCGCGGGCAGATGCAGGTCGAATCCCATCTCGCTCGGCGTGCTCATGCGCAGAAGGCTCGGGTTCAGCGCAACCATCTCCTGCAACGACGCGCCGGTCACGTCCGCCACCAGCCGCAGATCAACCGCGTAGTCCATCGTCACCGTGTCCGAGACGACCGGCGCATCCGGCACCATGCCCTCCAGTCCGTACTGCTGAGGGTTCTTCGCCATGATGATCGCCGCGATAATGCCAGGAACGTAATTCTTGGTTTCGCCGGGAAGAACGTTGCGCTTGTACAACTCCCAGAAGTCGGCATAGCCGGTCCGCATGACGGCGCGCTGTACATTGCCCGGGCCCCAGTCATAGGCAGCCATGGCGAGGTACCAGTCGCCGAACTGGTTGTAGAGCATCTTCATGTAGCGCGCGTACGCCTGGGAAGACTTCTCCGGGTCGAAGCGCTCGTCGACCCAACCGTTGCGCGTGAGTCCATACGATCCAGCGAAGGGCATGAACTGCCACATGCCGCCCGCTCCCGTGCTGCGATTCACCACTTGCGGTTGAAAGCCCGATTCCGCGACGGCAAGGTAGATCAGGTCCTGGGGCACGCCCTCTGCGCGAAGGTCCTGCGAGATCATGTCCTTGTACTTGCCCGCACGCTCCAGCGATCGCAGCAGGTGCGCGTGACCAGCCTGCGAGTTCGAGAAGTAGTTGATGAATCCGGCGACATAGTCGTTGACTACAAGCGGCAGATCCGACTGCGTTGTCTTCAGTTCCTCCTCCACTTTCGCAGTAAGCGCCGCATTGGCGGGAAAGGTCACCTCGTCGGCGGCATCCAGCGGAGCGGCTTCAATCGGCGCACTGAAGCCCGTGCCCTGCTTCAACGCCGACATCTCCAGCGAGTTGATCGCGTTCAGCAGATGATCGAGCTCATCCGAGAGCTGCGGATCGTTCTTCACATCCATCTCGCTGGTCAGCATCAAATCGACCGCCATGTTGAAGTCGGCACGCGCGGCCTCCAGCCTCCCGCCGCGATAGTTCGCGACGCCGCTGCTATAGTCTCCCTCGGCCTGCTGGATCAGTTGCTGCACCCGCTGCGCTCTCGTAGCAAGGTCGTTGGCCTGCGCCTGCGTCATCGCCGGAGCAGCCGCCACCACCGGCGCCGGAGCGGCGATCGTCGGCGCGGTTGCGTTTGCCGCAACCCCGCCAGGCTTGCCCGCCTGCCGTTGCGGACAGCCCGCCAACAGCATCAGCGGCACGCACGCAGTCGCCACCGCCCACCGCCCGAACCCGCTCACCATCCGCGCCCGCTCGTCGTATCGATCAAGAATCTTGTCCCGCTCCTTCGCCCGAAACTGCACTGCCCATTGCAAACGCACCGCCCATTGCAAACGCAGTGCTCATTGTATGACGTTTGCGGATCACTTCGGTACACAGTCCGCATCGTATCGATTCGCCGTGCGCATCGTATCCATTCGCAACCGCCGCGCCGCTTCGCATGGGTTGCAGACTGCCCTGCGCACCCGCTGCGCACTGCCCTGCACGTCCGCTGCACAGTGATAGCATCGAAGGTTGAGGCACTTCGCACCCCGCATGGACCCGAACCACATCCGCAACTTCGCCATCATCGCGCACATCGACCACGGAAAGTCCACGCTCTCCGACCGCCTGCTGGAGCTCACCGGCAGTCTGACCGCGCGCGAGATGCAGGCCCAGGTGCTCGACGCCATGGACCTCGAGCGCGAGCGTGGCATCACCATCAAGGCCCACACCGTGCGCATGATCTACCAGGCCCACAACGGCGAAACCTACCAGCTCAACCTCATCGACACGCCCGGCCACGTCGACTTCAGCTACGAGGTCTCGCGCTCGCTCGCCTCCTGCGAGGGCGCGTTGCTGGTCGTCGACGCATCGCAGGGAGTCGAGGCGCAGACCCTCGCCAACGCATACCTCGCCATCAACCACGGCCTCGAAGTCATCCCCGTGATTAACAAAATCGACCTGCCCAGCGCCGACATCGAACGCACCCGCGAGATGATCGAGAAGACCGTCGGTCTTCCCGCCGCCGACGCGCTCGCCGTCTCCGCCAAGACCGGCGAAGGCGTCGCAGACATCCTCGAAGCCGTCGTCCATCGCCTTCCGCCGCCGCGCGGAGACGCCGACGCGCCGCTGCAAGCCCTCATCTTCGACTCCTGGTTCGATCCCTACCGCGGAGTCATCGTGCTCGCGCGCATCATCAACGGACGCATGCGTCAGGGCATGAAGATCATGATCATGTCCAACGGCAAGCAGTTCGACGTCGAGAGCATGGGCGTAATGACGCCAAAGCCCGTCGCGCTCGCCGAGCTCTCCGCCGGCGAGGTTGGCTTCTTCGTCGCCACCATCAAAAACGTGGCCGACACAAAAGTCGGCGACACCATCACCGAGGTCGCGCGCCCCTGTGCCGAAGCGTTGCCGGGATTTGAAGACATCAAGAGCATGGTCTTCGCCGGCCTCTACACCGTCGACACGCACGCCCACGGAATGCTGCGCGACGCCCTTGAAAAGCTCCGCCTCAACGACGCCAGCTTCTCCTTCGAGCCCGAGTCCTCCGTCGCCCTCGGCTTCGGCTTTCGCTGCGGATTCCTCGGCCTGCTCCATCTCGAAATTATTCAGGAACGCCTCGAGCGCGAGTATGACCTCGATCTCATCATCACCGCCCCCGGCGTCCGCTACCAGATCACGCTCACCGACGGCAAGGTCGTCGAGGTGGACAATCCCTCGCGCTGGCCAGAGACCACCGAGATCGTCTCCATCGCCGAGCCCGTCATCACCGCACGCATCCTCACCAACGAGGAGTACGTCGGCGGAATCCTCAAGCTGGTCGAAGAGAAGCGCGGCCGCCAGAA
>PLOU01000191.1:0-24451 GCA_003142235.1 Granulicella sp.
TGGTGCGGAGGAGGGGACTTGAACCCCTATGCCTTGCGGCGCTAGCACCTCAAGCTAGTGCGTCTGCCAATTTCGCCACCTCCGCATAGAGCCTGCGCACCCTTCAACCGTGGCAGGAGCGGCGTTCAATCCGAGCGTCAGTATAACATCCACGGCACGACTTCACGGATGGAGGTGAGTGTCGCTCTTTGCACGAAATAGGCGGATTCTGCTCTCTCCCCTTCGACTGCGCTCGGGCGCGAGGCCGGAATGCCGGCGCTTCCTCAATATGCCGGAACCGTGAAAATGCTTTAATGGCTAGCGGAGGTTTGAGCGATTTGCCGATGAGTGCGTTGACCTGGGGAGACATTCTGGGCTGTCTGCGGTCGGTGGCGGCGTTTGCGGCGCTGCTGCTGGCGCCGGGATACTGCCTTGCATGGGCCTGCGACCTGTTGGGATTCCGTGCGCGCGCGGCGGGCGAACGGCTTGCCTGGGGCGTGGCGCTCTCGTTTGGCTGCATGACCATCGTCTCGGTGTTGCTGGGGAAGTACGGCTCGCTGACCGCGGTGTGCTGGCTGGCGGCAATCTGCGCGTTGGGATGTGTGGGGACCATGGCGCGCGAGGCGTGGTCGCGCCGGCGCTGCCTCAACTTCGCAAACAAGTTGTGGCTGATTGCCGCGGGAATTGCCGCGGCGTGGGTCCTGTTTGTAGTCGTTGAACTGGTGGACATCGGCGTGGGCAGCCGGCTCTACTTCAGCGTCACCGTCTTCGACCACGCGCTGCGTACGGCGTTTGTGGACGCCGTGATGCGCACCGGCGTTCCCCCGGCCAACCCGCTCTTCTGGCCGGGGCACGCGGCACCGATGCGCTACTACTACTTCTGGTATGTGCTGACGGCGGCTGCCGCGCGGCTGGCGGGAGCGACGGCGCGCCAGGCGATGATCGCCAGCGTCGCCTGGTCGGGCTTTGGGTTGGCGGCCACGCTGGAGCTATATTGCAGGCACTTTCTGGGGGGTACGGCGGTCTCGGAGACCCTCGTCTCAGAATCGAGACCTGGTGCACCCGCCGTACTCAACCCAGCCCTCAGAATCGAGAACAGGGGCACCCGGCCGAGGCTGGTGGTTGCGCTGGCGCTGCTGGCAGTCACCGGGCTGGACATTCTGCCGGTGCTGGTGAAGGCCCTGCTGCGCATGCCCACCGACGGCGACATGGAGTGGTGGTCCGCCGCCCAGGTCTCCTCGTGGATGGACTCGCTGCTGTGGGTACCGCATCATATCGCGGGGCTGGTCTGCTGCCTGCTGGGGTTCCTGCTGGTGTGGATGTCGAAGGGGATCGGCGGACGGCGGCGCGCGCTGTGCGGGCTGATCGCGGGCCTCTCGTTCGCCAGCGCGTTTGGACTCTCCACCTGGGTTGCCTTGGCCTTTGCCATGGTGATGGCGGCGTGGATGCTGTGGGCACTGGTGTGGGAGCGAGGCTCGCGGGCGCGCGTTCCGGTGCTTCTGCTGGCGGCGGCGGTTGCAGCGGTGGCATTGCTGCCGTATCTGGCGGAGCTGCATGGAGAGGCTTCGGGCGCGGCGACGGTACTGGCGAACGGGGCGACTTCGCCGGACGGCAAAGGACCGATTGCAAACGAAGGCGCGCATCTACTGCGCTTCGGCGTGCGCCATATAATTCCGGCTGAAAGTGTGCAGGGGATCGGCTGGATCGCGCGGCTGGCCCAGACGCATCCGGCGGCGGAGGACGCGGCCGTGGGGCTTGTGCTGCTGCTTCCGGGGTACTTCGTGGAGCTGGGGTTCTATGGGCTGGTGCTGCTGGCTGCGCTTTGGGCGATGCGCCGTCGCAGGCTCGACGAGGCGGCGCGGACGGCGTTGGTGTTGGCAGTCGCTGGGCTGGCGGTCTCGACCTTCTTGCGCTCAACGGTCTCCGGTTTAGTCTCTACGGACTTAGCCTCCTCGAACTTCGCGGTCACTCTCTCAGCCTTCTCCCGCTTCGCCTTCTCGAGCGTGGAGAACAACGACTACGGAATGCGCTCGGTCCTGATCGCGCAGTTCTTTCTACTGCTGCTGGCGGTGGTCTGGTGGGAGAGAGGGCTGGGCGTGACCAAACGATTTCTGCGCGGCGCGATGCTTGCCATGGCCTGGATCGGGCTGGCCGGAACGGTCTATCAGGTGGTCGCGTTGCGCGTCTATCTGCCTGTGGAGGAGAGGCTTGGCCGGGCGGAGGCGGACGGGCTGGCGGAGCGCGCCATGGCAGCGCGGCTCGGCTTCGATGCGATGCACCGGAGCGTTGCGAAGAATGCGGTGGTGCAGTACAACACCGCGCAGCCGGGGGAGTACTTCGTCCTGGCGCAGGCGATGCAGGCGGGCCGTCAGATGGCCAGCGCGACGCCGGGTTGCGACGCGGCGTTTGGCGGGGACGTGGGTGCCTGCAAGGGAGTGGTGCAGGGCGTGGCACGGGTGTTTGCGGCGGACTCCTCGCGCGGCTCTTTGCCGGCCACTTCGCCGGAATTGCCGGGGCCTTCTCCGTGGGGAGCTTCATCAGACCAAAAGCTCCAGGGGCCGTCCTCTGGCGGCGCGCTCTCCGCCTCCCAGGCGCGCGACCAGTGCGCCCGGCTGGGCGTTGACGATCTGGTGGCCACGCGCTGGGACGCGGTCTGGTCCGACCCGCGGGGATGGGTGTGGACTCTTCCAGCGGTGGCCAATACCGGCGAGGTGAGAGTGCTCGCTTGCGCCGCGCCGGCGCGCTAGGCTTTGCAATCGCCAGCGGCGTCCCCTGCGGCGTGGCGCGGCTGGAGCTTGCGCCGGCCCAGTAGCCTGCCGCAAAATATAGCTTTGTGTTCCGCGTCACTTGACAAGCCGATTGGCTGAACTAGGATGGCTTTCATGAAAATAAGAATGATTTGCACCTGCATTCTGGCGGCAACCGTGCTGCTTGCGCACCCGGTTTTGGCCCAGACAGACGCCAGTGCCCTGGAGGCCGCGCTGCACGGGAAAGCGCTCGGGTTGCGCATCTACTCCGCGGACCCGGTGGTGAAATATACATGGGTCGATGGCAAACTGCTCCCCGATCCCATCGTGCTGCATGGCCTGGAGGCTTTCTTCACGGACACAGTCCGGCAGAAGGGAAGCAAGATACTCATCGAAGGCCAGGTCGAGCCCTTGGTCCTCGCCGGCGGCGCTATTCATCCGATGGGCAAACTCCCGATGCGCCTTGAGGTGGATCTGCAAGGGGCCAATCCGGCGGCGGTTCTTCCGCAGCTTCAGGCATTGCTCTTCTTTCCCAGCCTGGGTGCGGCATTGAAAGGTCTACCCGAATATGTAGCGGACATGCTGCCCTTCCCGAGCGACATCAAGTTTCAGCCGGCCTGTCATTGCTTCCACGTCTTTCAAGATGGAAAGTGGGTCCAGGTTGATGCCAACAACCCGAAGCTCATCGCTCCGGCGATCATAAAGCAGGCTTCAAATCCTGGCCTCGACCAGATGGCGATCGACGCAAAGATTTCGGGCACAATTACGCTGATCTACTACGTCTCCGATACGGGCCGGGTGGATGAGGTCTGGCTGGCTAAGCCTCTGGGCGCCGGCCTGAATGAAAGCGCCGCGAAATCGATTTGGGACAACATCTTTCAACCCGCGAAGTTGGATGGCAAGCCCATCGGCACAATTTTGGTTCAGACCATCCCCGTTAACTAGTTCATTATCTGACGGCCCCCCCCAACTAACCGCCGCAGGCCGGGGAAGGTACAGCATCTGTGTCCGATTTGTAGCGATTTGCCTTGCTTTTTGCCCCTAAATGCCCTAGAATGAACCTGGATAGGATTGAGGCAGATGGCCGTGCGCGATGCGCGGCGTTCGGCTGGCAAGAACTCTGGCTGAGCAAGAGGACACAGGAAAAATGGCAAAGCGTCGTGGCAACCCAAACTGGGGCAAGCCCGAGCCGATCGGCCCGGTCGTCCCCACCGTAACCTCCTTCGAACAAGTCGTCAAAGAGTTCAAGCTGACCCCCGACCAGTACATCCGCTCCACCCGCCTGCGCGAGTGGGCACGACACAACAAAAACTCCAAGTACATCCCCGAGGCGCTGCTCGAGGCCTGGGGATTCGAGATCGAGTCCATGCTGTAAAATTTGCTCGAAGCTGAACTTTGAAGATTCTAAGCAAGCGCCGCCCATCGACTGGCGGCGCTTTTGCTTGGTGCTCTGCCGTATCATGAATGAAACTGCCGAGTGAGGAAGAGATGCCAGACGGAGCAAGCAAGAGCGCGTTCGCCAGCGTGGAAGAAGCCGTCGAAGAGATTCGCGCCGGACGCATGGTGGTCGTCGTGGACGACGAGGACCGCGAGAACGAGGGCGACCTCACCCTCGCAGCCGAGTTCGTCACCCCCGAGGCCATCAACTTCATGGCGCGCTTCGGCCGCGGCCTCATCTGCCTTGCGCTCACCGAGGAGCGCGCCGACTACCTGCGTCTCGCCCCCATGACCAGCGAGAACACATCGCGCTTCGGCACCGCCTTCACCGAGTCGATCGAGGCCCGCGAGGGCGTCACCACGGGAATCTCCGCCGCCGACCGCGCACACACCATCCGCGTCGTCATCGACCCCCGCTCCACCGCCCACGACCTGGCGCGTCCGGGCCACGTCTTTCCCCTGCGCGCGCGCAAAGGCGGCGTGCTGGTGCGCGCCGGGCAGACCGAGGCCTCGGTCGATCTGGCGCGCATGGCCGGTCTGGTCTCGGCCGGCGTCATCTGCGAGATCATGAACGAGGACGGCACCATGGCCCGCATCCCGGACCTGATCGCCTTCTGCGCCACCCACGGCCTCAAGATGCTCACCGTCGCATCGCTCATCCGCTACCGCCTGCAGCACGAGCGTTACATCCAGCGCGTGGCCGAGTCCATCCTCCCCACCCGCTACGGCGACTTCCGCATGATCGCCTACGAGAGCGAGATGGATGGCTCGGAGTCGCACGTCGCGCTGGTCTACGGAGGCCAGATCGACAGCCAGATCAATCCTTCGCCCAGCGGCGAGCCGGTGCTGGTCCGCGTCCACACCCACTGCCTGACGGGCGAAGTCTTTGGGGCCACGCTGTGCGACTGCCGCGCGCTACTGAACAACTCGCTGCGCTTGATCGCCGAGGCCGGCCAGGGCGCGCTCATCTATCTGCACAACGCCTCGCGCGGCTTCAGCATCGACCGCAGCGGGCTTGCCTCCTCCGGCGAGATTGCCCCCAACCGGCTCGTGCTGCACCGCGAACCGCACCGCGATCCGCGCTCCCGCGAACTGAGCCAGGAGCGAATGCAGCGCGCCCGCCGCACTCTGCGCCAGATCGGCCTGGGCAGTCAGATCCTCTCCGACCTCGGCATCCAGCGCATCCGCCTGCTCACCAACACCCCCACCCACATCCCCGCCTTGCAGGGCTTCGGCATCGAGATCGTCGAACAGGTGCGGGTTCCGCTGGACTCTCCCGTTCCTACTGCACGGTGAGGTTCAGCGTCACCGTCTGCGTGATCTGCACAGCGCCGCTCACCGAGCTAGCGGTCACCTGGTACTGGTAGCTTCCCGCCGGCGAGAAGCGCAGGTTGGAGCTGACGCTGTTGCCGCCGCATCCGCTGGCCGAGAGCAGCAGTATCGCCGCGAAGATGGCCCACGCAATCGGCCCGTCCCAGCGCCACGCCTTGTGCCGCGAGGCGCGCGCCTTCCAGGTGAAGACCAGTGCAGGGAAGAGCAGGCAGAGCGCTGTCCCGCCCAGGCTGCGTCCGCGTCCGCCGGGCATTACAGGCAGCGAATTGGAACTGACCTCGGTGACGGTGTTCAGCGTGGCGACCGCGTTCTGCGCCGCCCCGCTCAGCGTCACGCTCGACGGCAGAAGCGAACAGGTGGCGTACTCGGCCGCTGCAATCGGCGTGCAGTTAAGCACCACCGTTCCGCTGAAGTTGTTGCCCGGCGTCACGGTCAGATTGTAGCTCGCGGGCGTTCCGCTGGCGACAGTGGCCGATGCAGACGTTCCTCCGCCCACGCTGAGCGTGAACGTCCCATTGACGAAGCCCGTGCCGGTCAGCGGCACGGCGTCGGGCGAGGTCGCGTCGCTGCTGGTGACGGTCAGCGTTCCATTGTCCGCGCCTGTCTTCGACGGCGTGAAGGTGACGGTGACCCCGCAGCTTCCCCCAGGGGCCAGCGTGGTCACCGCACAGGGAACGGTAACGGCGTAGTCGCCCGTGGCGGCCAGCGCAACGCCGGTGATCGGTGCCGTGCCGTTGTTGGAGAGCGTCAGCGACAGGCTGGCCGGTGAGTTCACCGCAATCGAACCGAAGCTCAGGTTCGCGGGCAGAATCTGCATGTGCGACTGCACGCCCACGCCGGTCAGCGCCACCACCAGCGGCAGGGTCGAGGCCGAGCTTGCAATCGAGAGCGTTCCCGTGAGTGTCCCCGATTGCGTCGGCGCAAAGCCGACCTGCACTGTGCAACTTGTGCCCGCGGCCAGCGCCAGGCCGGGCGTCGGACAAGTACCAACGGCCACCGTGTAGTCTCCTGCGGCCGCGCTCAGGGTCGTCGAGGCGGAGAGAACGCCGAAGGTGATCGCACTCGCGCCAGTGTTGGTCATCTGCACATTGAGGCTCGAGTTCGCGCCCACCAGCACGGTCCCGAAGTTGAGCGAGCTTGCGCCCAGGGCCAGCGTAGACGGGCTGGAGACGCCAACCACGGAGATAAACTCCAGCGAGGTGGTGGCGTTGGAGGAGACCTCGATGGCGCCGGCGCGCTGTCCGCTGCCCGAGCCCTGCTGCGTCGAACTCTTCGGCGTAAACGTGACGGTGAGCGTGCAGCTTGCGCCGGGAACGATGCTGGCGCAGTTGCTCGACACCGTGTAGTCGGGCGTCGTCTGTAGGCCCAGAATGTTCAGCGTCGCCGTGCCCGTATTGTCCAGCGTCACCGTCTGCGACGCGCTCACGTTGCCCACCATGGTATTGGCAAAGGTGAGCGAACTCTGCGACGGCATCAGCGTGGCCAGCGGCGCGGCGTTCGTGGGCGACGTGACATACACCGGAGAGGAGATGCCGGTCAGGTCGATCAGGTCCGGGCTGGATCCGGCGTCGCTCTCAATCACCAGCTCGCCCACATCGGTAGTCGAGACCGCCGTGTTGGAGCCGATGGCTACTTGGTTGATCGGCGTGTAGGTGAGCGTGACCGTGCAGTACGCGGCCGGCGCAAGCGTTGTGCCGCAGGTCGTGGTCGATAGGAACGGCCATCCGCTGGTGATGCGTCGAATGGTAAGCGTCGCGGTAGTCGATGCGTTCGTGAGCGTCAGAATCTTCTGCACCGACTGGCCCGAAGGCACCTGGCCGAAGCTGAGAATCCCGCCCGGCTGCAGCCCTCCCGTCATCGCGAGCGTTCCCCCGCCCAGGCCGTATCCCTCGACGTAGCCGATCCCGTCCAGCGTCGCCGAGCCGTCAGTGGGCGTGCCCGTGGCGAAGAGCGTGCCCGTCAGGTCGCCGTTGTCCAGCGGCAGAAACGACACCGAGAAGTTGCAGCTTGCATTCGGCGCAAGTCCAGCGCAGGGCGCGCCGCTGAGAACAAACTGGCGCGGCAGCGCAATCACCAGACTGAGCTGCTTCGCCGTCAGGTTGTCGATGGTGAACTGCCGCGGCACGCCGATCGTGCCGGTCGCCTGCGGGCCGTATTCCGCGTCGTCGGCCACAATCTCCAACCCTTCGTCCTCGGTGGTATACGCGCCCGTCAGCGGAACCGTGTAATTGGTCAGCACCGGCGCTCCGCCCACCGTGCTGGTGACGGGAATCGTGAGCGTTCCAGCCGCCGATGCCGTCGCCGGAGTGAACGTGACCGAAATAGCGCAGGTCCCTCCGGCGTTGAGCGTTCCGCAGTTGCTGCTTGCGCTGAAGCTGGTCGCACTAGAGCTTGTCGTCGTCGCAGAGACTGTGCCAACCTGCTCGGCGTTCGTGCTGGTGTTGAGCAGCGTGACCGTCTGCTGCGTGGACGAGCTGCCGGGGACGTTGTTGAAGACCAGCGCATTGGGCGTGAGCGCGAGGCCGGGATCAGTCGAACCGTATCCTGTGAGCGCGGCGCTCGCCGTCGAGCTGCCCGCCTGCATGCTGAGCGTTCCCGTGCGCGGGCCGGCTGCCGTGGGCGCGAAATCAATCTGCACGAAGCAGCTCGCTGTGTAAGCCAGCGCGCCACCGCACGGTACGCCTCCACTGACCGCGTTCGAGACGCTGAAGTCGCCGCTGACCGCAGGCGTTGCCACGGTGATCGAATTGCCGCCCGCAACCAGGTTCGTCACCGCAAACAGTTCCGTCGCGCTCGCGCTGTTGATCGGCACGGGGCCAAAGTCCTGCGTCACCGGCGTCAGCAGCAGGCCGGTGAGAGGCAGCCCGTTTCCGGTGAGCGAGAGAACATACGGGCTGCCCGCTGCTGCCGAGCTAAGCGTCAGCGTTCCCGTCTCCAGGCCGGTCGCGGGCGGAGTGAACTGCACACCAACCCAGCAGTTGTAGCAAGTGCCCGATGCGCTGGTGGTGAACGCGCTGCTGGGCGGCTGCCCGTGCCCGTACCCGATGTCCTCGACGATCACGGCAGTGTAGGGCGAGCCGAGAGTCGTCGAAGCAGTCGCAACCGTAAAGCTGGTGAAGGGCTGCGTAATCTTGAACCACTCGACCGACGGCTGCCCCGCGATCACTCCGCCGAAGTTCAGCGTGCCGTTGTTCGCGGGCGACAGAATCCCGGTGCCCACGCCCGACAGCGCAACGTAGGCCGGCGTCGTCCCCGCACCTGCGGTAACAGCCAGCAGTCCCTGGCGCGTGCCCGGCTGCGACGGCACAAATGTAAAAACAACATTGCATGTTTTCCCGCCGCCAAGCGTTGCAGTGCAGTTGGTGCTGTCGGTAAAGTCGCCGGATAGAACCAGCGAGAGCGTAAATGCGATCGTTCCCGTGTTCCCAATCGTGAGCGTCTGCGTGGTGCTCGATACGCCGGTAACCACCACCGCGTTGGAGAAGTTGAGCGACGTGGCAGAGACGCTGAGGTTGGGATTGACGCTCGCGCTGTTGGCCGCGGGCTGCGGCAGCGAACGCCCCGTGACCAGTGCCGTCAGCCCCTGGTCCAGCGAAAGAGTGTCCGCATCGGCCGCGGGCGTCTTCGCGTTCTGGTAGGCAAGTTGCAACTGGCAGACAGTCTGTGGCTCCAGCGTCGAGGGACATCTGTCCGTCACGCTGAACGGCGACGAGGCGGGCAGCGTCACGGCGGCGTGAGAGAAAGAGACAGTCGAGTTGTTCGAGAGGTACAGATAGCGCGCCGGCCGCAGCCCGCCCGTGTACTGCGTTCCAAAGTCGATCTCGGCTGACGAGAGCGAGAGCGCGGCGGCCTGTCCGTAGGCCGTTAGCTGCACGTCGCGCGCGCCGATCAGCCAGTTCTGCTGGATTGCGCCGTCGTTTGCCGCGCTGTTCGACGCCGTCAGCCCGATCGTAATGTGGCAGACCCCGCCGGGCGCAAGCAGAAAATTGTTTCCCGCCAGCGTGCAGTCGCTGGTCTTCACGGCGAAGCTGTAGGGCAACGTCGTCTTCGTTCCGATGTCGAGTGCGGAGGCGAAGCTCTGGCTCTGTTGTGTCAGGTTTGTCACCGTAATGGTTCGCGTCACCGCGCCGCTGGCCGAACTGACCACGCCGAAGTCCAGCTCCTTGGGCGAGAAGACCACCGGAAGCTGCACCACCGCCGATGCCAGCGCGGGCAAAGCCTGAGTCTGCAAGGTGGAGTTGGTGGCGAAGACCGTAATGCTCCCCGGCCCCGTGCCCGTCAGCGCAATGCTGCACTCGCCGCCCGCGGCCAGCGTCGTGCCGCAGTTTGTGGCCTGGGTGAACCCTCCGCTGACCGCGATCTGCACCCCGACCGCCTGCGCCGATCCCATGTTGCGCAGCATCAGGTTTGGTGAGTCGTCCACCGAGAGCGCCAGCGCCGCCGTTGCCGCCCCCGCGCTCGCCGGAATCGTCAGCTTAGCGAGATACGCCGCCGCGCCCGGGCACAGGCTCCCATTGCACGCCGACACAGGAAGAACTGCGCCGCGCACCGTCGATGGAAACGCCGTAGTTGGCGCATCGTTCAAAGGCAGATCGAAGGTCTCTGTCGCCAGCAGGCTCTGGCTGGCCGACGGCGCAAAGCTGCCGCCAACCAGAGCGTTGCCGCTGGCGTCGATTGCCACACTGGTCAGCGCGACCGGCGCGCTTGCGCTGTTTGGGTTTGACGCCGCAATCCCGCCGAAGCGCGCCGTCTGGTCCACCAGGTTCGCCGCATTCACGCGCACGGCGAAGCTGTTGCCAATCGTCGAGAGCGGCATCAGCGGCAGCAGCGGCAGGCCCGCGATAAGACTCCCGTCCACCCACGCCGTTCCCGAAGCACCCGCCGCAACGAACGACTGCGTCCCCGGCGCAAGCACCGTCGATCCCAGCACGGAACTCCCGTCGAGCGTCATCCTCAGCAACACCTGATAAGTCGTAGCTGTCAGCGGAGTAGCCACGCTGGCCACCGGAAACTGTCCCAGCGAAATCGAGCCCGCCAGCAGCAGGTTCCCGGCCACCGCATCGATCGCCAGCGAACTGGTCCCCGCGCCGGGAATAAAAGTTGAAAACGGTATCCCATCGCCCGCCGGCGTCAGCTTGGTCAGAAAGCCCGATGTCGTGCCCAGCGCCGTCGTCACCAGTTGGTTCGGCACCAGCGCCGCAACCGTGGGATAACCCGGCGCGGTCGTCGTCCCCGCGATGTACGCATCGTCCGCGGCGTCCGCCACAATGGCCGCGGGCGTGGTGCTTCCGCTTGCTCCGCTCAGGTACGTCGCATAGACCAGGGAAGCGCCCGACGCGGAAAACTTCTCCACGAATCCATTCCACTGACTGCCAGACGCAGGCATCTGAATAATTCCCGCCGCCGTCACCGGCACTGTCCCATTCGGCAAGTAGACGGTGCCGGTGATAAACACCGCGTCGCTGCTGGCCGCAACCGAACTGGCATCCATGGACCCGCCGCCGCAAAAGGTCACAAAGATTGGGCTGCCGAGGCTGGCGCTGAACTTTGCCACAAACGAGTTGGTCGCCGTGCCCGATGCGGCAGCAAACGCCGCGCCGCCGGTCGCCGTCAGCGCGCCGGATGTGGTCGTTCCGGTGACGTAAACGTTGCCCGCCGGGTCCAGCGCCATCGCCACGCCAACGTCGCCCTTCGCGCCGATCTGCGCCTGATTCAGAATGTTGGTTGCGGTCGGGTCCGTCTCCAGTAGGCGCACCCCGTCCTTCTGGTCGATCAGCAGGTAGAGGTTGCCCGTTGCGCCAACCAGCACCGCATTGATCTGGCCCTGTGGCTGGCCCTGGTTTAGCACCGCGCGAAGCCCCGCGAATGTGAACTGCTGCGGGCCCGTCGCTGGCGCCGCCTGCGCGTGCAGCGCGAGAGTCAGAGCGCATGATAGGAGCCACGCGAGTCCCCACGCCAGCGCGCCGGCCCGCCTGCACGTTCCATCCACCACCGCCAGCGGATGCACTCTTCCTCGGATCGCCTCATCGTCTGATGCTCGATCCGCTGCGTTGACGGTCTGAACGGACTTCATCATGGTGCTCTGGCTGCGGCGTTGTGCGGAGTGCAGCCTGCCCTCAATATCCATGGAAGCGATCGGGTTAGGTTGTCCTAATCTGAGTAATTCTAATGAAACGAAACTATACCGCGTCTATCCGGGAATGGGTATCGTTACTTTGCCGCGCGTTCGCGTTCCTCTGTGCGCTCCCGGCTGCAGCAGACCTCCGGCCTTTTGCCGCTCACTCCTGCGTCCAGCAGCCAGCCCAATCCCCTCCCGCGCATCTCGCGCTCGAACTCCGCGTGCGTGCTGTAATGCACGGTCTGCATTCCTGCCTCCGCCGCGGCGGCAACGTTCACTTCGCGGTCGTCGATAAACAGAATCCTGCCCGGCGCGGTCTTCAGCGCCTGCGCGGTCTCGAGGTAGATCGCCGGATCGGGCTTCGCCATCCGCAGCGCGTGCGACCAAACGCAGTGGTCGAATCCTGCCAGCCACGGCAGCCGCGCCACCACGCCCTCGCCGATTGCGTCGCCGATGTTGGATAGAATCCCTGTCCGCACTCGCGCGCGCTGCAACCGCCCGGCCCACTTCACCATCGGCAGGTTGAGCTGGGTCCAGACATCGATGTCCGCCGCCATCAGCGCAGCCCTCTGCGCGTCGTCGAACCGTACTCCCGCGTCTGCGGCCACCGCATCCCAGTAGGTTCTGCCGGTCAGCGCGCAGCGGTCGTAGTCGTGGCGAAACTTCCAGTAGGCCGCGTGCAACCGTTCCTCGTCGAGCCCGCTGACCGTGCGCAGCACCCCCCACGCCGCCGCATCGGGAGGGCCGGAGAGCACCTGGCCATAGTCAAACAGCACTGCGTCGATGCGACTCGCACCGTTCTCCGGCGCGGCGCACATATTATCTGAGGAGGAAGAATTGGAAGTAGGCATCTCCTTCGATTGTAGGCGATTTACCCTTGAACTAGCGGAGATCGACACACCGCTCAGGCAGGCAATCGCGATGCAAGTGGACCGATGGAACCCGCAGTTGCGCCGCTGGCTCGATGAAGCCTCGCGCGCCTCAGGCTTCGACGTCGTCGGCATCGCGGAGGTTCGCGCGCCCCACGACCCCGCCGCCGCGCAGGATGCGGGGCGTTTTGAAGTCTGGATCGGCGCTGGCCGCGCCGGAGATATGGACTACCTCAAGCGCCGCGACCAGTCGGGAATGCTCCTCCGCGGCAACCTCCGCGTCGCAATTCCGTGGGCGCGTTCCGCCATCGTCTGCGCGATGAGTTACAACTTCGCCGCACCGTTTATACGCAGCGAAGATCAGTTGACCCAGTTGCCGCGCGCCGCAGCTCCACTCTCCATCCATCCCGCGCCGCCCGGATCGGGCTGGATCGCCCGCTACGCCTGGACCGGCAGCACGCTCAACGATGAATCCACAATCATTCCCACGGACTACCACGACGAACTGCTCGCCCGTCTGCGTGCTATCGAGTCCGCCCTGCTCGTCCGCGCCGCCTGCACCACCCGCTGCTGCGTAGACACCGGCCCATTCGTCGAACGCGCTCTGGCCGCCCAGGCCGGCATCGGCTGGATCGGCAAGAACACCTGCCTCATCCACCAACAGCTCGGCTCATGGCTCCTTCTCGCCGTCCTCGTCACCTCGCTGCCGGTAGAGCAGGAAAGGGAAGGGGTGGACGAAACGCACTCCGCATCCACACCCGTAATACCTCTACTGCCACATTCACCAAATCTTTCAACTAAACGATATAAAGAGTTTCCATTTGGAATAAAAACAACGCTCCAGGCCCCCGATCGCTGCGGAACCTGCACCCGCTGCATCGACGCCTGCCCCACCGGAGCGCTGCTCGGCTCGAAATCCCCCGACGCGCCGCGCCAGATGGACGCCTCCCGCTGCATCGCCTACCTCACCATCGAGAAGAAGGGCGCAATCGACCCTAGCCTGCGCGCGCCCATGGGCCGCCACGTCTTCGGCTGCGACATCTGCCAGGACGTCTGCCCCTGGAACCGCAAGCCGTCCTCCATTACGCCGGGTGCCCCATCCATCGCTCCGGGTGCCCCATCCATTCAGCGTTCTTTGCGGAATGGGTGGGAGTCGATGCAGCCTCGTCCCAATCTGATCAACCCTCCGCTCGACTGGCTCTCCGCAATGGACTCGCGCCAGTTCAAACTCCTCTTCAAAGGCTCGCCGCTGCAGCGCACCGACCGCAAGCGCCTTCTGCGCAACGTCGCCATCGCCATGGGCAACAGCGGGGAAGCGCGTTTTCTTCCCCAGCTCGACGCCTGGGCCGCCGGCGACGACCCAGTGCTGGCCGATGCGGCCGAGTGGGCGCGCGCGCGTCTGCTAGCCTAATGACAGAATCACAATGTCAACACCCAATTTCACCGAAGCCCCTCTCGAAGCCCCCTCCGCCGTCCCTATCGCTCAGGTGCGCCCCGTCGTGCGCCGCGAAGGCATCTGGCCGCAGATCGTCGCGCTTGCCAGGTACATGACGAAGACCGAAGTGCATACCTACGCCTTCTCGGTCGCGGCCAACGTCATCCTCTCGCTCTTTCCCTTCATCGTCATGATGCTGACCCTCTCCCGCCAGGTCTTCCACTCGCGCATCATGGAGCAGGTGGTCGGCGAGATGATGGGCAACTTCCTGCCCACCTCGCAGGAGTTCATCATGCGCAACATGCAGTTGCTGGCGCATCCGCACAAGAGCGTGCAGGTCTACTCCATCGTGATGCTTCTGATCAGCTCCACCGGCGTCTTTCTGCCGCTGGAGGTCGCGCTGAACCAGGTCTGGGGAGTGCGCGAAAACCGCTCCTATCTGCGCAACCAGATCGTCTCGCTCGGCCTTGCCTTCGCGCTCGGCGCGCTGGCCATGACCTCGGTAGCGTTGACCGCGGGCCAGCAGTCGCTGCTCACTTTCATCTTATTCGGCCACATCCACAACATCGTTTTCAACTTCCTCAACGGCCTGACTCTGCGCCTCTGCGCTCTGCTTGCCAGCATTCTACTCTTCTTCCTCATCTACTGGATTCTGCCCAACCGCAAGGTGCCCGCGCGGGCCGTGCTGCCCACAGCCATTGCCATCGGCTTGCTCTGGGAGGTGGCGAAGTACCTCTATGTACTGGCGCTTCCGCGGCTGGACTTCCAGTCCGTCTACGGGCCGTTTTACGTCTCGGTGGGCCTGATGATGTGGGCGTTCCTCTCCGGCCTTCTTCTGCTCGCCGGAGCGCATTTCTCCGCCACGCGCTATGCTCTCTCCGTGGCCCGCCAGGAAGACCGGGCGCAGAGCGCGGAAGAGAAGATTCAGCAGCAGGACGCACCTTCCGCACAGTAGAATGAGGCCCATGCAGAAGACGCACCAATCCGCCCCGCGGCATAGGTCCCCCGTTCCCGCGGCGCGCATCCCCCGCTGGTGGCGACGCCGCCCTCCCGCCGGGGTGGACGGCGCGGTCTTCTGGCTTGCGCTCGGATTCGGGCTGCTCTGGCTTCTGCGCTTGGCGCCCAGCGGTGGCGGGCTGCTGCTTGTCTGGATGCAGCTTCTGGTCGGGCTTGCGCTCCTCAGCCTAGCCGTCCCGCTGGCATGGCGTCTGGTGCATAAGCATCTTCTCTGGAGCCTGCGCAACAAGCTCATCCTCACCTACCTTCTCATCGGCCTTGCGCCGGTCATCCTCTTTCTGACTCTGGCGGCCATCTCGGCCTACATCGCGGCGGGCCAGTTCTCCATCCACCTCGCCGACACGCGCATGCACCAGCAGTTGGACGAGATCGGCGTGGACAACTCCGCCCGCGCCTCGCGTCAGGCGCGCATGATGCGCGACCGCGCCGGGCAACCGATGGGCCAGCCTCCGCCTGGCCCTCCAGGTTTTCAGCGAAGGCCGCGCTCCGCGGCGAACGGAGCTGCCGGCAGTCCCACGCGATCTGCCGCGCGCACCTCCGCGGCCCCCGCCGCGCAGACCGCCGCGCAAGCCGCATCCGAAGCCGCGGCCCAGTTGGCGGCCCAGAACGCGACGTTGGGTGAAACCGCGCCCGACCCTTTGCTTGCGCGCCTGCACCGGCACACCTCGTTCTACCTTAACGGAGCGTTCTACACGCCACCGCAATTATTCGCGCCTCCTGCCGCGACCGGCGCACAACCCACCGCGGCGCAACAGCCCAGCCAGACAACGCAGCCCAGCCCAGCGTCAGAGAGCGTCCCCGGCCAGCCTGCGGGGCCGCTCGGTCTTCCACCCTGGGCCGCCGACCTGCACGGCAACCAGGTCCGCGGCCTGGTCCTGGACGGCCAGGACCTCTTCCTCGTCGCCATCGATCAGCGCCACGTCGAGGGCAGCGGCCTGCTCACCGTCATCACCAGCCTTCCGGTCGACTCCGCGCTGATGGACGTAGTCGCGCAGGGGCTTGGACGCGTGCGCGTCTCCGGCATCATGACCGGCGGCCCGCAGGCAACTCCCGCCGCCTCCGCCCCAACTCCAGCCACTGCCTCGAAAAATACCGGTCCCCGCTCCCTCGACAACGACATCCAGCGCACCTCGGTCTACGGCGGCGAAGAACCCCCAGCCATCAACTTCTACGACTTTAGCGTCCCCTTCATCTCCACCATGGACATCCGCAACTGGGAGACGGGCGATCGCGACAACGTCCCCATCGTGGTCCACTCCCGCCCGTCCGTGCTCTACCGCCAGCTCTTCGGCAGCTCGCTGGGCGGCATCGTCACCAGCTACATCCGCTACGGCCTGGTGGTACTGTGCATTCTGTTTGCGCTCATCGAGGCCCTGGCCCTGTGGGCGGCGCGGCGTCTCAGCCTCGCCATCACCACCTCGGTCGAAGCCCTCTACGCCGCCACCCAGCGCGTCGATCGCGGAGACTTTGTGCATCGCATCCATGCCGCGCCCGCTGCCAAGAGCGATCAGCTCGGCGAGCTGGCCCGCTCCTTCAACCGCATGACCGGATCGCTGGAACGCCTGCTCCTCGAACAGCAGGAAAAAGAGCGCATGCAGAGCGAGCTCTCCATCGCCCAGGAGGTGCAGGCCAACCTCTTCCCGCAGCGGCTTCACGACTTGCCCACGCTCCAGTTGCACGGCATCTGCCGCCCGGCGCGCACCGTCTCCGGCGACTACTACGACTTCCTCATCTTCCATCACCCCGACACCCCCGACGGATCGCAGGGCCCCGAGTCCGGCGTCGGCATCGCGCTGGGCGACATCAGCGGCAAGGGAATCTCCGCCGCCCTGCTGATGGCCACCCTGCACTCCGCCGTGCGCGCCTACCGCCTCGCCGGCGAGGACCTGGTCTACAGCCAGAGCGCCATCGCAGCCCTCACCGCCAGCCGCGAAGACCTCGCCGGAGACAGCGGCAAGCTCTTCGAATCGCCCGGCCGCATCCTCTCCCTGCTTAACCGCCACCTCTATCGCAGCACGCAGCCGGAAAAGTACGCCACGCTCTTCCTCGCCCACTACGACGTGGCCACCGCGCAGCTCACCTACTCCAACGCCGGCCATCTGCCGCCGCTGGTGCTCAACCGCGCGGGCAAGGTGGTCCGCCGCCTCGACCGCGGAGGAACCGTCGTCGGCCTGATGGACGGAATGCGCTACGAGGAGGCCCGTTTCAAGATGAACTCCGGCGACATCCTGGTCGCCTACTCCGACGGCATCACCGAGCCGGAGAACGACTTCGGCGAGTTCGGCGAGGCCCGCCTCATGGAGATCGTCGCCCGCTACCGCGACCAGCCGCTCCAGGTCATCTCCGCCCAGGTCCTGCTCGCCCTCGACGCCTGGATCGGCGCAGACGAGCAGCCCGACGACATCACCCTCGTCCTCGCCCGCCAGATCTAGCCCGGTAGCATCAGGAAGCTCTGAATCAATCCACGTCTTGAAGGGGCGGGACTTCAGTTCCGCCGCATTCCGCTTCAGAATTTCTCTTGCATCGCCTTCACCACAATCGCGTTGGGCGAGCCGCCCGCCGGCAGAATCGTGAACAGCGTAGGGCCGTTCTTGTCCATGGTGCGCACCACCGAGACGTCGCCCGAGCGCGCGTCAACCGCCAGCAGCAGGTGCTCGTCGGCGGAGAAGGCAAGAGCGTCCGGCGCGTGTCCGGTGCGCACGCTGCCCGCCATCTGCCCGTCGTCGATGCTCCACAGGTTGATCGAGTCGCCGCCGAAGTCCGCAACCCACAGCGTCCCGCTGTCCGCGCTCACAACGCCGAACACCGGCTTGCTCCCGATGGTGTACGTCCCGCCCACCTCGTTCGTCCCGGTCTCAATCTCGCTCACCGAGTCCGATCCGAAGTTCGCGCAGAATATCTCGCCGCCGTCCGGCTTCAGCGCCAGTTGCACCGGCGTCTGGCCCACATCCAGCAGCGCCAGCATGTGGTCGGTCAGCAGCGTTGCGTTCTGCTTCGCCGCCCAGGACTCCGGCGCCGCGGCCAGCGACACCGCCATCACCTGGTGTCCGCCGGAGCAGGCGATAAACGCCTTCGACGAGTCGTTCAGGATCACCGCGTCGGTCGCGCCCGGGCAGCCCGTGAAGACCGCGCGCAGACGAGGCAACTGCTCCTTCGCCGCAATCTTCGGCGCGGATGGCTTGCCGTTAGCTCCCGTTGCGCCTGCCGCCGCCGCGTATGGCTCAACGGCAAAGATCGAGACGCTGCCGCCGCCCCGGTTGGTCACCACCAGCGAGCGCATGTCCGGCGAGATGCGCGCCAGCCCGGGCTGCTCTCCGGCGCCCACCACGCCGATCTCGCGCCGCCGCGCCAGGTCGATCACGCTCACCGTGTTCGATCCGCTGTTGGCCACATACGCGCGCTCGCCCGTCGCGTCCACATCGATGAGGTACGGCAGCTTGTGCACCGGAATCGTCGCCGCCACGCGGTTCGCATCCGTGTCGATCACCGAGACGGACCCCGTGCCCGCGGCCGTGCCCGCGTTCACCACATACACCTCGTCGCGCTTCGGGTTCACCGCCATGCCGGTCGGCTGGATGCCAACCTCCAATGTCCGGTCCTCCCGTAGGTACACCAGGTCCAGCACCGAAACGCTGTTCGACCCGCCATTCGAGACATACGCAAACTCGCTATATCCCGCGGGCACATCCGGGAAGCGCCCGCGATGGCAACCCACGCCCAGCAGCAGCGCAGCCAGCGCAGCCGCTCCAACTTTGTGCATCTTTAGCATCTCTGCGAGTCTAGCGGCATGGCCACGCATCGGCAAGCGGTCGCCGCAATCTACGGAAAAACCCGCAGTGAAACTTTTTTTCGACAGAATTGTCTATATCAATGACGCGGAATTCCGCACCATGTCGGATTCTCCGCATCGATGCGATAACCCTCGGACAACGAAGCCGGGGGAACTTCTCGGCTTCGTTGCTTTTTCCCCGCCTCAGAACTCTTCATCCTCGCCTGAATTGAGCGAGAGGTCCGGCTACAGGTTCTTGCCGGCGCGCGCCCACTGCCACGCAATCCATCCGGCGTATCCTCCCTGGATCAGCCACACCGCAACATACGCGGCCAACAAATGGTGCGCCTCCATGCTGCTGCCGAAGATCCAGCCCAGTCTCATTGTGCGATCTCCAGGGTGCCTTCGATAGACTTAAGTGCCGCCTCCTGCTCCCTCTCCTGACGCCGCCGTTCCAGAGCGTAGCGGAACACCAGCAGGAAGACGCCCCACATCGCCCACCCCACAATATTCCACACGAACGCCGGCATCATGGAGGGGTCGATGCCAGTGTCCGGCCCACCGAAGAAGACCGGCGCGGGATGCTGCGTCCGCCACCACCGGATCGACATGAACACGATCGGCACATCGATCGCCGCGAAGACCGAAAGCACCGCCGCCAGCGTCTGCGTCTGTCCGGTGGCCGACAGCTTGCGCAGCATCAGGTAGCTCACATACAGCAGCCACAGCAGCAACATGCTGGTCAGCCGCGCGTCCCACGTCCACCAGATGCCCCACGCCGCGCGCCCCCACAGCATCCCGGTCAGCAGGCTGATGCTGCTGTACACCACCGTCACCTCTGCCGCCGCAATCGCCACCGCGTCCGCCGTCAGCGCCCGCATCGGGTCGCGCCTCCGGCAGCCCAGATAGAAGGCCGACGCAACGAAGTTCACATACGGGAACAGCAGGCTCAGCATCGACGTCGGAACGTGGTAATAAAAGATGCGCTGCACATTGCCCATGGTCGCTTCCGTCGGGGCCACCACCAGCGCCAGCCGCGTGCCGTGCGCAATCGCCGCCAGCGTCAGGACCAGCCAGACCAGGCCAACCGTGCTATAGATGCGAGAGCGCCTCATCGTCTTATGAGTCTACCAAGAAGAACGCGCCGCCGCATCGCGTTCGTTCACTCCGCGCTCAGCACCGTCTCGAACAGCAGCAGGCACACCGTCGTGAACGCAATGTTGTACGCCACCAGCAGCCGTATCCATATTCCCGGATCGCTCTCGCCCGTCAGGATCGCGGTCGTCGCCTGCATCATTCCCAGCAGCGCGGGCAGCGAGATCGGGACCATAATCAGCGGCAGCAGCACCTCGCGGTAGCGTGTGCGCAGGCTCATCGCCGCGAAAAAAGTCCCATTGCACACCAGCGCCCAGGTTCCCAGCGGCATCACAACCGCCAGCATCCAGCCCTGCCCCAGCGCGTGCAGGTTGTAGAAGATCAAAAAGAACGGAGCGAGCACCAGCTCGACAAAGCTAACAAAGATCAGGTTCGCCAGCGCCTTGCCCAGAAACAGCGCCGACGCCGGCGAGGGCGACATCCGCTGCGCGTCCAGCACGCGATTGCGCTGCTCCCGCGTCCACGACTGGTTCAGCGCCGTGAACGACGCAAACAGCAGAGCCACCCACAGAATCCCGCCCGCAATCTGACGCGAGACCGCCGCCGTCGGATCGAACGCCAGCGAAAAGATAATCACCACCAGCAGCGCGAAGAACAGCATCCCCACCACCGAGTCGCGCGAACGCCACTCCAGTTGAAGGTCTTTGCGCAGATGGGTGAAGACGTGGCCGAAGTAGCTCATCCGCCCGCCTCTGCGCCCGCCGCGCTGCGCAGTATCTTCGTCAGGTCGGCCAGTGTCCCCTTGCTCGCGCGCAGGTAGTCTGCCGGTGCCATCAACAGTTGCGTCCCGCGCACTCCCGCCGAGATCGAGATCACGTCGAACAGCTCAATCGTCTCGTCCACATAAGCAGGGAACTCCGTCTTCGCGGCCATCACCGTCACCCCGCCGCGCACATAGCCGGTCAGCGGTTCGACCTCCTTCAGCGACGCCAGCTCCACCCGCTTCACCTCAGCCGCCGCCGCCAGCTTCTTCAGGTCCAGCTCGCAGTCGCCTGGAACCACCGCGAAAAAATACTCCCCGCTCGACGCCCGTGTCAGCAGCGTCTTGAAGACCTGTTCCGCCGGCAGCCCGATCTTCCGCGCCACCGCAATCGCGCTCAGGTCCTCGGGATCGACCTCGTACGCCCGCGCCTCGTACGCAATTCCCAGCGAGTCCAGCAGCCGCGCCGCATTCGTCTTCGCAACCTTCATCGCTCCCCCTCCCGAGCCGCGTCGCTCACAGACAAAATCGTTCCCGCCCGCATGGTCAGCGTCGTCTCGGCCAGCGGCTCGGCCAGGTGCGCCTGGTGCGTGGTCAAAATGATCGTCCGCCCCCGCGCGCCCTGCTCAGCCGCAGCCGTGCTCACCGGCCGCGTGCGAAACTCCATCAGCAGCTCCACCATGTGCTTCGCCGAATCCACGTCCAGATTCGAGAACGGCTCATCCAGCAGAAGCAGCTCCGGGTCGGTCTGCAACGCCCTCGCCAGCGCGGCCCGCTGCCGCATCCCCTGCGAGTACTGCCCCACCGGGCGCGTCAGCGCAGGGTCCAGCCCCACTGCGCGCAGCGCCTGCTCCGGCGCGCCGCACACGCAACCGCCGTGCAGCCGGGCGAAGTAGCGCAGGTTCTCCATAGCAGTTAGCTCATCGTAGAGCATCGCCTCGTGGCTCATGTACGCCATGCGCCGCCGTTGCCAGCGCGGCTCATCGCCGAAGACATGCACCGCGCCGCGCGTCGGCGCAATCAGCCCCGCGATCATCCGCAGCAGCGTCGATTTGCCCGCCCCATTCTCTCCCAGAACCACCGTGGACGAGCCCGCCGCAAACTCCACCGTTACCTTGCGTAGCGCCGCAAATCCCCCATACAGCTTCGACACTCCATCCAGCCGTGCCGCCGCCAACAACCCGGTTGTGCGCGCCGATTCATCTGCCTGTCGAGCTTCGTTCATCTCTCCGAGTATATAGAGTGCATCGTTCCCGATTAGTTCTGTCTTGCTTAAGGGCACGGCTTCAGTCGTGCCACAAACGCCCACACAAGAAAGGGGCTTCAGCCCCTGAGGTCAGTTTCTATAGATGAGGGAATAGCAGCAGCCTCACTTCGCCGGCGCCAGCATCGCCGTATTGCCCGCCGGTGCATCGCCCGCCTTCGCCGGAGCGTACTTCGACGCGCACTTGGCCTGCAACTGCGTCGCGTGGAAGACCCCATCCCGCCCATACGTCCCAACCGCCAGGGCCTGCGCGTCGTCCTTGAAGGTGTCCGGCGGGGGCTCTGCTCCCTGATAGTTCACCTGCAGCGTCAGCCCCTGCTCCAGCAGCACAAACCGCGCATTCGTCCCCGACCGCTGAATGCTTCCCGGTTGCACGTTTCCCGCCACCCGCAGGTTGCGCGTATACGCCTTCTTGCCCATCGCGTTCAGCTCGCCGATGGTGCAGTAGTAGCTCTTGGTGTCGCGCACGCCGGTATATGCCAGCCATCCCACCGTCGCCAGCACCAACACCGCAGCCGCCACAATCTTGATCGGAGCCATCCCGCGCATAGCCTCAGTCTAGCAGCAAATTCCCCAGCCAATCCCGCCTCGAGGCAATAAATGTGACCAGCGTCACTCCCAGGCCGAGCGCCGTATCTGCCCACACCGTCGGCCGCTAGCTCGAACCCATCTCTGCCGTCACCCCACAGTCTGCGTGCCATCGATCGCCGCTTATGGCATAATAGGATAGAGGTGGCAGATGCAATCGAAAATGGCACGCATGGGAGTAAATGGCAGATTTGTCGTTCCGGCTCAAATCCGTCAGGCCGTGGGTCTCAGGTCAGGCGAGAAGTTGGAGGTTTCGCTGGACGAGGAAGGAATACATCTTCGCACGCAGCGTCAGATGATCGCGCGCTCGCAGGCAATTATGCGGAAGTATGCCAGTGCCGGTCGTTGTATCTCCGATGAACTGATCGCGGAACGCCGGCTTGAGGCGAAGCGCGAGGAGGAAGAATTTGGCTGAAATCGTGGTGCTCGATGCCTCCGCAATGCTCGCCGTAGTACAGCAGGAGATCGGCGGCGAGCAGGTCATGTGCGCGTTGGAAGATAGCGGGAAAACTCTGTTCGTCAGCTCCGTGAATCTGAGCGAAGTCGTAACCAAACTCATCCGAATGGGTCACTCTGCCGCGGAGGTTCCGATCAGCATTGAGCCATTCTTGAAATATGTGGTGGACTTCGACTGCGAACAAGCCTTATATGCGGGAGAGCTATCGAGATTGTCCCGGCCACTGGGCCTTTCGCTGGGAGACCGGGCCTGTCTCGCCTTGGCGGCGAGCCGGAAAGCCACCGCGTGGACGACCGACTCAGCGTGGCTCAAGTTGAAGACCGGCGTCAAAATCCATCTCCTGCGCGGCTAAATCCGCTCCACACGCAGAACAGGCCGCGAATCTCTCCGCGGCCCGCTCCGTTACCCTTCGTTGCTTTCTGACTTATCCCAGTTCCGCCAGGCTCTTGGCCCCGTACTTCAGGAACCACGGGCTGGCTGCTTCCAACGCCAGGTTGACGTTCTTGATGTTCTCCGTGCCGGTTGTCTCCAGCCATTCACGGAAGGCCGCCTCGCCCTGCTTGGCGAAGATGGGAATGCCGTCCTTCCATGTCGCGCGTCCGCACAGCACGCCGTTGAACTTCGTCCCCGACTCTCCCGCCAGCTCCAGCGTCTCGATGAACACCGGGTTTGACACGCCCGCCGAAAGGTAGATGAACGGCTTGTGCGTCATCGACTCGGCGTCGCGGAAGTGCTGCAGCGCCTCGGCCCGCGTATACGCCGCCTCGCCCTTGAAGCACTTGGTCCCTGCCACAAACTCCGTGATAATCGGAACCTCGACCTTCAGCACATCCACGTTGTAGCGTTCCTTGCCGAACTCCGCCATTGCGCCCGAGACGATCTCCGGCTTCTTCTTCGCATACGCCACGCTCTTCTCGTCGCCGCCCTCGGCGTCGTATCCCACAAACTCCAGGAAGAAGGGAATGTCGTGCGCCAGGCACTCGTCGCCGATGCGCTCGATCCACGCCTGCTTCAGGTTGTTCACCGAGCTCTTCTCGAATGGAGTGTAGTAGAGCAGGATCTTGATGCAGTCCGCCCCCGCCTCCTTCAGCCGCCGCACCGACCACACGTCCAGCAGGTCGGGCAGCCGTCCCGGCGTCTGCGCGTCGTAGCCTGTCTTCTCGTAGGCCAGCAGCAGCCCCTTGCCGTGCCGGTGCTTCGTCGCCGGCAGCCCATACTCCGGGTCCAGCAGAATGGCCGACGCGTGCTTGCAAAGCACATCGGTCACCAGCGTCTTGAAGTCTTCCAGGTCCTTGCCTGTGGCGGCCGATCCGCGCTCCTTGGCCAGCGACTTCTGCAGCGAGCCGCGCTGGTCCATGGCGGCGGCGGCAATCACGCCGCGCGGGTTGGAGACGGCCTTCAGTCCTGCGAGTTTTCCGGGGGTCAGCTTCATTGTGCCTTCTTCTCCTGTGTCGAACGTTTCCTGCGTAAACTTCCGATCAATTTGCAATTCGCGCTTCATCTGCAATTCTACACAGCCCCGCGCACCCGGAATGTGACGGCGGTTACGCTAAGTTCCAGCGGGATGATCCCCGTTTTGCTTAA
>PLOU01000191.1:24489-32405 GCA_003142235.1 Granulicella sp.
TTAAGGGCACACCTTCAGCCATACCGAAGAACCTGTTTTGCTTAAGGGCACGGCTTCAGCCGTGCCGTAAGTGCTCGCAATGCGAATGGGGCTTTAGCCCCTGAGGTCACTCTTCGCAGGGGCATACGCAGAGGAGTATGGATAGAGTTCCGCAGCCGTAGCGAGGCTGGCGCGTACGGGGTTCTGGATGAGGTAAGTTCGCCTGGTTGCAAGGTCTTCGGCGTCCCGGATGCGGTGGTCAGCAAAGCCGCGCTGCCAGACGGGAAGCTTCGAGGCGAGTCGGTGGGAGAATCCGCCCTTAATGAGGCCCACCGCTCGTTCGAGGGTGATGGCTTGCGGGGTCAGAATCAGATGTACATGGTCGGGCATGACGACGAAGGCGTGCAGCTTGTAGTGGCCCTCACGTCGGTAGTGCTGGAGTGTTTCTATGAAGTGTTCGGCGTTGACGGGAAGCTGGAAGAGACGCCGACGGTTGTAAGTAGCGGTAGTGATAAAAAATGTTCCAGGGCGAGATGTGCGGCCAGGGATCGCCATGCGGCGATTGTACGGCGTGTACCTCAGGGGCTAAAGCCCAATTGAATAATTGGCCGTTATGGCACGGGTAAACCCGTGCCCTTAAGCAAGACAGAGTTTCCTCATCCGTAAATCATGTAAACTACCAATAGATTCCCGCCGCGCCTCTTCTTCTTGATTCACCCCACGAGAAGTCGTCCGTAGTCAGGCTGCGCAAGCGGGAACCAACAGTTCGGCAACCAGGAGATGTGAACCCAATGGCGAAGATTGCCAAGACCGGCGACCGCAAGAAAGCAATGGACACCAGCAAGAGCACCGACTGTCCCAAGTGCTCCAAGCCCACCCGCATCGTCAAGCGTGTGAAGGACCGCGAGCGCGGCGTCCCCGGCGGCGTCTACATCTCCTGCTCCGTCTGCGAGTTCTTCGAGAAGCTCTAAGAGCGGCCTGAATCAGTCGTCGCTTTGAAGGGGCGGGACTTCAGTCCCGCCATCAGAGCTGCAACCACCGGGTGCCCCATCCATCGCGCACTTTGCGATGGGTGGGAGACCAAGCACAGCTCACTTCCGCCGCACAAACACCGCTGCCACCTTGTCCTCGTACGCAAGCTGGAACCGCGGGTCCATCCTCAGCACCTGCGTCAGCGGTGCCTTCACCGGTCCGATCACCACCCCAGCCTTCATCAACTGCGCATCGCTCGCCCAGTCCGGCTGCGCGCTCCACGTCGCCACCGAGCGGTCGATCCGCTGGTCTCCGTAAAAAGCCGCGCGCCCGTCGATGCTCACCGGCATCCGCAGCGCCCAGATCAGGTATCCGCCCCAGTCGAATGTGTTGTACAACGGGCCTGCGTAGCCCTTTGCCCGCACCGCCTGCACGGCCTGCACCGGCAGGTCCTTCGCCACCTGGATCTCGAGCTGAGCATTGTTGACATGCATCGCGCCGAACCCGGCCGTCACTATGAGCCCCGCCGCAAGCGCCGCAGCCGCCCCGCCCAGCTTCGGCAGCCGCATCGCGGCCTTATCGCTGCCTGTGATCGTCGACCCCAGAATCAGTGCGCCAACCGCGGCCATCACCCACACATCGCGCTGCGACCGGAACGCCAGCAGCGCTGCAAACGCCAGCAGCGCCGTCTCGAACAACACAAACCGCCTCCGCCACGCCAGCGCCGCCGCACTCCCCAGCGCCAGCAGCAGCACCGCGAAGTCCACGGACCCGCGGAAGGGAATCGCCTGCAACTCCGAAATCTTGTTCAGCGCGCCTCCCTGCGTCGCCAGGTCGTACGCCGCCTGGTAGATGCGCCAGCCATACGGATTCGCCAGCGTTGCCAGCGCACTGGAGAGCAGCGCGACCCCCATCCACGCCGGCCGCATTCGCGTCTCCGTGCCCAATCCCCAATGCGCGGCCAGCGTCTCCGCCCATGCCAGCCCCAGCACCATCAGCCCATCGATGAACTGTATATGCACGTTCGCCCACAGCGCAAAGATCAGCGGCAACCACAGCAGCTCGCGCAGGCGCCCCGTCCGGCGCGCCTGCATCAGGATGTCCAGTTCCAGAATGAAGAGCAGAATGGTGAACAGCCACGGCCGCGGCGTATACAGCCGCCCCATGCAGAAGACGGCGGCGAAGCTGAGCAGCACCGCCAGCGAAAAGTCGCGTTGCACCCGCCGCACCATGTGGTACATGGCGACCGTGATCGCCAGGACCATTCCGCTGGAGTACGCCACGATGCCCGCCAGTCCGAGCCAGTGAAACAGCTTCACCGCCGCCAACTCATACAGCCAGCTATAGGCCAGCCACGGCCTTCCCGCCAGCGGGCCGGAGAAGGGGTCCACCTGCGGCACGGCGTGATGCGCCAGAATCCACTCGCCCGTCCTCAGATGCCACCAGATGTCCGGGTCCGCCACGCACGCGGCATGTGCGCACATCAGTGCCGGTGCGGCAAACAGCGCGGCAACCACCAGCGTCTGCACAATCTGCTCGGCCCGTTTCTGCGCGCTCCCCCCAGCCTCCGGCAGCGGTTCCTGCGTGCTCAATAAAGTCTCGGCCCCCGCTTCGGGAACGGCATCGGGCGCGTTTACTTGATCTGCCACACCCTCACTATATCGCCTCTGCGCCCAAACCCAATCCCACGAATGGGTACCGGGTGCCCATTCATGACGGCTTCATCGTCATGAGTGGGATGTCGCCGGGTGCCCCATTCATGACGGCTTCATCGTCATGAGTGGGATGTCGCAATCTCCGCCAGGATCCCCGCCGCGACCCGTGCCGGGTGCGCCGCCTCCGTGATCGGCCGTCCCACCACCAGCATCGACGCGCCGCGCGCAATCGCCTCCGTCACGCTGGCCACGCGCCTCTGGTCGTCGTGTCGTCCCGGCGCGCCCGCAGGCCGGATCCCCGGGACCACCAGTTGCGCCTCCGGCCCCACCGCTGCGCGCACCGCCTCCACCTCCTCCGCCGAACACACCAGCCCGTCGATCCCCGCCGCGCGCGCCAGCCGCGCCAGCCGCAGCACCTGCGAATGCAGCGTTCCGCCGGGGCCGTGGGCGCCGCCCACTCCAACCGCGCGCAACTCCGCCGCGTCCATGCTGGTCAACACCGTCACCGCCAGCAGCTTCGGCGCGCCCGGAGCGCTGGCCGCCTGCACCGCCGCCTTCATCATCGGCTCGCCGCCGCCCGCATGCACCGTCAGCAGCGACGCGCCCACGCCCGCAACCGACCGCACCGCGCCGGCCACCGTATTGGGAATATCGTGCAGCTTCAGGTCCAGGAACACCTCGTACCCGCGCTCCCGCAGCCCTTCGATCACCTGGTTCCCAGCCGCGTAGTACAGCTCCATCCCCACCTTGAACCAGAGGCAGCAGCCATCCAGCCGCTCCACCATTTCCATCGCCTTCTCGGCGGAAGGGAAGTCGAGCGCCACAATCAGCCGCTCCCGCGGGTCCACTCGTTCGCTCCCAGCCACGGCCTTCGCGCCCGTGCTAGGCGCGTGCTTGTGTGCCGCGGCAACTTCCTTGTGTGCATGTGCTTGGGCCGTCGTCTTGTCCATCGCAACAGTCTAGAGCATATCCACACGAAATGTCCCCGCCAATTCGCCCCAAGTCAGCCATCAGATTGTATTTGTATCGAAAAGGGACGGGCTTCACCCTCCGCCGCTCTTTTTTCCTGTCATTCCGCAGCCTCAGCGTACAGGCGGCAGCACCACCGGCAGTTGCAACTGTGCCACCAGGGCCAGGGCCATCTCGGGATCGCCGCTGCTGACCGGCTCCAGCCTCACCTGGCCGATGCCGGCGAGTCCCAGCGTCCGTGCCGCCGCAAACGACAGGTCCACGATCCGGCCCTCCAGCACAGGCCCGCGATCGTTCACCCGAACGTAGGCCGTCCGGTGGTTCTTCAGGTTGGTCACCCGAAGCCAGGTTCCCAGGGGAAGGCTGCGATGAGCGCAGGTCATCCCATTCATATCGAAGCGTTCGCCCCCGGCCGTCTTCCGCCCCTGGAACTTTGTTCCGTACCACGACGCCACGCCCACCTGGAACCAGTGCTTCGCCTTCGCGCTCGGCTTCGCCTTTATGGCCGCTACAGGGGGAGCGGTGCCGGAGGGGGAACCGTCCTTGGCCGACGCGCTCAGCGCCAGACCCATCAGCAGGACGCCAGCCCCAAACCGCCGGGCCGTCCCTGTCGATGCAGTTCTGAAAGAAGTCCTTTTCATTGGCACGCTCCATCTGTTATTGTCTTTGGGAGAGCTACTCAAGTCAATCATCTGTAAGCGTTTATCGGTAGGTAGACTTGCTTCATTACTCCATTTTGTGATATAGGGAAAAGGCGCTTTCGACACGCAAAACCCTGCAAAGTTTGCCTTTGGGGGCCTGAAAACGGTTGGATGCCGCCGGATTCCCGTTTTGTTAGCCAAAATGTAAAAATATTTTCAAAAGGCCCGATCTCACCACTCTTTCGTCCCAGCGCCCATGCAGACCGTCCTCACCATCGCCGGCTTCGATCCTTCGTCCGGCGCAGGAGTCACCGCCGACCTGATGGTCTTCGCCGCCCACTCCCTCTTCGGCACCGCCTGCATCACCGCGCTCACCGTGCAATCCACCCTCGGCGTCGTCTCCACCCATCCCACCCCCGCCCCCGTCCTCCGTGCAACGCTGGATTGCCTGGAAGCGGATCTACCGCCTGCCGGAATCAAGATCGGCATGATTTCAACAGAAGATAACACACTTGTTATCTGTGATTATCTAGAAAAACATCAACTGCAACATTGGCATCAGTCCGGGGGCTGGGTTCCCGTCGTTCTCGATCCCGTTCTGCGCTCAACCTCAGGCAGGGAACTGCTCGATCCGGCGGGAGTGACGCTACTGCGCGACCGTCTGCTTCCCCAGGTTGACTGGATCACCCCGAACCTTGCCGAGCTTGCCGTTCTCTCCGGCGTCGAGGCCGCCGCCCGCGACGATCTGCCCCGCGCCTGCCGCGCCCTGCAGACCCGCACCGCGCAGAGCCCGGACGGCCATCGCCTGGGAATCTTCGCCACCGGAGGCCACCTCGACCCGCCCGACGACTATCTCCTGCTGCCCACCGGACAGGGACTCTGGCTGCCGGGCGAGCGCGTCGTCACCCGGTCGACCCACGGCACCGGCTGCGCCCTCTCCAGCGCCTTTCTCAGCCGGCTGGTGTTGGGCGACGCTCCGCGGCAGGCCGCCCACGCCGCCAAGCTCTATGTCGCCGCCGCCCTCCGGTCCGCTGTCCCGATTGGCACAGGGATAGGCCCTATGAATCACTTATGGACGCTTGCTAAACCATAAGTTGAGCATTGCATGGAGTCTTCAAGGCCCGCTCTCCTGCGTCGCAATCTGTATCCCTCCTAGGCCGTATCGACATATAGATCGTATCTGCCGTTGTTGTTTTGCTGTTGTTCTTGCCGTTGTCTGGCAAGGGCCAACGGCCCGTCCTATATTTAGCCTGGGGCGAACGGGGTCCCCGGCGAGCTTGCTCGCTGGGGCAGGAAGCCCCAGGTACGCGTCCCAACCTGCCTCTGCGGGCTGAAGGCCCGCGCTATAACCTTCATTCGATTGATGCGTCTTGTTGAACTATATGTCGATACAGCCCAAGGAATTCTTTCCCACCCAATAAAAAATGCAGGACTGTCTCTAATCTCCGGCGCGATGCTGCCGATAGAACACCTGAAGCGAGGTGTTTCTATGTCCACCACTCAGTCGTCCAGCCCATTCGGTCAGATTATCGTCCACACAATGCCCGAACAAACCGTCTCACGCCGCGAGCGGTCGTCCAGCCAGGCACTTCGCCGTCAGCCCTCGATGAGCCAGGGCCAGGCGCTGGAGAAGCTCGGCCGCGCCATCGAGTACGTCTACGATTCGCGGGTCTACCGCAACTGCGGCGAGCTCTCGCCCAGCGACGTGGAAGCCGTGCAACTCCTGATGCGGCTCAGCCGAGAGGTCTTCGTCGAGTGCCGCGAGGTCGTTCCGGCCCGCACCGGCCTCAAGCTCTTCTTGCACAAGCTCTGGCCGGAGCGCAACGCAGCCTAGCCGTTCTCTGGCCATCTGGAACCGCCCAGCGCGCGTCTGATACGGTGGATGTCCTGAAGTTGGATGTGGAGGCGGAGCCATGAAGGTCCTGATGGGAATCGACGATTCGAAGTTCGCGGCAGAGATTGCCCGCGCGTTTGTCGCGCAGTTCCGCGCCGGGAACACAGAGGTGCTGGTCCTGCATGTCCTGCAACCGTTGGGGCTCATGGCGCCACCGGAGATGGCCATGGGCTACGCGCCCGAGTTGGAAGAGATGAAGAAGCCGGCCCAGGAACTGGTCGAGCGCATCGCCAAGCAGTTGCGCAGCGCGGGCTTCAAGGCAGAGACCGCCGTCGAGGTTGGCGACGTCCGCGAGCGCATCCTCGACTCCGCATCCGAGTGGCACGCCGACCTGATCGTCCTCGGCTCCCACGGCACGCGAGGCATCCAGCGCTTCCTGCTGGGCAGCGTGGCCGAGTTCGTCGCCCGCCACGCCAAATGTTCGGTCCAGATCATCCGCACCCCGGCAGGGAACTGACCCCCGCCTGCGCGATAAATTGGCGCGGCTCAAGCAAAGTGCCTCGCTCCGGTCCACACCGATTCAACCGATCCGGCAGAAAGGCCCGCTCCCATCGAGCGGGCCTTCGCCATGCAGCGCGGAATCTACGCGATCCGTTCGATGGTGACCGTCTCCAGCACCACAGTCGTCTTGGGCCGGTCCTGGCTGGCGGTCGGCACCGTGGAGATCGTCTCCACGATCTCCATCCCCTCCACCACCTCGCCGAAGATGGTGTGCTTGCCGGTCAGCCAACTTGTGTCGGCCACGGTAATGAAGAACTGGCTGCCGTTGGTGTTTGGCCCGGAGTTGGCCATGGCCAGCTTGCCCTTCTGCTGGAAGCCGTGCGGCGAGTCCTTTGTCTCGTCGGCGAACTTGTAGCCGGGGCCACCCATTCCGGTGCCCTCGGGGTCGCCCGCCTGGATCATGAAGTTGGGAATCACGCGGTGGAAGACGGTTCCGTCGTACAGCTTGGGCCCCTTCTTGGAGCGGCTCGTCCACTCCTTGGTCCCCTCGGCCAGGCCGATGAAGTTGGCCACCGTCTCCGGCGCCTCCTTCTCAAAGAGCTTGCACACAATCGTTCCTTCGCTGGTCTTGAAGGTGGCATAGGTTCCGGGCTTGCTTGGCATTTTGAACTCCAGTGGTCAGTTGTTGGATGCAGGTTGCTGGTTGTTGGTTGAAGCAGGCGGAAGCGTGGGCAGCGGAGGCATCTGTTGCCCCTCGCGCACGATCGTGACCCGCTGGATCACCACCGGCGCAGTGGGTTTGTCGTCCTTGTCGCGGGCGACGCGGGCGATGGATGCGGCCAGCAGGGTCGAGTGCGCATCGCACTGGCCGAAGATGGTGTACTTGCCGTTCAGTTCGTCGACGGCGTCTTCGGTAATGAAGAACTGGCTGCCGTTAGTGTTTGGGCCGGAGTTGGCATAGGCCAGCCGCCCGCCCATCGAGAAGGTCAGCCCCGGCGTTATCTCGTCGTCGAATAAGTAGCCGGGGTCGCCCGTGCCGTCGCCCACCGGGTCGCCCCCCTGGATCATGAACCCGGGAATCACGCGGTGGAAGGTCAGCCCGTCGTAGAACCGCTTGCCGTGCTGTTTGGCGTGGGTGGCGTTCACCGTCCAATCCTTCGTCCCCTCGGCCAGCCCGATAAAGTTGGCCACAGCGTTCGGCGCCTGCCTGTCGAAGGTCTTGCAGATCAGCCGTCCCATCGTGCTGTCGATGACGATCGTCGGCCCGGTGGGCACCGGCTCAGGCCGTGCCGCCGCGGCAACGCCGGGCGCATCCGGCAGATCGGCAGTCGCGGCTGGTTGCGCCGATTGTGCGGATTGCCCAGC
>PLOU01000191.1:32427-36653 GCA_003142235.1 Granulicella sp.
ACTGCGAGAGGCAGCGCAAAAAGAAAGCTGCGCCGCGTCACTCCGATGCGTGAGATTCCTGTAGATGCCACAGAGCATAGGCTAACCCACAACCGCCAGCAGCGACAACCATGGAGGGAGCGAAGTGGGTGCCCCATCCTTCGCTTTTTTCTAGCGAAGGGTGGGTCTACCGCCAACCATTCCCGCCCCGCGTCGTCATTCTGGCGTAGCCAGAATCTCCGTCGTTGTCCTTCGGGTGCCCCATCCATCGCGCTCTTGTTTCATGCGATGGGTGGGGTTCTTGCCGTCCGGAGGGAGCAGGGGCCTGTTTCTTTTGCTTGTCATTCCCGTAGGGAATCTGCTTCTTTCTTTGACTCTGTCTGTTCATGCTGTCATCCTGAGCGCGTCTTTCGAGCGCGAAGGATCCCGACGAACCCTAACTAACCCATACTCCCCGCCCCTTTCTCCCACAAAATCTCCCTCCCTTGCTCTTGTCTGTTCTCCGCCCGTGTCTCGCTTTTCGGAGGGAGCAGGGGCCTTCAGAGGCTGCTGAAAAACTCCGTTTTGCTTAAGGGCACGGGTTCACCCGTGCCGTGAAATGCTTTAATTGCAATACGGCTTTAGCCGCTGAGGGAATCTTTCAGGGCCAATACAGCACAGCGTTTTTCCGCAGCCTGTGATCAAGTCGCACAAGAAGCAGCTTCGGATACACTGTTTGCATCATGATCTGGCTTCGGCGGCTCTACAGGCGAATCGAAGAAATTGTATTGCCGGTGATTGACTCGCCGTCCGTTCGGCATGTCGCGGGTCTCCTTCTGTTGGGTGCCGTGTTTGCCGGTCTGTTGCTGTCAATACAAAGGGTTCCGGAGTGGCAGGCCAAGAGGGCAAGTGTCCGCTCTGCGGTAGTGAATCCCGAAGCGAAGACGACGCCGGCGGATGTCGCCGCCTTACAGAACGAGATGCGGAAGACCTATTTACAAGTGGTGGGCGGAGCCTTCGCTCTATTCGCGTTGTATCTCACCTTCCGCAGGGTGAGGGTAGCCGAACAGGGACATATTACAGACCGGTATACCAAGGCCATCGAGCAACTAGGTGCGTTGACCGCGGCAAACAAGCCGAATGTGGAGGTGAGGCTGGGCGCGATCTATGCGCTGGAGCGCATTGCCTTCGATTCGCCCCGCGACCACTGGCCGATCATGGAGGTCCTCACGGCGTATGTCCGGCAGAATGCCCCCGCACCCACGCAGGAACCGACTAAGCAAGAGACGGATGCGCAAGATACCACTAAGGAAAAAGAAGAACCTGACAAGAAGATTGCAAAGAAACCAGCTACTGAGATCCAGGCCATTCTGACAGTGCTTGGACGGCGCAAACGGGACCGCATGCGTGAGCGTAAGGGGCAGCGACTCAATTTGAGTAACAGCGATCTGTGCGGTGCATTTTTTATGGGAGCCTATTTGGATGGAGTGATTTTCATCGCAGCGCATTTGGACGGTGCGTATTTTACCGATGCGCAGATGGACGGAGCGTCGTTCCTCGGAGCGCATTTGGACAGAGCGTGGTTCGAAGAGGCGCACTTGGACGGAGCGAGGTTCGACGAAGCGCATTTAGACGGAGCGAATTTCAACAGGGCACATTTGGACGGAGTGAGGTTCATCCAGACGCATTTGGAAGGAGCGGATTTCAGCAAGGCGCATTTGGCGGGTGCGGATTTTCATAGGGCGCTTGATCTGAAAGTTGGGCAGTTTGCAAATTCGGAAGGGGTTGAGCAGGCGCTATTTGACGCAGCGTTCAGACGCGAGCTGGAATCGGCCAAAGAAGCTGCAAATAAGCACGCCATCGGGAACGACGACGCTCCGCAAACGTAAAATCCACAGCAAAATCGCGTGTCAAGGCCCTCGTACCTCCAAAATCCCCATAACTCCCACCCCACCAACCACTTACCATGGGAAAATACTTGGCATAGTAGTTATGCTCCAACCGGTACAATTAAAGTATGGGGGAAAAACAGGTGCAACTCGGGCCATCAAGCAACGCACTGATTCCAGAGACATTACAAAATAAACAACCTGGAATCAAGACTTTGGCCCCGAAGTCCAGACTTAGTCCAGACCTGATCCAAAAAAGTCCAGACTTAACATGCTTCTTTTGAAGACTTTGATACTTTTTCGCACACAAACGAAGAACTCGCAGCACCGACGCAACCGAAACAGCCGGGCCTTCGCTTTTAACCATCAACCGTCGCAACCAAGTCCAGACTTAGTCCAGACTTAGTACAGACTAAAACCAAAAAAGTCCAGACTTAACATGCCTTTTTTGAAGACTTTGATACTTTTTCGCACAAAAACGAAGAACCCGCGGCACCGGCTCAACCGAGTGTGGAGCATCGGCTGGATTCCACTCCCTCGGCAAATGTTCTAAGCTAGGAGATCATGTCCTTCACGCTCGCCATCAACGGCCAGAACCGCAGCTTCGACAACCTGACCCCGCCGGTCTCGCTCGCACAGGCCATCGCCGCAATGGAACTCAAAGGCGACCGCATCGCCGTCGAACACAACGGCCAGATCGTCCAGCGCGCCCTCTGGGCCGAAACCCCCGTCGCCTCCGGCGACCGCCTGGAGGTCGTCCACTTCGTCGGCGGCGGCTAGGTCCGAAAGGGAACTCGCGAAGCGGAGGCAGCGATGATGGGCCGCTCCAAGACAGAGTCCAGCCACATGCCCCGGAACCATGCCGCAGCCTGTTTCCCTTCACTGTACATAATATCTGTTATCAGACGTTCGCTATCCCGTAAATATGGTAGATTCATAGAGGTTCGCCGACTGCGGAGAGATGGCCGAGTGGCTTAAGGCGCACGCTTGGAAAGCGTGTATACCGCAAGGTATCCAGGGTTCGAATCCCTGTCTCTCCGCCATCCAGCCCTGAACGAGACACACACACAATCCAGCAACAGACAGCAAAAAAGCCAGCCTCTGTGCTGACCTTTGCATTGCGTTGCGTTTATCTTAAGGATGTCTTGGTGGACCTGACCGGGATCGAACCGGTGACCTCTTCCATGCCATGGAAGCGCGCTCCCAGCTGCGCCACAGGCCCACTCTCAGGAAGGACATTTCCTATTCTCAGGGTTGCGGCCCGTTGAGTCAAACTCCATTCGATTCTCCGCGTCACGACTCCCGCGATCTGGCCTCTACTCTTGGCAGATACTCGGCCAAACCTGTACTTCCCGCGCGCAACTCCGCCCATCGCTCTGCGCACGAATGGGAACTATTTCCCTGCCCTCCGGTGTCTAAAGCAGTAGAGTGAGCGAGCACTCGGTCGCCGGCGGCGCTCTTTCTCTCGCCGCTCCAGTTTTTTTTTGCGACAGGCATCGCCGCGCTTCGCAGAACGTCCGGCGCTCGCCGCGAAGGTTTACAGCCGTTTCACCGAAGTCGTAAGCTAGAGGTACCCGGAGATGCAGGCGGGCGCAACAATGGACGATCTGGCGATCTCGATTGCCCTTCCGAGCGAAGAAGCCACCCTGGTGGCCGAGCTTCAGAGCGGCTCCGAGCAGGCCTTCGCCCAGTTGATCGACCGCTACCATCAGCCTCTCTACTCGCTGATCACGCGCGGCCTGCACGACCCCTCCGACGCCGCCGACATCACCCAGGAGGTCTTCCTCAAGGTCTTCCGCGGCATACGCCACTTCCACGGCGAGTCCACTCTGAGGACCTGGCTCTACCGCATCGCGCTGCGCGAGGTCTCCAACCAGCGCCGCTGGTGGTCGCGCCACAGGCGCCGGGAGATCGACCTCGACGCCCCCTGTTCATCGCGCTGCGCCTCCGAGTCCGCTGCCGACACGCACTCACTCGGCTCCACGCTGGCCGCTTCCGGCTGCTCGCCCTTCGACCAGGCCGCGCAGCACGAGGTCCGCGAGCGCGTCGAAGCCGCACTCCGCCAGGTACCGACGGCATTCCGCGCCGTGGTCGTGCTGCGCGAGATTGAAGGCCTCTCCTACGACGAGATCGCCGACCTCCTCCATGTCAACCTCGGCACGGTCAAGTCCCGGCTGATGCGTGGCCGCGCCGCCCTGCGCGCCGTATTCATCCCCGCAGGCAGCGTCTCGACAAACCCGCGGGCCGACGTCTCTCACCGCGCCTTGCATCACCCGCTGCAAGCAAAGCGGCTGAGTTCCCTTCCCAATTCCGTTCTGGACTCCGAACCATTCAGCCTGGACTCCGAACTGGAGGTATCGCGATGAAGTCTCTTCCATG